>JADJPF010000007.1 GCA_016713405.1 Blastocatellia bacterium
ACTTAAACTGGCATTCACTCAGCTCAATTGGACTAAATGAAAATTTATACTTTGAAAACAGATACAAAACGAACGATACTAACCACGACTGGCATAAGATCTTTCTAATACAGCATCAACAGATGACACTGGCGTTAATCGTACGAATCTAGACATTAAAGACATTGCCCTTCACGATCTTGCATTATGGATCAGTTATTCCACAAGATATGGAAGGCAAAGTAGTGCCAAAGTAATTATTTAGGATTTTGAGGAAAGAAGCAGGTATTTCTTTTCCTTGAAATTTTTCTCACTAAAACAAAAGTAGCTAAATTAAATGTACTTCCACAATTTTGAATATTGTTTCGGATGTCTGACTTTGAAAAATTCTTACGCATTTATAGTACTATTTTTTAAGAAAACCTCCTCAACCAAACCCATCAGAAATTAAAATCCTTATTTGTATATAACTTTAGGTAATTTTATTTTATATACTCAACAATTGCCGCGCCTTAAACATTTTCCTGATGCTGAATTTCACCTCAAACGAAGAGCAATAACACGAGTTGTGAGTATATTTCAGAAGGTGCAGGATGTTCCCAAAAACTACAGTATTTTCTAAAAAATCATCAAAGCTGATCAGACTGGTTCAGCATAATACCCTCAAAGTTCGACATAGCAACCTTGCAATATGATTATTGAAGTGAAATTTCATAGTAATTCATCATTTCTTAACACAATGGTAAGTTTTGGCGTGCTAAATACCGGGTTGAGCATGTTCGCTTAGTCCGGGTTGGCCCGGATCATTGCAGGTTTATCTACAGTAGGCACAAAAGTGGAGAGGCCCAACATGAAGTTGATCCTTCTTTATCTTGCTCAAACACAGGCGTAGATGAAAATTATACTTAATCAGCCTCCTTTTTGTATTGCTGATAGCGATCAGGCTGTTGCATGGCAATTTTGACAAGCCGACAAATTAAGCCTAACTCTTTAATAATTTAGGATTCAAATGGGAACATCTCCAACAATGCATTGGAAACAATGTTGGCAACCTGCCCGCTGTCGAGAGTTGATTATTAAGTTAACTGGGCGATTTCCAAAGGCTTTTTTAGTAATGCTAGGGGCCAAAAATGAAATATGTAATGAGATTAAGGAAGCTTTAGAAGGTTGTCGAAATATTATTATTACCGCAGGTGAAACAAACATCCCTCAAGCCATTCTTTGGTTGACCAATGTGATTTGCTGGTTTGTAACGATAGTGGACTAATGCACATAGCCATGTGATGCAAACACCTGTTGTTGCTATTTATGGGCCAACTGATTATCCTTGGACTGTCCATTGGGTGAAACTTCCCATCTTAATGATTAGAAAGAATTGCCTTGTATTATGTTTTTAAAAGCTAGCCGTTGATAGCCAAGTAACTACTTGTCCTCATCACGATTGCACTTAACACTATTGAAGTTGCCGAAGTTTTTGATGGTAGTAAAAAAGTAACTGGGCTAGGAAAGCATAAAACATATTGTTTTTATCCAACAAGTTAAACAGATGTTTGTTATACAAGACCCGTTGCCGTAGATGTTCCTATATATTTAAAGTGTTCTCCAAGAAGTAGAAACAGGAAGAAATTTTCTTGGGTTTTACCTCTAAAACTTATACTGCCCATCAAACCAGCAATTCCCAATCAGCCTTTTGACGATTAAGAATATCATTCTATCATCAAACCAATAAGTGTTGTCATTTTGTTAGGTTACACTAGATGCTTCTTTTAAAGTTTGTCAAACAACTCTGTTTCTTTCAGAATCCACTCGTCATATGAAATTGTTCTAATAAAGAAATCCTAGAATCAGTTTTTATAAGCATTAGTTCAAAAGTTAATTGGACTCATCGACTATGCCAACATAAAAATCTCTGCCAGTACGAAGCCTTAAAGGTATTAAAAGCTCCTTTTTAAGCTCTTTAGGATCATTAAATTTTGTTAAACGACTTTCAATTAAAGCTTTTGGAGTGCTCTGGATTGGGTGTGTTATTTTCGAATTCGAAAGCTTTGCTTTATCAGTTATGCCGACTGTAATTTTGATAGCTCAAAGGTATTCGTTTAATAGTTAAACCCGTTTTGCACATATCTTTACTTGCTATTAATAATATATGGCAGATAATAACTGACTTTTTCCTAATAATTTTCTTCCAAAAACCAGTTTATCCCTTCAACAAACTTTGATGTTTCAGTTCCCTGAAGCGGAAATTTGGGACTACTATATGAGCTTTGGTGCCTTATCCGCCCATTTTTGCAAACGTTTAGCAGCAGATTTAGAGGCTGTTTTCAAAGATAATCATAAGGGCAAAAATCTTCCTTGTTACAGTAATTGGCACAATTTGCAGATTCCTAATTACAAGCAACTAGTTTTAGAGACTGCCCAAAAGCACCTCATCTCAAAGTTGTTCCAAGGAAACTAGAGTGAAAAAGAGAAACTGGCTGACAAACTCTAAGTTCAAAGGCTGATTAAAATTTCTAAACTAGCAAAACTATCTAGTATCATGGAACACCTTTTTTAGAAAAATGTAAATTTAGGGAATATTTTTTCAGCCAATGCTAAAATACCCATAAACATAGTGGTGCTTACAGAAGATATCAAAATAGTTAGGTAAAGGAAGAGAACAACAGCAGGTTTCTTTCAAAGAACAAGACCAAAACAAAATTCTTTGAGGTAGTGCAAATAATTTGGGAAGTAGCTAGCAAACCTACTGCTGCAACAGCACCCCTAGCAGAAAGAGTAAGTTTTATTCATGAGTATATGGACTATTTTTGCCGGAATTTTATTTGCAATGGTAAGCGTTGGAATAGGATTTTCTTTTCCTCAATAATGATTGCAATTATTGAACATAATTGGATTTCATTGTTTGTCTTAATTGGTGCTGTAATTGGGACACAAGCTGTTAGGCTAGTAAAAGGTATTAATCTATTAGCTTTATTTGGCTTTACTACTTTAATGGGAATATTTCAACCTTCCACTTCTAGCAATTCTAGCTATTAATAATCAGCATCCATTGTTCAATCTGGAGTTTCGCCCTAGAGCACTGCGGTGGGCTAATGATTTACGCGTTTGTATCTAAAAAAGACTTTAGCTTTATGAAGGAAGATAACACAGTAGAGGTTTTAACCATTGTGGTTTTATCCGTTGTGCTAAATATTTTTCTAGCTTCTAGTGCTTTTCTTGCCCCGGTATTGCTGTTGCGTCATTACTACTATTTTCTGGTTATATTTTATACTTATTTTTAACAAATACTACACCACTATGACACTAAGTAGATATGTTGCAGGTGCTTTAGTTTTATTTTAGATGTCTACAATATTTTGTTGCATTGTTTAAATTCTTAATGTGGAAGAAATTAAATTAATTTAGTAATGGTGAAAGGTAATACTGAACGGTTATTTCAGTATTACCTAGAAAATAAATTTTTGAAACTTGTTTCAAAACAACAGACTTTCAGTATTGCATTTTGCAATATGTTAGTTTTCTGTCTCTAAAACTACCGAAGTTCTGGCCCAATTGCCAACTATTGGATGTTTCTCTTCAAAGGAGCAAGCTGTTGGGAAAGCGAAATGTTAAGTCAACCAAAACCTTCTGTGTTTGAGTTTCTTAAGTAAAATATTAATGAAGTTTTCCATATAAACCTATTGTATCAATATCTCCATTAAAATCTCCAACTTATGGGTAAAACCTCCCTATTTGAAAAGTGATCATAAAGAAATATTAAGTCAGCAAAACCTTCTGTATTTTGAGTTTCTTAAATAAAATATTGATGTAGGGACTTCATATCGACCACCACTGTGTCAGTACCATCTCCATTAAAATCCTCCAACTACTTAGGTAAAAACCTCTATTGCTTCCATAAAGAAATACTAAATCTGCTGGCCCACTACTATTTGTTGATTCATGTAGACAGATTTTTGAGGTTACTTTTTTTTAAGGGCAATCAGCAAACCTGGAAAACTAAACCATAGGAGAAAGAAATGAAAAGAGACTGACCTCCAAAATAAGTGTATTCAATAAGTATATTAATAAAAGCAGATATAGAAACAATAAGGCGAGAGTAAAGCAATAGGAGAAGCACTAAAAGGATTAATGTTGTTAAAAGCAACGCTATCAGGAATAAGTAGAGGGATGGCACAGGTTTTGACCTTGTATACCTAAATGGGGAATTTCAAAATGATATCAAGCCACAAAATATAGTGGGTAAAAATTAGCTCAGTGATAGATATGGGTTAAGAAAGACAGAGATATTGAAGAAAAAAGTATGCAGATGTAAATTATCAAGCCAATCTTAATAGTAGGAGGCTTGAAAAAATGGAGCAACTTAAGCTAAGTTTTGATGAAGTGCCAATAAGTTGTTCAGAACAAGAGAAATATCATGCGATAGCACCAATTTTAGCAGGAAAAGTGACAATAAAAGAGCAAGCACAAAATCTGAATCAATTTTATACAACACTAAGACAATGGCTAGAAAAATTTAGAAAAGAAGGTGTAGCAGGATTAGTAGAACAAAGAAGTTCAAGACAACCCTACACACCAGAAAGAATAATAGTAAGTTTATTGTACTTCAAATGTTGTGTACCCAAGATAGCAGACCGAGAATTAGCAAGAGTAATAAGCCAAAGCAGTAATTACCAAATAGATCACAAAACAGTAAAATCTCTTTTGGAAAGATACTTTTTTTGGAAATATGAAGAATTTAGCAGTCAAATTAAGTATCCAATTCCAAAAGAAATTCAATTGTGTCGTTTAGAAATGGTAAAACTAATGGAACAAGGATTTAGCGAAAAAACTATAGCCTGTCTTTTAGGTTACACTAGACATACAGTTCATAAATCGATAAGACGATATAAAGCACAATTAAGAGAGAAAAATACTCAGCCTTGGCTCTTTGACCATTCTAGTAAGCCAAAACCACCAACAGAAAAGTTTAGTTTGGGACAATAAGAGCCGTTTTAGAGTTACAAGAAAAATATGGATATGCTGGTTGGTTTAGAATCCAAGGTTACTTAGAACGCGATTATGGGATTAAATTAGCTGAAACAACTATAAAAAAATTATGAAGCTAAATCGCCAGCTAAATTTAGCTCCAACTCGTCCAGTTCTTACGCTAGTAAAAGAAAGTAAAGAAGGGCCACTAAAATCAGGCAGAGCATTTGAGCATACTTTTGTGGATTTTCGTTATCTGGATGCAAAGCCAGAAGGAGTACAGCTTTACTCCTGCCTTTTATTAGAAGGATACTCAAGAACTATATTAGCTGGTTCACTAACAACTAGCCAAGATGCTGGAGTATTATTAAGAGTCTATTATTTAGCTTTGTCAGAATTTGGATGTTGGGAAGTAGTGGTTAGTGATAATGGAGGCCAGTTTATCTCTAAAGCTTTTGAGAAAGTGAATAAAAGATTAAATATTTATCACCACAAAAATGATAAAGGCCATCCTTGGCAGAATTTAATAGAGTCTCAATTTGGGATTCAGGCTCGTGTTGGAGAATATGCTTGGTCTAAATGCAAAACTGTGGAGCAAGCTATTGAACTTCATCATTCACTTATCCATGATCACAACACTCTTGCTCATTTTGCTCACCGACACCGCAACGATGGAAAATTATCTCCTTTAGCAGTTCTCTCTTCTGCTTGCGGACGAGCAGTTACCCATAGCGACTTACACCTAGCTTTTAGCAGAAAATGTTGGGAAAGAAAAACTGACAAGCATGGTTTTGCTCGTATTAACAAGTGGAAAATTTATATTGAGGAAGGTTTACCCAAAACTCCAGTTCAAGTTAGCTATTGGGATGGTAAACTTCGTGCTGAATATGATTCTACTTTATTAGTTGAATACTCTTGCAAATGGGATAAATCCAAACTTCGCCCTAAATCTATTTCTCGTCCTATCCTTTATGAAACTGCTTTTAATTCTCCTCAAATTCCTTTATTTGATTCTGTTTTAGATATTAATCCTAAGTTACTTAATACCTCTTCTTATTACCGCCAATAGCTGTTGGGCAACAATTGAACCTTTACTTTGGCCTGAGTTAGTTAAGTGATTTTTCCTTTTTGGCCACAAGTACTTGTGGCCTGATATCATTTTGAAATTCCCCATTTAGGTATACAAGGTCAGAGCCAGCGCAGTAATGTATTAGCTTCACTGCTAGGGTTATCTAACTGTTTCCATTTAGCAAGTGCTTTGTTCAAACATTCTAAAGCTGATCATTTCTCCCTATTATGGTGTATGCTATTCCAAGAAAAACATTTATGTTAGCTTGTCCTTCAATATTTCCTATTTTTTCATATATAGATAAAGACTTAATGTAATTTTCTATAGCTTTTTCTATAGAGTCTTTTGATTGTTCTGTATTAAGCTGATAAGCTTGCGAGAAAAATTTGTAGGCATCAATAAAACCATTAAAGTATTCAACATCTTGTGGAGTTGCTTCCCTTAATTTTGATATTCCTATTTTATATTTTCCAATAACTTGTTCTTCTAAACTGTTTAATTCCAAGCTATAAAGACCTGTTTTTTGTGTAACTAAGAAAATTTCTTCTAAGCCTTGATTACTTCCAAACCCTTCAAATTCAACAACTGGAATTTTATCAGGGTCAAAAATTGTAGATTTTATATTTACTCCTTTTTGTTTTATTGAGATACGTAGATATTGATTCTTAGTAAGTTGTAGTTGATAAATGTGTTTATTGCCGTAGGTTATTTCTTGTTCGATATCTTTATTTATCTCAAGTTTTGTTGTTTGAGTATTTTCTTTCTTTTTTTCAATTTTTCCTTCAGATATGTTTTCCTGAGCTTTGGCTAGGTTGTATGAAACTAACATAATCAAAATAAAATTTACTGAAAGTAAGTTTTGTAAAAAACGGAGGGCAAATAATTTCATGTTTGTAAGATAATAAAAAAATATCATCAAAACTCCATTGTAAAAGCACTTTGAAAGGTAGGGCAGAGACAATATTATTTTAAATACTTGTAAAAATTTTCTAAATTAAAGTTTTTTATTTATTATCAACTATTTGCTAATTTTGTTATTACTTCAGTAATTTCATCTAAACCCCAGCTAGCTTCTTCATTTGTAATAACATAGGGAGGCATAAAATAAACTACATTTCCCAAAGGTCTAATCAACAAGCCTCGTTGCAAGAATTTTTTGGCAAGTTTAGGCCCAATGTCGGCTAAATATCCACCAGCCGAACGAGTTTTTTTATCTGTAACGAGTTCTAAAACACCAACACCCCCTATAACCCTAACATCTCCAACAATAGGCAGATCTGCCAAAGGAGTTAGTTTTTTAAGGAATAATTTTTCTAGCTCCTGCACACGTGCTAAAACATTTTCAGTTTGAAAAATCTCTAAACTTGCTATTGCAACAGCACATCCCAAAGGGTTAGCAGTGTAGGAATGACCATGAAAAAGGTTTTTTGTCTGTCAGAGCTTAAAAAAGCTTCATAAATTTTTTCTTTAACAACTGTTGCTGCTAAAGGTAAATAACCAGCAGTTAAGCCTTTAGAGAGGCAAATAATGTCGGGTGTAATTTCAGCATGTTCACAAGCAAACATTTTTCCTGTACGTCCAAAGCCTGTAAATACTTCATCCGCAATTAGTAAAGTATTATATTGGTCACAGAGCTTGCGAACACGGCTTAAAAATTCTTTAGGCCAAATGATCATCCCTCCAGCACCTTGTAGCATTGGTTCAACTAACACGGCTGCTATTTTGTCCTGGTTTTCTTCTAGTATTTTTTTTAGTGAGCTTAAACAATCTATTTGACAAGTATCCCGACTTAACCCTACTGGGCAGCGGTAACAATAGGGAGAAAAGGCACGGGAGACAGGAAAAAGTAGTTGCTTAAAAGGAGCAGTAAAAATAGACGACTCGCTAGGTGACATTGAGCCTACAGTATCACCATGATAAGCGTCATGTAGAGTAACAAAAACTTGTCGTTTGCTCTCGCCCAGGTTTTGCCAATATTGAAATGCCATTTTTAAGGCTACTTCAACAGCAGTTGAACCATTATCGGAGTAAAAAACTTTGGTTAGCCCAGTTGGAAGTACAGCTAATAATTTTTCTGCTAGCTCAACGGCTGGTGGATGAGTACAACCAGCAAAAATAACATGCTCTAGTTTAGCAGCTTGAGTAGCTAAAGCTTCATTTAATTTTGGGTGGCTATGACCATGAATATTTACCCACCAGGAAGAAATACCATCTAAAAGCCTTTGTCCATCAGCAGTATAAAGATAAACACCTTTCGCGCTAACAATTGGAAGCGGGGAAGGTGCTGTAAGCATTTGTGTGTATGGATGCCACAAATAAGCACGATCTTTAGCTATTAAATCCTTCATCTAATTACCCTTATTAGTGATTTTGGCCTAGATATGGTCTTAAAATATTTTCAGAATCAAAATTATTTTGTGACCATTGGCTTAAAGTGTAAGGTGTAAGGCTAGAAAAATGGGGCATTTCTGCAACTACAGGCACTTTACCGTATTGCTCAATTGCTAATCGGTTGTCAGGGTTTTTTTCTCCAACCATTACTACACCAGCAGGTTGCAAACCTCTATCACGTAAGGCGGTTAAAGTTAGCAAAGTATGATTAATAGTGCCTAGGGTTGAACGAGCAACAACCAAAACGGGTAAATCAAAACCTACTGCTAAGTCAATCATCAGTTGTTTTTCATTAATAGGAACCATCACACCACCGGCCCCTTCAATTATCCAAGCTGTTTTACATCGGACAATTATTAAATTTACTAATGGAGATGTGCGGATTTTTTTACCTGCTAGTTGTGCTGATAAATGAGGGGACAAGGGACGAGGCAGACGAAAACCTTTATCAAAAATCTCTGTTTTATCGCATTCAGCTAACTGTTTTACTGTTGCCGTATCATCATCTATTTCTATGCCTGTTTGAATAGGCTTCCAATAACATAGCGGCATACTTGCGCGATAACGATGGATTAACGCTGCACACACTACAGTTTTACCAATATTGGTGTCTGTTCCTGTAACAAAAAGGCCATAACTCATAAAGAAAATTTGCTTGAAAGTTTTATATAAAGTAGGGGCAGAAATTTTTGCTGCAATAGTATCCCAATTTGCCGGAAATAATGCAAGGTTTTACTTGCCCTGCATTCTTGATGACAAAGAGAGTGATTATTAAATAAATAAATATATATTAAAAAATTACTAAATAATATTTATTTATTTAATTAAAAAATTATTCAAAAACTAACTAATTTATATATAATATGGAGAAGCAAAAATGAAAAAATTATTATTAAGTTCTTTATTAGCAGTTATGTTAAGTTTAACCTCAATTAGTGCATTTGCACAACTACCAAGAGAGTCAAATGATGTTTATTGGAATAGAGTTAATAGTTTAGTTAAAGAAGAAAAAGTATTAATTGAATTAAAAAATGGTAAAACAATAAAGACAAAAATAAATTCCGTTTCTGATAATGCAATAGTAATTGATCAAAAAGGAAAGACCAAAGATATAGCCAAAAATGATATAGGTAAAATTTATCAATTAACTAAAAAAAGACCTACTAAAGGTGTATTAATTGGGGCTGGTTCTGGTTTTGCAGTTGGAGCAGGAACTATGGCTGCTATTGGTGGTGATGATGGCGATGCAGCAGCAGCAGCCTTTGTTTTAGGTGGTGGGGCTATTGGTGCTGGGGTTGGTGCTTTAGTTGGCTGGTTAGCTGGAAAAGGTGATAAACAAGAATTGTTTTATGAAAATAAATAGAATTTTAATCAAAAAATAGGTCTGATAAATGTTTTTCTTAATTTCAAGTGTGGAATATAGCTAAATAAAATTAGTAATATTTCACACTTAAATTTTTTCTGGCAGGTTATTAATTATAATTTCCAGTATTTACAATTATTTACAGACAGTTAGCTTTTATTATTTTTGGCACACTTAATGCAGTAAAAATAACTCTTTAACTAGGGGGTGTGTTATGAAATGGCTAAAAATAATCTTAGTAATCTTTTTTGCTATTATGATGGTTTATTTTTTAATGCTAGAAACAGTTAAAACTAACAATATACTAGATAAGCCAGAATATCCAGAAATTGGTTATAAGGTCTAAGTTAAACATTATCAATAGCTTTTCTTAGTACGCTAGTAAATTGGCGTAGAGTAGGTTCGTCTAAGTTAATATTTAAGGAAATTCTTAGTCGTGCTGTTCCTACTGGCACGGTAGGAGGTCGTATAGCACGAACATCAAAACCAGCCTTTTGCACAGATAAAGCTATTTTTGTTGCCTTTTCATTATCTCCAATCATCACTGGAATAATATGAGAATTACCATGTAGAATAGCAATATCATTTAATATAAGAAGTTCACGTAAGTAAATAGCTAGTTCAAGAAGTTGTTTTCTACGTTCTGGTTCTTGTTCAATTAAAGTTAGAGAAGTTGAAAGTGCTGCCGCAATTGGAGGAGGAGGAGCAGTTGAAAAAATAAAAGGACGAGCGCGTTGGATTAAATAATCAATTGCCCAATCTGGCCCGGCAACAAAAGCACCGCTAACACCTAAAGCTTTTCCTGCTGGATTAATAGAAAGAAAAACCTCTACAGCTTCACTTTCAATTAAACCTGTACCATGAGGGCCATAAATACCAATTGCATGAGCTTCATCAACTATTAGTGCTGTATTAGTTGCTTTACATAGATTGGCATATTCTTTTAACGGGGCTTGATCTCCATCCATACTAAAAAGCGATTCTGTCACCAAAAACTTTTGTCCAGAACAGGTTTCTTTTGTTAATAACTCTTCTAAAATACTTAAATTACAATGAGGGAAAATAATTTTTTTGGCTGAACTAAGACGAAGGCCATCAATCAAGCTAGCATGATTAAATTGATCGGAAAAAACTAAATCGTTTGGTTTTAAGAAAGCGGTTAAAACTCCAATATTAGCTGTATAACCGCTACCAAAATAAAGTGCGGATTTTGTCCCCTTAAATCTAGCAAATTTACTTTCTACTAAAGCAAATTCGGCTCTTTCGCCACGTAAAAGCCGCGAAGCTGTTGCACCACAACCAGCTTTTAGGGCTGCTTCTGCCATAGCTTTTTTAATAGCAGGATGAGTTGAGAACGACAAATAATCATTAGAGGATAAATCTATCCCTGCTGGAGGGTTTAACTGTCGGCGTAAACCTGCTTTTTCTAGTTCTGCTATTTCTTTTAGAACTCTTTGTTCTAAATTAGCAAGTAGCTCCATCAGCGATTTCCACCATATTGTTTTCTTTAAATTCTTCTGAACGAAGGCGCATCCCCAGTTTATTTAATAGCTCTGTGTCTCGGTCACTTGTTGGGTTTGCTGTCGTAAGTAGCTTTTCTCCCATAAAAATAGAATTAGCTCCAGCAATAAAACATAGTGCTTGTGCTTCGTCAGATAAAGACAATCGTCCAGCACTTAGACGCACCATAGATTTAGGCATTAAAATCCGTGCTGTTGCAATCATTCTTACAAGTTCTAAAGCATCTGTGTCAGCTTGATTAGCTAGTGGTGTGCCAGTTACTTTAACTAAAGTATTAATAGGAACACTTTCAGGATGAGGATTTTGATTAGCTAGCTGTTGTAATAACTTATAGCGATGAAGGCGATTTTCTCCCATGCCTATAATACCACCACAACAAACCGAGATACCTGCTTGGCGTACTCTATCCAAGGTTTGGAGACGATCTTCATAAGTTCGAGTAGAAATAATTTCACCATAAAAATCTGGGGATGTATCTAAATTATGGTTATAAGCAGTTAGACCAGCATCAGCCAAAGCTTGAGCTTGTTCTTTTGTAAGCATTCCTAAAGTACAACAAGCTTCCATATTTAACTCACGGACACCTTTAACCATTTCTAAAACACGATCAAAATCTGAATTGTTAGGAGCATTTCGCCAAGCAGCACCCATACAAAAACGTGTTGCTCCCTGCTCTTTAGCACTGCGTGCAGCAGCTAAAGTTTCTGCTACACTCATTAGACGTTCTGCTTTTAGATCAGTGTCATAACGTGCAGCTTGTGGGCAATATGCACAATCTTCAGGGCAGCCACCCGTTTTAATACTTAATAATGCGCATCCTTGTATTTCTGAATTAGAATGATAAATACGATGAACGCTTTGCGAACGATAAGTTAATTCTGGTAATGGTAATGTATAAATTACTTCTATTTCTTCTAGCGTCCAATTATCACGTATTTCAGTTGACATCAAAGGTAATCTCCTCAAATAGTTAAAGGTCAAAAAGGTTAATTTGATAAATTATAGGCAACTCTCCAGGAAAGCAACCTGTATTGGAGAGCTAGGAGCAAATTAACAAAATTTTATAATAATTTGTTATTATCTTAAAACTTCAAAATTTTCATTGCTCTTATGAAATACTTGTTCTAACTTATAGTTATTATTCTTAGTAATACCATTGACTAAGGTTTCAGAATGCTTAAGCATACTATTTATAATATTAAGTGTTTGTTTATTAGTTGTTTAATTGTTTTTTCTACTGCTATTTATGTTTTAGCAATAGATCCTAAAAAAGACTTAGACCAATATAGATTAGAAGAATGGCAAGAAGGATTGCCGCAAAATAGTGTTTTGTCCATTGCTCAAACTCAAGATGGATATCTTTGGTTAGGTACTTATGAGGGTTTAGTTCGATTTGATGGGATAAAGTTTACGGTTTTTGACCAAAATAATACACCTGCACTTAAAAGTAATGCTGTTTGGGCCTTACTAGTAGATAAAAAAGGGACTCTTTGGATTTCTACAATAGGAGGAGGATTAACTAGTTATCAAAATCAAGAATTTACTAATTACTCTACTAAAGAAGGTTTAGCCAGCAATTTAGTTTATTCCATTTGTGAAAGCATAGATGGAGCTATTTGGGTGGGTACAGACAAAGGTTTAAACAAATTTAAGGATGATAAAATTATTACTTACCAAGACAAAGAAAAGGGAGCTAATAATTTTATTAGAGCAGTTTATGAGGATCGACAAGGAAAACTTTGGTTAGGTACAGATAGTGCAGGCACAATTATTTTTGATAATAAGGTTTTTAAAGACATTCCAGAAAAGGAAAAAACTCTAGTAAAAAGTGTTAGAGGAATTGTTGAGGATTTAAACCATAATATTTGGGTGTATGGAAAAGAAGGCTTAGATTATTTTGATGGCTCTAAATGGACTAATTACACTACTAATGATGGTTTATTGGATAGTTTTATCCGTGCTTTTTATGTTGATAGTTATGGAATAGTTTGGATTGGTACAAATAATGGCCTAAATTGTTTTAGAAATGGAAAAATGCTCACTTATGAGGCAAGAAATAACCTCTATAATTCATCTTTACGTAGTTTTTATGAAGATAGAGAAGGAATTTTATGGATTGGTACAAATGAAGGCTTGAAATGTTTGAAAGATAGTAAAATAATTTCTTATAGCACTAATCAAGGACTAATAAGTAATTTTGTTAGAACAGTTTATGAAGATAGCAAAGGTAATATTTGGATTGGTACAGAACGCGGACTAAATTCTTATAAAGATAATAAATTTACTACTTATACTCAATCAGATGGCTTAGTAAATAATGCTATTCGCAGTATTATAGAGGATTCTCAAGGCACTCTTTGGGTAGGAACAGTTTCTGGATTAAATTCTTTTCAAAATGGGCAATGGTCAAGTCCACTAATTAATTATGACATTACAGCTTTACATATAGATAAACAAGGTCGTCTTTGGATAGGTACAAATGGAAATGGTATTTTTAGTTACCAAGATAATAATTTACGTCAATTTACTATAGCAGAAGGTCTATCTAGTAATAATATTACAGTAATAACAGAAGACAAAAAAGGTAATCTTTGGATTGGAACAAGTAATGAAGGACTAAGCCGGTTTAATGGTCAGGGTTTTACCAATTTTAGTGAGGATATAGGGCTAAATAAGCAAGTATTTTCATTATATTGTGATGAAAACAATGTTTTATGGATTGGTACAGCTAAAGGGCTAGCTAGATTTGAGGCAGACAAATTTGTTTATTACACCCCAAAAGAAGGGTTGTTTTCTGGAAATATTTTTCAAATCCTAGAAGAAGGAAATAACCTTTGGTTTAGTTGTAATAAAGGGATTTTTCAAGTAGTTAAATCAGAATTAAATAGTTTTGCTGAAGGTAAAATTAGCACAGTTAAATCTATTAACTATGATAAATCTGATGGAATGAACAGTAATCAATGTAATGGCTCATCACAACCTGCTGGATGTAAAACTAAGAGTGGAAAACTTTGGTTTCCAACAATTAAAGGTGTTGTAGTTCTTGACCCAAGCGAAAATAGGTTTAATGAAAAAATCCCTCCTGTTGTTATTGAAGATGTTTTGGTAAATGGTAGAAGTTTTGGTACAAAACAAACTTTAAGTTTATTTCCTGGTAAATATGACTTGGAGTTTCGCTTTACAGCTTTAAGTTATCTAGCTGTAGAAAAAGTAAAATTTAAGATTAAATTAGTAGGCTATGATACTGATTGGAAAACTGCAAGCTTGGATCGTTCTGTAAATTACAGCAATTTACAACCTGGAGATTATACTTTTATAGTAAAAGCTTGTAATAATGATGGAATTTGGAATGAAACAGGGGCTAAATATGTTTTTACCGTAGATAGACCTCTTTGGCGGACTTGGGGTGCATATACTATTTATTTTCTATTGAGTATTTTAGCTATATACGGTTTTGTGAAATTTAGTGAACGTAGGTTAAAACAACGTAGCCTACTTTTAGAAGCAAGAGTACAAGAAAGAACTGAAGAGCTAAAAAATACAATTAACCAACTTAAACAGGCCGAAAAACAAGCTTTAGAATTAAAAGATAACGCTTTAGCATCAGAAGCAAAAACTATAGAAGCCACAAATGCTAAAAGCCTCTTTTTAGCAAATATGAGCCATGAAATTCGCACTCCTATGAATGCTGTTATTGGTATGACAGGATTACTTCTAAATACCAAACTTACAGCAGAACAACAAGATTATATTGAAACTATTCGTACTAGTGGGGATGCTTTACTAACATTAATTAATGATATTTTGGATTTTTCTAAAATTGAGTCTGGTAAACTAGAATTAGAATTTTTAGATTTTGACCTCTATAGTTGTGTTGAAGAATCTATAGATTTGGTCGCACCAAAAGCAATAGAAAAAAATCTTACTATTGCTTACATGATTGATTGGGAAACACCTAGTAAATTAGTTAGTGATATTACTCGATTACGACAAATACTAGTTAACCTACTTAGCAATGCTGTTAAGTTTACTAAACAAGGAGAGGTTCTAATTAGTGTTAATAGTATACTACTAAGTAATGGTAATTATGAGATTAAATTTTCTGTTAAAGATACAGGAATTGGAATTCCAGCAGATAGGATTGATAGATTATTTCAATCATTTTCGCAGGTTGATTCTTCTACTACTCGTCAATATGGCGGAACAGGGCTGGGTTTAGCAATTAGTCATCGTTTAAGTGAACTATTAGGTGGTCGAATGTGGGTAGAAAGTGAAGTGGGAAAAGGCTCTAATTTTTGTTTTACCATTGAGGCTAAACATAGCAAAGAAAAATTACAAACCTACTTATCTTTACAACAACCACGGTTGTTAGATAAAAAAGTTTTAATTTTAATAGATAACCCAACTAATCAAAAAATACTGAAATACTATGCTGAATGTTGGGGAATGTTACCTACAATAGAAACGGACTATAAAAATGCAATAGATCTTTTAACTTTAACAAAAACTTTCAATGTTGCTATTTTAGATATACAAACTATTGAGTCTACAAATATTATTGATTTTGAGTTTAATAAAATAATTAATAAAGTAAATATACCTATAGTGTTAGTGACTTTTTTAGGACAACAAGCAAAGTTTTCTGATATTACTAACGCAGTTTTAGTAAGCAAGCCAATCAAAATTTCTTATCTTTATGATACTTTAATGGCACTTTTTGGTAGGTATACAGGCAGGATTCGCCGCCCACAGAAATTAGATGTTGATAAAAATATGGCTGAGCGTAAACCACTTAGAATACTTTTAGCAGAAGATAATGCTATAAATCAAAAAGTAGCTATACAACTTCTTAAACAAATGGGCTATAGAGCAGATACAGTTGCTAATGGATTAGAAGTTTTAAGTGCTTTAGAAAGACAATCTTATGATTTAGTGTTAATGGATATACAAATGCCAGAAATGGATGGTTTAGAAGCTACTCGTCAAATTTGCCAAAAATGGCCCAAAGATAAACGCCCCTATATTATTGCAATGACTGCTGGAGCTATGGAAAGTGATAAAGAGAAATGTTTAAGTGTTGGTATGAGTGACTATGTTAGTAAGCCTATTAATGTACAACAATTACAACTTTCATTAGAGCGTTGTGAGTCTAAAACTTTAGATTCTAATTTAGCGGTGGAGAACAATATAATGACTAGCAATATAGATACTAATAAAGCTAATAAAAGTAGTGAAGTTATAGAAAATAAGCCAAGTAATTTAGAACATAATTTTGATTTAGAAACTAGACTGGATAAAACCGCTATAGAAAATTTAAGGCTACTACAAGATGAAACAGACCCAAATCTAGTGTCAGAGTTAATAGATATTTTTATTGGAGAATCACCAAAAAAGCTTCTTAACTTACAACAAGCAATAGAAACAGAGGATTTTTCACAAATTGAGCATATAGCCCACGCATTAAAAGGTAATGCTAGCAATTTAGGGGCAAAGCGTATGCAGAAGATTTGTTATCAATTAGAAAAGGCTGGTTATAACGCTTCTATTGAAAATACTCCAGAACTATTAAAAGAGTTACAACTAGAATTTGAAGCTTTGAAAAGTGAATTATTAGTTGAAAAAGACCAATAAAAAACCTAGCTAATTTGCATAACTAGGTTTTTTTGGGGTGTTTGAAAAATTTTAGTTACTTCCTGAATAACCCTCTACTGCTTCATGTCCGCCATGATAGTCTGCTCCATCGGGTCGGGCAATTTGTGATTGGGCTACTACACGCTCGCGGCGAATACCACGAAAATCTTCTAAACAAGACCAACCCTTATCAGTATGTTTTTCTAAAAATTCTTTCATACCTGTTTTTAATGTTTTAATTACATTTGGCCCAATAGCATGGTCTAACATTGCGGCAGTACAAACTTGTACCGTACCACAACCTAATAAAAAATAGTTTAGAGCTTGGGAAAAATCAGAAATTCCCCCAATACCAGAAAAACTTTTTTCAGGGAATGCTAAAGTCATTTGTGCCATTTTTGCCAAAGATACAGGTAAAATAGCTGGGCCACCTAACCCACCAGAAGACACATAACCATCCACATGAATTTCAAATTCTAAAGTTTCAGGATCTATTAATGGAAGCGAAGGAAAAGTATTGGAAGAGCTAATAGCGTCTGCTCCGCCGCGGAAAGCTGCCCTAGCTTCTACAACAATATCTGTTGTTGAAGGAGTTAACTTAGCCCAAACCGGGACTTTAGCAACCTCTTTTACTACTTGAGTAACATAAGAACAAAGCTCTTGATTTTTTCCAATATTTGATCCCATATCTTCACGATCCATATGTGGGCAGGAAAGATTTAGCTCTAGTCCATCGGCTCCAGCTTCTTGACAAGACTTTGCTAGATCTTGCCAATGAGCTAACTCTTTATCACTACCAGAGCCGGCCATAATTGAGGCAATTAACATTTTTTCAGGATATTGTTTTTTTATATTGCTAATTCTAGGAATCCACCAATCTAAAACTTTGTCAGAAATTAATTCCCAATTCCAAGAAGAATGCAGTGCAGTATTGGGACGTTTTTTCATAGAAATTTGGCAAGAATCTGCTGAAGCACGTAAGAATTTTGTCTTAGGGCCACGAACGTTAATCACTGGATGAAGCCCAATAGTTTTAGTTACTACTCCCCCCCAACCAGCTTCAAAAGCTCTTAAAATATTACTTTCAGACTCTGTTGGTGGTGCTGAAGCAAGCAAAAAAGGATTTTCAAATTTTAATCCTGTAAAATTAACCGAAAGGTCAATGCTCATAAATTTACAGCCTTTCAAAAGATTTTTTATTACACAGTCTTCCCTTAAAGATTTGTTTTTGCCAGGTATGGGAGATGGTAAGCTTTAGGTCAAACATACTAACATAAGTGGTATATCTAGTCAGTAAATAACTTAAGTGCAAGGAATAAAACCAACTTTTTTATGATAGAAAACAATTGGTCAATTGCTCCTAAAGAGCTAATAATTGCTAAAAATTATGTACATGTTTGGTCAATTTCTTTGGCACAAACACAAGAAAAAATTATAGAACTAAGAAAAATATTATCTTCAGATGAGCTAACTCGAGCCGATAGGTTTTATTTTGACCGTGATCGTAACCGCTTTATTGTTGGACGTGCAATGCTAAGAAAAATTTTAGGCCATTATTTGGAAATCGCTCCAGAAAAACTAATATTTAGTTATGGTAGTCATGGAAACCTAAAGTAGAAACCAGCCCATTTTTCTTTAACTTATCTAATTCTGGTGATTTAGCTTTATGTGGTGTAACTTATCAGAAAGGAATAGGTATAGATGTTGAATACTTATTAAGAGAGTTAAAAGATGCTGAAGCAATTGCAAAAAGATTTTTCTCAGCTAAAGAGTCAAAAGAATTTCTTAGCCTATCACCAGAAGAAAGACAATTAGCTTTTTTTCGTTGTTGGACACGTAAAGAAGCTTATATTAAAGCTATTGGGGATGGCCTTACTTATTCATTAAGTAATTTTGATGTTACTTTAACACCTAATACAGAAGCAAAGCTATTAAATGTAGTAACAAACCCTAGTGAAGTTAATAGGTGGACATTACAAGAGCTACAACCAGCTAAAGACTATATTGGGGCTATTATTGTTGAGGGCCAAGACTGGAAATTAAATTGTTGGCAAGCAGAGGTTTAACTATTTTTTTAGATATAAATAGCCTTGGTAAGAAATAGCTTACCAAGGCTAAAGGGTTAACAAACTTTATTTATGGTTAGATTAAAATTCAAACTTAAGTGCTAATTGGAATTGACGGTTAGCACCTCTGTTAGCACCAGTACTAGAAGTTGGAGCTAAGAAAGTTCTATTTGGTGTTAATGCTAGAGTTGAACCACTACCAGTAACATTAAATTGGTTAGTGTTGATACCAGCAACATTGGTACGGTTAAAAATATTAAAGCCTTCGCCTAAGAGTTCGATCTTGGTGGTTTCTGTAGGTCTAAAGGATTTAGCAAAACGAAGGTCAAATTGATAGAAATTTGGCCCAGTTAAAGTGTTACGGCCTACACCAGGAGCGCGATCTGCACGGCTATTGCCATCGTTGTTTAAGTCTATAGCAACGGTGTTGTTAAATGGACGGCCAGAACTACCTGTAAAGATACCACTAAATGTATAACCATCTAATATAGCTTTAGCAAACCCGCTATCAGAACCAGAGAATCTACTTAAATTAAGGTCATAAACACCGCTTACTACTGCACGATGTTTAACATGGCTATCACCCAAGCCGCGATCTAAGTCTGGGCGTAATTGGTTATTAATAATTTTAGCATCATCAGTGCCAACTACTACGGTAGTAGAATCTGGTTTATCATCAATAGCACGAGAGAAGGTATAGGAGAAGAGCAATTGGAAATTTTGAGCATAGCGTTTGGTAGCTTGTACAGATAAACCATGATAAATAGAATTAGCATCACTAGCATTCATAATTACACGGCCAAATGCGCTAAATGGTCTTGGGTTAGTGAAACGATCAAATGAAGTAACCGTGTTATTTACTCTGATTGGGGTTGGTGTAGCTCATGGTAGGTTAATGTCACGAGCGCGGAGTAAATGAGTTCCTTTTACTACTAAGTAAGAAAGGGACAAGCTAATTTTGCCTGGTAATTCTCTTTCAATACCAAAACTGCCTTGTTGAACAAGTGGTTGAACAAAATTCTTATCATAGAAGAAAATATTTGGACGACCTGCTGCTGCACCTGATGGAGGAGCAGCAAATACATTAGGATAAATAGGAGTATTGTTGCCTGTAAAAGAAAAGCTTTGGATTTGGACACCATTATTAGTAATTACTGTACCTGTAACAATTGATGGTGTACGTGAGTAAAACACTCCATAACCAGCGCGTACAACGGTCTTATTATCTTTTGTAGCCGCATAAGAAAATCCAACACGTGGGCCAAAGTTGTTTAGATCTTGATTAAGGAAACTAGTATCAATTCTTCTTTGTGCTAATTGTGGGTCAGTATTTCTGATTTGTGGCTCTTCTAAACGTTGATAGTCATAGCGAATACCATAGTAAATTTTTAAGCGGTCAGTAGCACGCCAATCATCTTGAATATAATAGGAAATTTCAAAGTTATTTGGGCGTGATAGTGGGCCGGATGTACCAGCACCAGCAAAGTTTTGGGTATAGCCGCCACCAGGTCTACCATCAGCAAAATCAGCTAAACTAGTAAATTGATAAACACCTGAGAAATTGCCTGGGAAGAAGTTTTCAATTCTTTCAATGTTAAAATCAATACCAAATTTAAGTGAGTGTCTGCCAGCAGTGTAGGAAAGACTGTCAATAATTTGGTAACGTTTAATATTGGTAAAACGTGGGCTAAAGCTATTACGGCCAATTAATAGGAATGTAACACCGCCAGAACGAATTACTGCTTCTGGTGCGCTACCATTTGCTTGACCAGGTTGGTCATCACGAGCAAATTGGAAGCGTATATCATTAACTAATCTTGGGGTTAATACAGTAGTTAAATTAGAAGTAATAGTATCAGTTCTTACATTAGAATTGCCAGTATGATCAACTGTAGATTGATTACCAGAGTTTTCTAGGTTAACTCCATCAAAATTTTGACGGTTATAACGTACAGTTAAACGGTTATTGCTGGTTACTTGATAATCCACTTTACCTAAGAAAACATCTTGCTTAAATTCTCTATCATAAGGTGTTAGGAATCTGCTTAAACTTGCAGCTACTTGTTGTGAAATAGGATCATTTGGTACAGCAGCACCAAAGAAAACGGGATTTGGTTCAGTGTTTCTTTGACCATCATAGTTAAAGAAGAAGAAGGCTTTATCTTTTTGGATTGGGCCAGATAAAATTGCACCAAATTGATAGAAACGGTTACGAGCTTTAGGACGATTATTTGCTTTAGCAAATGGTTCTTCTGCATTTAATGAACGATCCCGGAAGAATAAAAATCCTGCGCCATGATATTCATTTGTACCAGATTTGGTTACAGCGTTGATAACTGCACCACCAGCGCGGCCATATTCAGCAGAATAGGTGTTGGTGTTAACTTGGAATTCTTTTACAGCATCTTTGGAAAATTGATAAGGTGCGCGACCCGAACCAGTACGACCAAGAGATTGCCCAAAGAATGTGTTATTGTTGTCAGAACCATCTATTTGTAAACTATTGTTGGTTCCACGTAACCCACCAAAAGAAATATCACCACCGCGAGGGTCTTGGTTAACCCCAGGAGTAAGCAACGCAAATTCTAAGAAGTTACGACCATTAACAGGTAAGTCTTTAATTGAACGTTCATCTACTGTTGTAGCAACATAAGTGCGTGTAGTTTCAACTAGTGGTGCTTCTGCGGTAACAGTGACGATTTCACCAGAAGAATTACCAACTTCTAAATCTACATTTACTTCTGCTATTGAACCAACTTGTAAAATAACTTCAGTTAATTCTTTAGGGGCAAATCCTTGTACAGTTACTCGGACACTATATTTGCCTACAGGTAAGGATGGAACTTTATATATTCCACTCGCATTAGTTTGGAAATTACGCACTGCTCCTGTTTCAGTACTAATTACGGCTACTTCTGCGCCAGCAATTACCGCGCCTGTACCATCTCGCACAATTCCTTCAATTGTCCCTGTTGCTTGTTGTGCAATGGCGATTGCTGTTAATGATAAAACTATTGCTATTGATAACCAAAATCGACGTAGTACGGTTAAATTCACGTTTTCCTCCAATTGCTCTTGTTACAAATTTTGTAACAGTTGTATTTATACTTAGCAAGCCTGTTTAATATAATAAGTTAATTTAAGTAAACTAACCCTGATTTATGAGAGTAAATAATGTAAGATATTTTGAAATTAGCAGAGAGCTATTTTAACCTATTTATGCCAATTTTAGAAAATCTTTAATGCTACTCTCACGCAAGAGTTTGTAATGTTTTAAGTATAATTCAGAATTAGTTTTATTAAAGTTTGTAATCTTAGAAAAACAAAGTTAAATTCTTATCAATTTATTGTTAATTGTTTGTAACTTTTACACATTCAAACCAAAACAAAACCCCTAGAAACATGCAACTCTTAGACCTTACCAAATATATACCAGCCAATGAAAATAAAGCCTTATAAATCAAGAAATTGTTAATCCAAATAAATTTTTTTCTACTTAAAAATAACTTTTTATTTCCAAGATTTTGTATTTTCTTTAGATTTTTGGATCAAAATCTTGGAAATTTTATAAAATTTGTTTCCAAAGAAATAATTTACTAGTTGACAATTTTATAAAATAAAACTACTATGCCTAGCATGAAAGTAACAGTGCCTTACATTTTAGCTGAGCAAACTTTGGTAAAATTAATGCGTGTTGGCGATCAACTTTGGCGACTTTCTGATGAATGGTTTGCTAAATGGGGACTATCAGACAGCCATTATAATGTGCTTCGTATATTAAATGGTGCTGATGGGCCAATAGCACAAACAGAAATTAGCAACCGACTAGTTTCTTCACGTGCAAATGTTACTAAAATAATAGATTTACTTGAAAAGAAACAGTTTGTTACTAGGCTAAGTTGTCAGGATAGACGAATAAAAAAAGTTTCTTTAACTAAACTAGGGGCAAAGTTTCTTTCTGATACTCAAACAGAAGTAATTAAGTTTACAAAAACACTTATGCAGCCTCTTTCCGAAGAAGAACTTAAGCTATTATATGGCTTGCTAGAAAAATTAGGAAAGCAATAATTTTTTATTAAATTGTTAACTAGTTAATAGTTTAATAGTTAAATATATATTAATAAAACTTATTTTTTAAGGAGAAAACACTATGACAAAAGTTTTAATTATTTACGCTAGTGATTATGGTAATACAAAAAAAGTTGCTGAAGCTGTTGCTAGTGGTGCTTTATCTGTTAATGGTACAGAAGTAGAAATAAAATTAGCTGAAGATGCTACAGTAGAAGACTTAGAATCAAGTGATGCTGTAATTGTTGGAACACCTGTACATATGGGCAGTCCAGACTGGAGAATAAAGAAATTTATTGACACAGTTTGTAGCCGTTTATGGATGAAAGATGGAATGACTGGAAAAGTTGGAGCCGTATTTGCAACGGGTAGCGGTTATGGAAATGCTGGCGGAGGGGGAGAGCTAACTTTACTTTCACTGCTCTCTAATATTGCTGAACTAGGAATGATAATTGTCCCATTACCAAAAAATACTCCAGGCTATCACTTAGGTGGTATTCAATGGGGGCCTTGGTCAAGATCGGCTGGTGAAAAAATGGAGCAAATTGGCGTTGCTGATGATAGGCTTGAGGTAGCACGCCATCATGGGGCAAATGTTGCTAGGGTTGCTAATGAATTAAAGGGTAAGGAAATTTTTGTAAAGTAGTTTATAAGAAGTAAAGCTGCTAAAAATTGATAAAGGACAGTACAAAGGTAAATTTGTACTGTCCTTAGAACATTTAGTTTCTAGCGTGCAAATACGTCATCAACTTTGGTGATTTTAACAGCTTCTGGACGGATATTAAGTTTACGTGCGCCAATGAGTTTATCTTCCTCTAGTAATTCTTGAGGTTTGTTAGCATCGTACTTAATGGCTGAAAAACCATCTTCCACTAGTTGTTTACGTAGGCCCTCAGCATCTTTAGTAATCATTACTACATGCATATTTTTAGCATTTAAGTGTTTCTTAATTGCTTTGTTAACGTCGGCTGCACTCAAGGCTTGAAGTTTTTCTCTCATATAAGAAGTAAACTCGCCTGTTTGATACCATTTGCTATCAAGAGCATAGCCTAGTTGTTGATTTTGAGTAGCAGTCATTACAAAAACATTTTTCATCAAATACTCACGAACAGCTTCAAAGTTTTCTTGTGACATGCCATTTTCCACAAGTTTTTCTAATTCATGTGTAGCAATACGAAGTGCAAAATGAGCATTAGAAGGAACTACAGGTCTAATCCAGATTTCAAAAATTTGTGCGCGTCGAGCAATGTTTGGATCTGGGAAAAATTGAAACATTCCACGTGGAAAAGCTTCAATATAAGCATAATCGCCATAATTCATGCCGCGAATTTCTCGAATACGTTCATAAAGATGGCTTACAGAAGAACGATGCTCACCTAGCCATGCACGAGCAAGCCAAAGTGCTGCAAAATCTGGATGTGAGCGATTTACTTCTATTGGAAAACCAAAAGAAATAGCTGTTGCTAGGGTGTCTTTTTCAATAATCTCTACTTCCATACCTTGCGGCATACGACCTTTAACTTCACCAGGAATGCTTGGAGCAGGGCCAGCAGCTAATGTTGTTAGTTCACGACCAAGTTTTTTAACAAATTCATCTGGAACATCACCCGATAATCCAACCATTAAATTAGAGCGAGTGTAAGCAGTGCGAACAAAGTTTTTTACATCATCTAAAGTAATTGACTCAATACCTGCAACGGTTCCTAAAACTGGGTGTCCATAAGGAGTACCAGCAAAAATATTTTGTTGTAGTCTTTCTTTACCAAGTTCTTCTTCATTGCTAGCACGAAGATCTTCTTTAAGCGCGTTAAGTTGTTGTTCTTTCAAACGCTTAAAGTCTTCTTCACGAAAACCAGGATTAAGTAGCTGCCCAAGTGCCATGCTGGAAAATGTTGCAAGGTTATCTTTATGAACTACACCAGTAAATGTAGTCATTTCTTTATCTACTTGTACGCCAAAACTAGCTGCTATCGGGAAGAAAGCTTTATTGATTTCATCAATAGATTTTTCCTTACTACCAGCTTCACTAATCATTGCTGCTGCAAGTGCGGAAAGACCTTCTTTACCCTTTGGATCATAAGCCGAACCTACAGAAAAGAGTAGTTTTACATTAAGCTGTGGGCTAGCAGTTTTTTGCAGTACAATTTTTAAGTCTGTAGCGTCTTTAGGTGCTACTTTTGCTTCATAAGTAGCAATTGAAGCAGGCTTACCAATTTCTGCTGGAAATGAGTCTTTAGCTAAAGTAGTAATTACTAGATTTTCATCAGTAAAATATTTTTTAGCAACAGCTTGTAAATCGGCTGGAGAAAGTTGTAAATAAAGATCATAAAGATTATTAAGTGTATCTGCTGAACGACGGAAGCGAACAAAGCGAGCTAGAGTTGAAGCAATGGCTTCTGTATTATCCATTGCTCTAACAAAAGAATAACGCCCATTAGATTTTCCATCTGCAAGTAGTTGAGGAGATATTGCATTAGCACGAGCAGTAGCAAAAGTTTCCATAATTAAATCCCTAACATACATTGCATCTTCAGGCTTTTTAAGTCTTGCTCCAACGGTTGCAAGTGTTGGGTCAAGATGTGAAGGTAAATAGGGAAAAAATTGGTCAACTTTTTGTTCTTGTTGGACTAATTTTCGGTAAATATCGGATGTTGGGCCAAAGTAAAGATCTAGTAGTAAATCCATTGCTACATATTCTTTGTCTGTTTCTGAAAAAGCAGGAGCGCGAAAAGCTACTGTTACATAAGGAAGTGTAGGAGTTGCCCAAGGAACGTGTGCATAAACTGCACCTTTTGCAGGTGGTTCGCTAGGAATATCAATGCGATATTTGCCAGGTTGCCAGTTCCCCCAATATTTTTCTACCATTTCAACAGCTTTTTCAGGTGTTACATCACCAGCAATAATGATGGTTGTATATTCAGGACGATACCAGCGATCAAAAAACTGCTTTGAATAAGCAAATTGATTAGGCATATCCTCAATATCTCGTAAAAAGCCCATAGTTGTATGTTTATAGGTATGAGCAGAAAAAGCATTGTCGCGTTGAACTTCAATTAGCTTATTAATTGGGCTAGCACTATTTTTGTTATATTCACCTAGAACTGCCCTTGCTTCTGTTTTGAAATCTTCCTCAGAATATTCCAAATTCATAAAGCGATCTGCTTCGATCTTAAGCATAATATCTAGGTCATCTTTAGCAAAAGTAGTGTGATAGTTAGTAAAGTCGTCTGTTGTATAAGCATTTTGTCTGGCACCAATTTTGGTCAAAATTGCTTGATAGTCTTTTGAAGGATAATTTTTAGTACCACGAAACATTACATGCTCAAAAAAATGTGCAAAGCCAGATTTTCCTGGCTCAACTTCATTTCTTGAACCTGTTTGCACTGGAATTTGCAAGGATACTAAATTAGGAAATCCAGTTGGGACTATTAAAATTTTTAACCCATTGGGCAAAGTTTTTTCAGTAACTGGAAAAGGAAAAATTTTGCTAGCTGTAGAACTAGCATTAGTTGAATTATTATCTGAATTAGACATAGATTTTTTGTTTGCAAAAGCACCTAGCGGGTAAATGCCTGCTAGGGACACAATTAATAAGCAGGTCAATAACCTGTATAACATCTTCACTCCCCTTAAATTTTAGTTTGGTTTAATTTCAGTTTAATTAAGCTTTAGCCTGTTAAAGTCTTTACAAACAGATTTTAGCTCTACAATTAGCTTTAAAACAATCTTTTTACTCTATTAAGTTGCTAGCATTTTCTTTATTTGTTGCCTCATACTAGGGTAAACTTTGCTAAACTACACCAAAATTTTTATTGCTTAAGGATAATCACCATGTCAACACCAGAAAAACATCTTGCTAGCCAACAAACTCATGAAGTTTTTAATCAAGCTCTTCCTTTAGTAGATTATAACCTTTTTACTAGTGATAAAACCTTAGTCCAAGCTCTTAGTAGGGAAGGTGCTGCTTGGGCTGAAGAACACCTAAAAAATTTTGGTGAAATTATGGGTAGAGCAGAAACTATTACTTTAGGGGTACAAGCTAATGACAATCAACCTGTTTTACGAACACATGACCGTTATGGTTATAGAGTTGATGAAGTAGATTTTCATCCAGCCTGGCACGCGCTAATGAAAATTTCTGTAGAAAATGGGCTTCATAGTCTGCCTTGGCGAGAACCAAAAACAGGTGCGCATGTTGCTAGAGCAGCACTTGTTAGCCTAATTGGTCAAATTGAGGCAGGGCATCTTTGCCCTATTTCTATGACTTATTCCGTAGTGCCAGCACTTAGAAAAGAACCAAGTGTTGCAGCTAATTGGGAAAGTAAAATTACAAGTAATAGTTATGACCCAAGATTTCGGCCTGTTAAAGAAAAAACAGGTGCAATTATGGGTATGGCAATGACAGAAAAACAAGGCGGTTCAGATGTACGAGCAAACACAACTAAGGCAACTGCTATTGGAAATTCTGGAGAATATTTAATTGTTGGTCATAAGTGGTTTTGTTCTGCACCAATGAGCGATGCTTTTTTAGTGCTAGCTCAAACTCCTAATGGGCTAACTTGCTTTTTACTGCCACGATGGACAGAGGATGGAAAGCGCAATAATTTTCATTTGCAACGCTTAAAATCTAAACTTGGCAATAAATCAAATGCTTCAAGTGAAGTTGAATTTCGGGATGCTTGGGCCGTTCGTGTTGGTGCCGAAGGAAAAGGAGTGCAAACAATTATTGAAATGGTGACACACACACGCCTAGATTGTGTAATTGCTTCTGCTGGGCTGATGCGACAAGCTTTTGTTCAAGCCATCCATCATACTAATCATCGTAGTGCTTTTGGAAAAAAACTTATTGACCAACCTTTAATGCGAAATGTGCTAGCAGATTTGGCGGTAGAATCTCAAGCCGCAACTATTTTAATGATGCGTCTAGCACGTTCTTTTGACCAACGTAGCGATAGAGAATTTGAATCACCTTTTCAACGAATTGCTACAGCAATTTCTAAATATTGGACTTGTAAACGCACTGTTAGCCATATTTATGAAGCACTAGAATGTTTAGGAGGAAATGGTTATGTTGAAGAATCTATGATGCCTCGTCTTTACCGTGAAGCTCCGCTTTATTCGATTTGGGAAGGTTCAGGAAATGTTATTTGTTTGGACGTTTTACGAGCAGCCGCTAAAGAGCCAAGTACAATGCAAGCTTTAATGAAAGAAATTGCTCTAGCTAAAGGGGGAAATGATTATTTAGACGCTTATGCCAGATCGCTAGAAAAAGACTTGTTTGAGCTAGCAAAAAATCCAATTAATTTAGAAACACAAGCTCGACGTTTAGTTGAACGTCTAGCACTTGCCTTGCAAGCTTCTTTGCTAGTTCGTTTTGGTCATAAAGCTACAGCCGATGCTTTTTGTGTTAGCCGTCTTGCAGGTGATTGGGGCAACTGCTTTGGTACATTGCCAGGTAATGTTGACCTAACAGCTATTTTAGAAAATGCCCAACCTGCTTAACTCTTTTCAGATAGCAAACAGGGTATTCTAAGATTTATCTAAAATATAGAGAAATTAATTACCCTCTAAATACTATGTAAGTTATATAAGAAGCATAGAAAATTAAGAAAAATATTCCTTGCCAACGGTCTAAAGTGTGTCGTTTGCCTATAAATAAAGAAAAGAAAAGCATTATGTTAGCTGAAATCAATACTCCAATATCAAAATTACTGGCTGTTTTTAATGGAATTGGTGTAATTGTTGAACTAATAGAAAGAATCCAGAAAATATTAAAGATATTTGACCCAATAACATTACCTATAGCAATGTCTGATTTTTGACGATAAGCCGCCACAGCCGAGGCTGCCAACTCTGGTAAGGATGTACCAATGGAAACTATTGTTAAACCAATTAGAGATTCACTTAATCCAAAATATAGAGCTATTTTTACTGCACCATTAACAATCCATTCACCACCTAAAACTAAACCTATAAAGCCAAGTATAACCATAATAACGGATTTACCTGTGCTGTATTGCTCTACTTCTTCAACAACTTCTGATTTGTTAGATCTAGCCATTCCTACAGTGTAGTAAAGGAAAATAAAGAAAAAACCTATTAAAACTAAACCTTCAGATCTTGTAATAATACGGCTCTCAGCTTTGTCTATTAAAACATCATTAGCCATTAAACCTACAACTACCACAGCTAATAAAGAAAAAGGGATTTCCTTCCAAACAGTGTTTCTATGAACTGTTAAAGGGTAAATACTGGCTGAAACACCTAAAATTAATAAAACATTAGCAATATTACTGCCTAAGATGTTTCCAATTGCTAAAGATGTTTTTCCTTCTAGTGCCGCAATTACATTAACAACTAGTTCTGGCGCAGATGTACCAAAAGCAACTACGGTTAAACCTATGACTAAGTTGGAGATATTGAATTTTTTTGCAATTGAAGACGACCCATCAACTAATAGGTCTGCTCCTTTAATTAAAAACAAAAATCCTAGGAAAAATAATATATATGTCATGTTTAGTAACTCTTGCTAATTAATTATTTAATAATTTTTACTCGCCCATCTAAGTTAGCTGAAATAGGGCTGTTTTTTTGTATGTGATTGATAACCAAATTATTTAGCTCTATATCTGTTTTTGTTAAGTTACTGCTTTGAGCAAATTTTTCTTTATATCCATTTGCAACTAAAGCTAGGTAATTTGCTGTAGCTACTAAGTAAGTTTTCTTGGGATCAATTCTTGTATATTTAGAGCTTGTAGGGTCTTCTAAGATTTCCACCTCGCTTACTGTTTTATCTTTAGCGTTAATTGAGTAACGAAGACCACTAGTCTGACAAAAAAAGTCTGAGCCTTGGCGACTAACGCTAAATTGCAGTAAATCAAGTATTTGCTCACCTGACATTTGGGCAGTAACCAAAATATTATTATAAGGAAGTGCAGTTAAAAAATTTTCTCTTGTGATTTCGCCTGGTGGAATTGCTGCACGAAAACTGCTAGCTGTATGGAAAAAAACATTTGCTTTAGTGGCTTGACGTGCTAAATCAGTGACAAGATTGCCAATCATTGATTCGCCAAAGTCTAGTCCAGCATTGTCTATTAGACTGCTAGCTTGACCTAAAACCTCAAAACGCTCTGGATGCTTGGCTTTTAAGCTGTTATACATTAAATCAACTTTTTCTGCTAAAAATTTGTCTTCTGTAACACCTTTAGTTATAGTAATTAGCTCGCCTTTAGCATTAATTATTTTGCTTTGAGATATTTGTAGCGTGACATGGCTTAAGTAATTTAGATATTGATAAGGTGAAATAAAATAAGTGTTTGTGCCTGATAGTTTGGTAAATTCGGCTTTAAAATGTCCATGTGTGCCTAAAATTAAGTCAATTCCTGCAACTTCTTGAGCCATTTTTAGGTCTTCGGCCATATATTGATGTCCAGCCGCAATAACTAGATCAACTTTTTCTTTTTCACGAAGTATTTTAACTATTTCTTTTGTTCTAGTTAGTTTTTCACTTCCAGTTAACCAACGAGTATTATTTGGTATTAAATTAGCTTTAACAATGCTTGGAAAATCATCCCCAGCAACAGCAAAAACGCCTATTTTCACGCCTCCACGCTCATAAATATAATATTCTGGCAAAATGGCTTTGCTGCTATCTTTTGAGACTAAACCACTGCTAATAATTGGATAAGTAATGTTATTTGTACAATTTGCAAAAACTTCTGGCCCATAATCAAATTCATGATTACCTAGTGCCATCCCATCTAAAATACCATTAAACCAACTCCATTCCGTGCAAGTATAAACATCTGACCAAATAGGGTTATTTAAGTTGATTGTGTCGCCACCACTTAAGACCAAAACGTTTTTGCTACGCTGTTTAGCTTCTCTAAGTACTGCTATTGCCCGTGAAATCCCACCCCGGCTATAATCGCCATCTGAATAACTAGGCAGGGCATGACTATGATAATCACTCATATGATAGATTTCTATTTTTACAACTTTGGTTTTAGCTGCTTGTATACCAGGAAAATAACCAGTAAAAATTAGGATAATTGCTAAACAAAATAGCTGTAAAATACGTGATTTAGTTTTCATAAGCTTAAAAATCAGAAAAAAATGGGATAGAAATTTTTGTTTAAGCCTTGGAAATATAATATAGCCAAGGTTAAAGCGTCTAGCATTTTATCTTGTAAAAGCTTATAAAGTCTTAATAATAAAATTTCTTTACCAAACAATCACCCCAAAATTTGCTCTATTAATTTATATTAAGTAGAAAGGGATAAATATAATGTTTTTAGATATAATCAAGTTTCTTAGATTACCAATGGCATTAATTTTAATTGTAGCAATTATTCGTCTTATCCTAGGCCCAGCAGGGGTTGAGTATGGAATTAGAAGTAATGCTGCTAGTTCGGTATTAATGATAAATATTTTTAGTTGCATCTATTTTGGAGCCTTGTCTAAGAAAGTAGGGAAATTTAGCTTTTTAGGGACAATTCTAATAGGTATAACTTTAGGACTTTACACACAAATAATTATTTTTTCTGCCACAGTGCTTAGTTATCTAGCAAATATAGAAAATTCCTATTTTAATAATTGGGACGCGCTAAATGTCGCTAAAGGAACTGTAGTTCCTCTTGGTGCTGCTGTAAAAGCACGTATGGGAGGTTTAATTGCAGGGCCAATACTTGGCTCAATTATGGTTACTATAGGTAGATTACTAAGCTTTTTAGCTCCAGAACCAAAAAAACTAATTTATTTATAACAGTCGTCTGATAATAATCGTATAGCATATGAAAATAACCCAGTGATTTATCGCTGGGTTATTTTTTATGATTTATTCTTCTTATAATAAGATTTTTAGCATTTTATTTTAGTTACAATCTACTTGACGCGAGTTTATGCTAAGAATATAATATTTGACAGGTGAAAATGCTATGAAACAAGTTTTGGAAGATGAAATAGACGAAATGGATCGAGAGATTTTGCGACTTCTTCAGCAAAACGGACGCATGACAAATGCTGCACTTGCTGAGGCTGTTGGACTAACCCCTACACCAATGCTTCAACGCATTAAGAAGTTAGAGCAACGCGGCATAATTCGCGGCTACAGGGCTGTTATTGACCCTTTAGCAATGGGGCGCGGACTACTAGCATATCTGGCTATACAAATGACTGAGCATAAATTAATTACACATCAAGGTTTTGTTAATGCAGTCCTAAGTCTTGAAGAAGTTTTGGAGTGTCATCATATTTCAGGAGAAGAAGATTTTCTCTTAAAAGTTTTAACTAAAGATATGTTGGAATATGAACATTTTCTACTTCATAGATTAACTGGCATTGCTGGTATTGCTAGGGTAAAAACAACTTTTGTTTTGTCTTCTCCAAAAATGGAAACAGCTATTCCCATAGAATCGCCCGTAGGAGGAAAAACAGATGAGTGATGTACTTTCTTTTGGATTGCTTAGTTTTACTTCTTTATTAACAATAATTGACCCTATTGCCGCAGCCCCGGTTTTTGTCACAATGACGGAAAAATATGACAATATTGCACGCCGTCAAACAGCTTTTCGCGCTTGTATTTCGGCACTAGTGATTTTATTGGTTTTTGCGATTGGGGGAGGAGTAATTTTTAAGATTTTTGGAATCACTGTAGATGCTTTAAGAATTGCTGGCGGAATATTATTTTTTATGATGGCAATGCAAATGCTTCTAGGTAAAGAACGTAGCACAAATAATAACGAGTCTCTAAATTTAGACCAAGCTATTGTTCCTCTAGGCATCCCTCTAATTTGTGGCCCTGGGGCTATTAGTACTGTAATGGTGTTAATGGGTCAAAATCGCTCAATCAGTCATGTGGCTGTGCTGATTTTAGCTATTATTTTGGTAATCGTACTAACAGCACTAGTCTTGTTAGTTTCACCAAACATTGTTAAATTAATTGGAAAATCTGGTGTAGCAGTAATTACTAGAGTCATAGGATTAATTGTTTGTACAATAGGCATTCAATTTATTATTGATGGACTTAAGCCAGTAATTGTAAATATTCTGTCTAGCGTAAAATAAATTGTAATTTCTTTTTTTAAGACATTTAGAAATAGCCTAGCAGTTGCTAGGCTTATTTGTTTTAAACACTCATAGAAGTGTCACAACAAAGCGTTAAATAAATCAACCATTTAGCTAAACTAAGAAAAGAAAATCTAAGAGAAGAGGTTTTAATTATGTCAAAAAATTTCTTTTTTATAGTTGCAGCTATTATTGTAATTTTACTAGTTCTATTGGGTATTTTTTATTTACTTTCCAGTGTTTTTAATTGGAGTGTTGCCGCACCTTCACCAAAAATAATACTTGATGTTGTTTCAGGCGCAATTTGTTTATTGTGGTTATTATTTATATTAAAAGTGCCTTGGGATCTTTACTTTAAAACCCATAGAGTGCTTTTTGAAATGAAACGCTCAGAAGAAAAAAATATTCCTGTTAAAGAAGACAGACGACGCTATGTAAAAAAAATGCGTTGGATTACAGGCTCAATTGCTATTGGCTCGCATGTGGTTTCTGCTGCCATTATTGCTGCTTTAACTTATTGGAATAGCGGACAGATAGGCTATTATTTTGCTTTCTTTTATGTTTTAGCTACTCTTTTTCGTCCTTTTACGCAAGCTTACTTTTACCTACTTAATAAATTGCGAGAAATTCAAGGGGAAATACTTTACCCTCGTGAAGATGTTGTCAAATTAAAGTCAGATTTAGGCTTTCTAATAGAGCGCGTAAATAATCTGGAAAAATCTTTAGAGGACGATAAAAATCGTTTGACCGCTACAGAAGAAACCAGTAAAAATCTAGGTGCAGAAATAAAGGATCTTAATTATGCTTTGGAAAGAGTTGATAAAAACTTCCAAAATCGCTTACAACTACTTACCACAGAAGTAGAGCGAGGACTATCAAAAGCTTTTGACCAACAAGATGTAGTTACTGGACTACGAGCTTTTGCCCGGTTAATAAAACAAGCTTAGTTAATATTACTGTAAAACTTTACTTTGGAGCATATCAATAGATGAGTAAGCCTTCTAGGTTATTAAATATTTTATTAGCAGTAGTAATATCACTATTTTTTGTTAGCTCAACTTACACGCAAACAATTACTGTTAATAAGCTGGCTGAACCCCCTATTCAATGGCCGAGAAGCCATCAATTTGATATGCAGCATATGAGCTTAAAGCTTTCTTTTGATTGGGATAAAGAAACAGTTTTTGGCGAAGCAACACTTAAATTAACACCTTTTGCCAATGAGTTAAAAACAGTTGAGCTTGATGCAACTAAATTTAAGGTAGATTCTGTAAAACTTAGCAGTGGTACGAACTTAAAATATCAAGTAACAGAGCAAAAAATATTAGTAACTTTAGATAGGGTTTATAAGCCTAATGAAATAATTAGTTTTACTGTTAAATATTCTGCTCAACCTAAACTAGGGTTAATTTTTATCAAACCCACAAAAACCGACCCTACACGACCTTTTCAAATTTTGTCACAAGGTGAGACAGAAACTAACCGAGAATGGTTTCCTTGCTATGATTCGCCTAATGATCGTGCTACTTCAGAAACAATTGTTACTGTAGATAGCAAATACAATGTTATTTCCAATGGTGAGCTAATTTCTGTAACAGAAAATAACAATAAAAAAACTTATCATTGGAAAATGGATTATCCTTTTTCTAGCTATTTGGTTTCTCTAGTTGTAGGTGAATTTGCCGAATTAAGACAAGAAGCCGATGGAATCCCTATATTTCACTATGTTTATAAAGATCAGCTAGAAAACGCTAAAGTTAGCTTTGCTACAGTGCCAAAAATGATGAGCTTTTTTGCTAATAAATTAGGTCATCCTTACCCTTATAAAAAATATGCAGAAATTACAGCTTATGACTTTCCTGGTGGAATGGAAAACATCACTGCTACAACAATGACAGATGGAGCAGTCAAAGATAAAAGAGCTTTAATAGATAACAATGACACTTTATCAGCACATGAATTAGCTCACCAATGGTTTGGTAATTTAGTCACTTGCCGGGATTGGAGCGAACTTTGGCTAAATGAAGGCTTTGCTAATTTTATGGATGCTGTTTGGCTAGAACATTCACAGGGCAAAGAAGAATATTTACGGGATTTCCTAGAAGCGCGAAAGTCTGTTATTGAACGTTTTAAACAAGGAAATCGTCGGCCTGTTTCAACCAAACGTTTTTATCATCCAGATGACCTTTTTGATGAAAATAGTTATGCTCGACCTCAGCTTGTAATCCATATGCTTAGGCAATTACTCGGAGAAAAAGCATTTTGGCAATCTATTAATCATTATATTGCTGTTAATAAAAATCGTGGTCTTGTAACTACAGCAGACCTTTCACGAGCTATTGAAGATGTTACGGGGGAAAATTTAGATTGGTTTTTTGAGCAATGGATTTATAAACTAGGCCAACCAGAACTAGAAGTTACTTCCGTCTATGATGATAAAAAAAAGCAAGTAGAGCTAAAAGTTAAGCAAACACAAAAGAAAGATCCAAAGCTTCCTTGGTTTGAAGTAGCTGAAATTTATCGTTTGCCGCTAGAAGTCGCTATCACGACAGAGAAAGAAACAAAAATTTATCCTGTCACAATTGATCAAAGAGAACAGACATTAATATTTCTTGCTGAAACTCAGCCCTTGATAGTTAACTTTGATCGTGGAGATCATATCTTAAAAAACATAAAATTTTCCCGAACTTCAGACGAGTTAGTTTATCAACTTGGTGCAGATGAAGATGTAATGGGGCGTATTCGTGCAGCAGCAGAGCTAAAAGGCTCTGTTTATGAGTCTGCAATAGAGGCTTTAGCCAAGGCTGCAAAGACTGATAAATCTTCACTTGTCCGCCTTCAAGCAATAGATAGTTTGTCAGCAAATGAAACTGAAACGGCACATAGCGCATTTTTATCAGCTTTAAGTGACTCTAGCTGGCAAGTAAGAGAAAGAGCAATAACAATTCTAGGTGGATTAAAAGATAAGAATTTGATTTCAGCATTTCAAAAAGTAATAAAAGAAGATGTTAGCTATAAATCCGTTGCAGCAGCAGCAAAATCTCTAGGGTTAATAGGCACTCAAGAGGCTGTAGATACTTTGCTAGCACTTGCTCAGGAAACATCTTGGCAACAAACCTTAACGCAGTCTAGCTTAATTGCTTTAAGTCATGCTCAAGATGAAAGAATCCTACCTTTAGCCTTAAAATATGCTGCTCCAGGTAATAGCAAATATGTTCGTTCAGACGCAGTTGCTTTGCTGGGTGCAAGGGCAAAAGGCAACAAACAAGCTTTAGAATATCTTCAAGCAGCATTGGAGGAAAAAAACACCGCATTAAATTACTCTGCTATAACAGCATTAAGCGAAATAAATGATTCTTCATCTAAAGAGCTTTTAGAAAAATTTAGTAAAAGGGCAGACCTTGATGCTAGCCTTCAAAATTATGTTAACTATGTTTTAGACCAACTAAATCAACAACAACGCAAAGCAGGTAACTAGTTTATTTTTCAACGAGTTTCAAATATAGCCATTGCAGTTCTCTTTGCAATCTAGCTCGCTCTTCTGCAATTGTAATAGTCTTTAACTCAGCTTTTAGCTTATTTATTTCATTACGTAAAGAAACCTCTTTAGGTGTAATCTCAGCATTTTTCATAATGCGAAAAATAAGCCTCATTTCAGGAGGGATATGATCATCATCGCTTAAATCAATAGGTTGACCTTGACCAGGAAGGTCATCAAATTTACCTTCCCTAAAAGCTTCTGCAATTCTTTCTTCTGAAATCCAAGTAAATATTTCCATAAACAACCTACCTTGATTTATAGATTATTAGGATCAATGCCTAGTGCTTTTAATTTTGCCAATAAAGCTTCTTTTCTCAGCTAGCAGACGTTCTTTTTCAGCGCGTTCTTGCTCTTTTTCCTCATTGGCACTCGCAAATTTTGAAGCCAAAGCTTCTTTTTCGGTGCGCTCGCGTTCCTTCTCAGCTTGCGCTCGCTCTAAAGGAGTGGGAATAAGATTAAAATGACGGTCAAACCAACGAAGCCAGATTGTAGAAGCCTTTTCATAGTAGCCAGTCCATAAGCCTAAATAAAGCTCAACATCAGGCAAATAGTAAAAACCTTGGCTGTTAGGTAAAAAAGAAATATACCCATCACTACTTAGCTGAAATGCTAGTATTTTTTTTGTTAGATGATCATAAGTAAAATAATAGGGTACTTTTAGGATAGATTCGTAAACTTCCCATTTGGGCGGGATTTCTTCTTCTTTGCCTTTTCTGCTACTTTTTTTAATTCTAGTAGTTTTGCCTAAATCCTCATTTTCAGTGCTAGGAGAAAGAAGTTCAACTATAACAAGCGGTGTAACTCCTTCTTGCCAAACGACATAGCTTAAGCGTAAATCTTTATCTTCATAGAGGTTAGGAATACCAACGCTAGCAAACCAATCAGGGCGTTTATACCAGCTTGGATGATTTACATCAAAATAAAGATTAAGGTCTGTTGCTACAAATACCTCATTTGATGAGTAGTTAGGGGGTTGAAATGTTTCTCTAAGAAGCTGTGATTGGAATATATGAAATATGTCTGGCAATCCGCTTTCTCCTACTTCCTCACTTGGTAAATCATACATTGTTGGCAAATTTTTTTTGTCCAACACATTGTTTTCTATTCTTATTTTGCTCATATGTGTTTCTTCTTAATTGTTAGGTTTGGTTTTGATTATATTTCTTACCTAACGCTTAAGACAAGCCCTAAAGGACTTGTCTAATATCAAATGCCGCAATGCGGCATTAAAGGTTATTTTTTGATTTCTTTATGCCCCATTGGGGCATTTGATATTAGGTCGCCCATTTATGGGTGACTAAACACGGTGCATAGCTTGAAAAATATCTTCTCGCTGCATATAAATACGGACACCTAAATTATCACTAGCCGTTCTAAATTCTTCTCGGAGTTTTCCCATATCTTGAGTTGCACGGCTAGCATCAATAATCATAATCATTGCAAATTTACCTTGGACAACGGTTTGATTCATATCAATGATGCTACAATTGGCATCTCCAAGTAGAGTTGCAACTAGAGCAACAATTCCAGGCTGGTCTAAACCAAATACAGAAATAATATAGCGAGTTGGGCTAGATGATTCTACGGTAGGTTTTTTTTGATTATGTGAATGTTGGACAGGGTGAGAAATAGTCTTTTCTTTAGTAACTAAACTAGGTTTAAGGGCAGAAAAAATATCTGTTACAAGTGCTTCTACTAGTGAGCTTTCTGCCTTTTCTCCTAAGCGTTCATAAACTATGCGGGTGATTGTATAGATTGCTTCTTCGCTGTTTAGTGGCATATTTTAAGTTTAATTTAACCTTTTTGGTAAATTTTGAGTTTCTTCTGTTTCTTCTTCTCTATCTTGTCTATTTATACGCCGACGCACTAGAGATGCGTTTTTAGGTATTCGACGACGACGCAAAGAAATTATTTGTGATTCGATATCTTGTAAATTTTCTGCTGCTTCATGCATTTGTGAATAAAGCAGGTCTGTCTTTTTCATTGCTGAATTTATGGAGTCAATAATTTTTTGGATATGCTTTAGCAAATAGCGTTGAGCATTGCTAGTTGTACCTAATTCTTCATTAAGAAAAGTTTCAGACTCTAACATTTTAGCTAAATCATCTTGATAAAATTCTACCTCACCATTAAAACGCTCTTTTGCAACTCTCATTCTAACTAAAGAGCGATGAGCGCGTGCTAGTTCATTTATTACTGAATCTGTGGAGTTAAGATAATTAGTAGCTTCTCCTAAGATAGATTCTATTGCATAAGACCATTTCTGTTTATCATCTTCAAATTCTTTATCCTCAAATGACATTGAGCCAGTTTTGTCATCTTCGTCAATTTCATCATCTTCATCAGCTTCATGACTAAGTTTATTTGAGGCTTTGCGCTCAATAGCAGGTGGTTTTTCAGTTGAAATATTAATAGGTGTTTTAACTTTTGTTGCTAAAGATAGTAAAGCTTTAACCGCACATTGCTTTAATAGTTCTGCACTAGCGGTTGTAATGCCGGTAGATTCTGAGATTTCTTGAGCAGTTGCCTGAGAAAGTAGCCCTAGTTTAATCAACCCTCCTGCATAAAGCTTTTGTATATCTTTGTGATCTACGCCTTCAAAATAAGATAGAGCATCAGCGATTTGTAATTCTTCAATAGGTTTATCCATTAAGCTTGCATTTACTGGGGCAATTCTCATTGTACCTGTAGGAGAAGTTTCTACCATTTCACTACCAACACTACGCGAAATCAAACGAGTTAATTCTTTATAGTCTGTAGTAATATTGCGAATATCTTTTTTAGAAAGTAGACGTTTTTTGCCTTCTCGAAATGCTATTAAAGGTTGTTCAATAGACCTTAAGACATCATAAATGTCATTATAATGAATTTCTTCACAGGCTAAAATTAATGGCTTAAGTGCGCCAATACAAATGTCTAAATTACGCTCAGAAAGATCACCATTAGAAATTAGCCTAATCGATTTACCTATAGGAGTAATATATTGTGAAACAATATCCTGAAACATTTCTTTTATTTCAGCTTCCATTTTTGGGTCAGGCATAATGCTATGAGGTGCGCCGCCGCTACCTTGACCAACCTTAAGTCCTTCTACTGCTTGAGCTACCTCATCTTCTTCTAGGTCTTCTAAGTCTGTTGGATCTTCTAAATTTAATAATGGTTTTTTTGTGTCTTTTTCTTGCATAACTTATTTTTAACCTTTTAGCTTTCATTCTATGGCAGTATTAAGGGGCAAACAAGATTTTACTTAAAAAGCTTATGAAAAATTAATAAACTTAGCTTTTTTGAAGAATTTTTAATAATAATTTAATTTATTGGGGCAAAAATCTCATTAGATTCGCCTAAATCACGAGCAGAAGGAGTAATAATAGTTTTTTTGCTAATATAAATTTTTTGTTTTCCTTCTAAAGCTCGTCTTACATCATCTTCGCAAACAAAATCCTGTGGGCATGGGCTAGGTTTGGTTTCTGTAGTTGTGGGCGTAGGAGCAAAATCGGTTACTTTTGCCGATGGGCTAGCAACAGAACTTTCTACTTTTTGGTCTTTACTTTCTTTGCCTTCTTTACTTTCTATTTCACTTTTAGCAATTTCTTTATTCTCTTTTTTGATTTCTGCAACTTTTAATGCAACTATTTGTTCCAATATTGCAGTATCAACTTTAGGCAATGGTTTTTCTTCTTTAGCTTTTAAACGACCAGATTTTTTACGTTCAGCTAAAAATTCATCTACTATTTTACTTACGGCTGTATCACTAAGAGAAGAATCTTTATTTTCAGTTTTACTTATAGTATTGCTAGGGGTTGGGTTATCTTGCTTAGACTCTGATTTAGCTTGTTTTGCGGTAGCTTGCAGCATTGCATTGCGTGTTAAAGTTTGTTCTACTACTTGGGCAACAATACTTTTAGTTAAATCAGGATTGAAAATATTAGACTTAGTGACTGAAGGCATTTGTTTTTGATTTATAGAGCGCGTTTCAAAAGCTACACGCTTAATATCCATTAAATGCAATGGAGAAATATTATCTGAAGTAACATTACCTCCCCAACTGCCACAGCCTAAAGTCATACTTGGAGCAAGACCTGTAGTTAAACCTATTGCCCCATGTGTTGTAGGAGAATTAACAATTATTCTTGATGCTGGTTGTTGTAAAGCAAATTGACGAATGATATCGCGGTTCTGTGAATGTATTCCGATTGTATGCCCCATGCCGCCAAAACGTAGAATTTGCTCACATAAATTACTACCTTCTTGCCAGCTAGAAACCGTGTAATAAGCTAGTATGGGAGAAAGTTTTTCCATTGAAAGCGGATGATCACGTCCAACACCTTGAAGATCTACCATCAAAACTCTAATATCTGCTGGCACGGAAAACCCTGCCATTTCAGCAATTACTTGAGGTGATTTACCAACAATTTTAGGATTAAGTCCTCTGGTTGGAAGTACAACTATTTTTTCTAGTTTTGCTTTCTCGGTTTCATTGCAAAAATAAGCACCTTGAGAAATAAAGGCATGGCGCACTTGTTTATTAATGCTATTTTCTACTACTACAGCCTGTTCAGAGGCGCAAATTGTTCCATAATCAAAAGTTTTACCTGTTAGTATATCAGCAACAGCTTTTTCAATATTTGCAGAAGCTTCTATTAAAACAGGAACATTACCAGGGCCAACACCAAAAGCGGGTTTTCCAGAACTATAAGCAGCTTTTACTAGACCAATTCCACCTGTAGCTAAAATTACAGATGTTAATTTGTGTTTCATTAGTTCTTCAGTTCCTTGTAGGGTAGAAACTGTTAAACAACCTATTAAACCAGCCGGTGCGCCAGCTTTTTGCGCAGCACTACGCATTATCTGAGTAGTTTCACTAATACATTGTACAGCAGATGGATGAGGGCTTAAAACCACCCCATTTCTTGATTTTAGAGAGATTAAGATCTTAAAAATTGCGGTAGATGTGGGATTTGTGGAAGGAATGATTGCTGCTACTACACCACGTGGGTCAGCAACTTCAATTAAATTATCTGTTTCAGAGACAACGCCAACCGTTTTTAGGTTACGGAAAAAGTTATGAACATCTTCAGCCGCAAAGCGATTTTTTTCTGCCTTATCTTTTGCCACACCATAACCAGTTTCTTGATTGGCTAATTGGCCTAAACGGTCTTTGTCTGCTAAAGCTGCTAGGGCAGCAGCCTGAACAATTTCATCAACACGTTCTTGGCTAAAGGCAGCAAAAATTTTTTGTGCTGAATGAGCAGCCGTTACTAAATCACGTGCTTGTTGTACTGAGGTCAAATATTTATCGACAGACATCATTCCTCCACAGCGATAAAATAAAATTTAGCTATTAGGTTTTACTATTTTTTATTATCTTCTTTTCCAGAAGGTAGGGCTTTTTTATCTGCTGGAGGGAGAGCTTTTTCTAAACTCATTCCATTGTCAGATAAAACTCGCTCTAACTCTGAATGTGGGCGGGGAATTACGTGTACACTAATTAATTCGCCTACTCGTCTTGCTGCTGCTGCTCCTGCATCTGTTGCAGCTTTTACTGCTCCAACATCACCGCGCACAAATACTGTTACATAGCCAGCCCAAATATATTCTTTACCAATTAATACTACATTAGCAGCCTTAACCATTGCATCAGATGCTTCTACTGCACCAACAAAACCTTTAGTTTCAATCATTCCAAGTGCTTCAAAGGACATGTAAGCTCTCCTCTAAATTTTTATAAAAGGTAGGATAATTTATATTATTTAATTGTCTGTTGTTACTAAAACTTATGGACATAAGAAGCTAACAAAAGGGTAGAAGCGAGTCAAGCCCTTTTGACTCCATATTTTGTTTACTTGAGTTTTATTTATCGCCATAACGATCAACAGAAAATCGACTCATTTTTACTGGCGTATCTGCTGAAATTCCAGCTTTATGATGTAGGGCTATTAATTGGGCTTCTGTTGTATCAATGCCTGGTAATGCTGGGAGCAAAACGGCTCTTTTACCGCCTATTGCTTCTATTAACAAACCATAAATTTGTACATCATGACCTCTTAGGTCTTCAATAGGTTCTAAAGGCGATAAAATATCAACAGAATAAGTTAAATTATCTAATTCTTCTAAAGTAACAGGCTTAAAACGATAATCTTGTGTTGCTGCTTCTACTGCATTACGAATAATTTCTTCAGCCACATTATTGCATACTGGAAATAAGGTTCCGATACATCCGCGTAAGTCACCTTGCTTTGTTTTTAATGAGACAAAACAACCTGCTTTAAGTTGCAAATAATTAGGTAAATTATCAGGTGCCTTTACTCTAATCTGATTTTTTAAATATGATTCTAGTGACATTTTAGCTAAAAAAATAGGTGTGATTGCTGTAGCATTTAGACTAGACATTAAGTAATTTTCTCCTTAAGGATTGCTGTCATATAACCAACACCAAAGGGACATTCATAGGCAAGTAGTTTTGTTGAAAGATTTTCTTTTCCTGCCACACCAATTGCAACTAAAATAGAACGATAGCCGCATTCACCAGCCTTATGACGTAAATTTTGATCAACATTAATAATTGATGATAAGTTTTTTTGCTTAATAGCTTCACAGATTTGTTTATCAAATAAGTGTGCTACAGGTTCAAAATGATAAGGCCCGTTTAATGATAAATAATGGCTAAGGTCAGCACTTGCAACAAAAGCAATTTTGCGTCCTAAGCTTTTAGCTGCCTGCTGGCAAGCTTCTCCAAATTGGATATGTGATTCTATAGAAAGAGCAGAAAAACTTAATGCTAAAACTTGTCCTTGCCATCCAGCTTGCCATAAATAATACATTGGTACAAGTACACAATGATCTAGTAAATACTCATTAAAAAATGGGTTAAAAGGAATTTGGTTTTCTTTTGTAGTCTTATCTAACTCAGCTAAAAGCTCTAAGTCATTAGGGAAGCTTAAAGAAACTTGTTTACAACCAAATTGATGGAAATCACCTATTAAGGTTTTGTTACTAAAAGCTCCAAAAGCTTCAGAAGTTGCTGGAGAATGGGGAGAAATAATTACTACAGTATCAGGATTTGTTCTTATAATTTGGCTAGCAAATTTATTTAAGGCATTAACAGAATCTTGCACTTGAGCAATTTTTTCTTTTCCTATTGCTGGTACAAGTAGCGGGGGATGTGGGGCAATACCAACAAAAACTACTTCGCCAGACATAAAATTTTATCCTCCTAAATTTAGTTAGTTGTAAAGATAAACGTATATTTTATAATAATATACATCTTTTTACTAATTCACCTGGCTATTAATACAGGCTTATCAAATAAATACAGAAACTTGACAAAATAAGCTAATGATGTAAACTATGGAAAATTCTCAAATTAAAAATCTATTGCTAGTATTTTTTACAGTTAGCAATTTTCCAAGCAACTGAAAATTAAAATTCTTTATCAAACCAAGTGTTTTTAAGAACTATATTTATTCTTGCTATCTACTTATCAAATACTAGTAATTTATGCTTCAGGCAAAACTTTATTTAATCCAAAAATTTTATTTTACTTAAAAGCCGAGTTTAGTCTTAGGAGGAGAAAATTTCAATGAAGAAGTTAAACGCCCTACTAGCAACTGCCTGTTTGGTGGGTTCAGTATCTTTATATCCAACTATTACCTTCGCAAAAACTAATATTTTTAGCTCTTTAACAAATATTCAAGAACAAGGTGATAAGCCAGATGCAGCTAGCGAAAAAAAGGCTTATGACGCTTACAATGCTGCTAATACAGAAAAAGACCCCAATAAGCGACTCTCTATGGTCAAAGAAGCACTACAACTTTATCCAAAAAGCCAATATGTTGTTTATTTTAAGCAATTAATAATAAAATCTCATGGAGAAAATTTTCAAGCTTGTATGGCTCCTGCAGGCTCAGAAAATATGGAAGGAGCGTTTAAGGTCGTAAATGAAGTATCTACAGATCTACCAGACCTAGAGTTAAACTACTTATTAGCCTTGTCTGATCCCATCGCGCGTTTTGCAAAAAAATATGATACTACCTATGCTGAAAAAGGTGGTGCTGCTTTGAAAAAAACTATTGACTTAATTAAAGCTGATAAAAAACCTCAAGGTGTTAAAGACGAAGAATGGGCTAAGAAAAAGCCTGTAATTTTAGGAAGCTTATACCAAACTTTAGGTATTTTTGCTTGGAAAGCAGCTAAAAACGATGCAGATGCACTAAATATGTTTAAAGAGTCTGCTACACAAGATTGCTCTGATCCAGTTACTCATTACCTTATAGGTGAAATTAAACTTGCTACCTATAATGAATTAAGTAAAACATATGACGCATTAACTGATGAACAAAAAACTGGTGATGAAGGTAAAGCAGCTTTAGAAAAAATCAATGTTGTGGTTGACGAAATTTTAGATACTTATGGCAGAATGTTAGCAGTTTCAGAAGGCAAAGCTCCTTATGAGAAATTACGTACGGCTGTTAGTGGCTCAACAGAAAACTTCTGGAAATTCCGTCATGAACAATCAACAGACGGGTTACAAGACTTTTTAGCAAAGTTTAAATCAGAGTGTCCTGCATCTACTGCTGCTCCATCAAATTAATTTAGTAACTATTATTGTGCAAGTAAAAAACCAGCATTTTAATGATGCTGGTTTTTTTGTCTTAACTGCAAATAAGCACTTGGTTTTTTGTCCAAAGTAAGCTAATAATAGTTAAAACTTAATCAAATATTTTGCCTTTTGTTATCTTGCTTAATGGAAAAAAAAAGTAAACTTACTAGTTTAACAGAACTAGAAAAGCGCGTTGCTTATGAATTTAACAGTCCTGAGATTTTAGAACGTGCGCTTACTCACCGTTCATATGCTAATGAACACTCAACAGAAGATGCTAAACATAATGAAGCTTTGGAATTTCTAGGAGATTCTGTATTAGGTTTTATTGTTAGCTTTTGGATTTTTGAGCAGTTTCCACAATTAGATGAAGGTAGATTATCAAAAATCAAGGCTTATTTAGTAAGTTCACGTACTTTAGCACGTCGAGCCGAAGCTTTAGGGCTAGGTCAATTTTTACGCCTAAACCGAGGTGAAGAAAAAACAGGCGGACGTTTTAAGAGAACTCTTTTAGCTGATGCTTATGAAGCTATTATTGCAGCTATTTTTTTAGATGGTGGTTTAACGGCTGCTAATAGTTTTGTTCGTAGAGAGCTTTATCATGACTTAAAGAAACTAGATATTGACGATCTTTCAGCAACCGATTATAAATCTGCTTTGCAAGAATACTTACAAGCAATGAACTTACCTGGCCCGGAATACGTTGTCGTCGATACATTTGGCCCTGAGCATGAAAGAATATTTCAAATAGAACTTCGTCTTGGTCAGGAATGTGTTGCTAAAGGAACAGGGCCTGCAATAAAAGCTGCACATCAACAAGCAGCACGAGAAGCATTAACTAAATTAAAACTTATTAAACTAATTAATTAATAAATATAAGGATTAAAACAATGTCAACTGTGGAAGAAAAACCATTAGAACCACAAACCCAACCAATAACTACCACTCCTAAAGATGAAAATTCTTCCCAAAATGCAATAAAAAAAGGATTTTTTCGAGATACTTTTGAATCGCTACTTGTTACAGTCATTATGGCTCTGTTTGGCATGACTTTTATTGTACAGGCCGTAAAAGTGCCTACTGGATCAATGCTTAATACAATTTTAGTAGGAGATCACTTACTAGTAAATAAATTTGTTTTTGGTCAAGATGGTTTAATGTTGGATAAATTTACTCCACATCGTCAAATTAAACGAGGGGATGTAATAGTTTTTAAGTACCCTAATGATCCAGCTACAAATTATGTTAAACGTGTTATAGGTTTACCTGGAGAAACTATTGAAATAAAAGGCAATAGCGTTTTTATTAATGGTAAAGAACTGCCAGAACAGTTTGTTTTAGCTAAGCAACCCTTTGATGATTCTAATGCTCCATTAGAAATTCTTGGACAAGATGAGCCTAAACCAGACTCTGCTTATAAGGTATATTACTCAAGTGATGAGAATGAAGTAGAGCCAGATATAGAAAAAGTTTCAGCAGGACAAAAATTTGCTGTTGGCGCACCATTTCAAATCCCACCCGACCATTATTTTGCGATGGGAGATAATCGAGATAATAGTCAAGATAGTAGATATTGGGGTACTGTTCCAAGAAACTATATAGTTGGACGTGCATGGATTGTTTATTATTCTGTTAATTTAGCTAAAGATGAAGAAGGAAGCACCACTTCAGGCAATTTATTAAATGATCTATTTACTCGTATTAGATGGAATAGAACTGGTACTTTGATTAAGTAATATTGCTGCTGTAAAATTTACTTTAGCTATCATATTAGCTTGATATATCCTGTTTTAGGATTACTTGCCGTTTTATTTCACTAAATTAAATACTTGCCATTAGTTATACTGGTTGTCCAACATTGATTTTTTTAGCTGTTGTATAAGCATCATAAACTGACCAGATGGAGATTATCCAACCTAATAGAAAACCCCATAGCACAATACAAGAGCCTAACATTAGTAAGCCTTTAACTATTTGACCATTATAAACTTGTCCTGCACCTGTTAATAAAACACTTAGTAGCAGCGACACAGCGGGGTTTTTCTTTTCCTGATAAATATTAGCAGGATGAACATTATTAATTACAAATACTTGTTGTCCTGGATTATTTTGGTTATTTTGGTTATTTTGCCAATGTTCTGAAAGTCCTGGTTGAGGAGGAGGTAAATAACTTTGTTGAGGGTAATTAGGATAACTAATAGGTTGTTGATAAATAGGCTGTTGGTAAATAGGTTGTTGATAAATAGGCTGTTGATAAATAGGCTGTTGATGAGGATGGTTTTGCCAAGGCAAATTATTTTGTTGTGGATGTTGGTGAAAAACTTCGTTTTGTTGTGGGTAATTTTGCCATGGTTGCTCTCTATTTTCCTGTCTATAGTTTTGTTGTGCAGATGGGTTATTTTGGTAAAAATTAGAGGCACTGAAAGAATTAAAATCATTAATAGCCGGCATTGAACCATTAGTTAATACTGCTCCACAACTTGAGCAAATTGTATCTACTACACTTCCAATTAGTCCACATTGTCTACAGCTTAATGACATAATGTCCCCCTAAAAACTATTTTTATTCATCCACTTGATCTATTTTTTCAACACCAATTTCTTCAAAAATACAGCGTTTAACTTGAGAGTCATAAACTTTCCACTTCATTTTCATAAAATCTTCATCAAAGTTACCTGAAAGAAAGCCTATGGGGATTTCAAACCCACCTGCTTCATATTTTCCGCCGCCATAGTAATTTCCTTGCCAATCTTTACCAAAAGCGTTTTTTAAGAATGTATCTGGATTTAATGTAACTTTAGATGTCCGAAGACTACCAATAATTACTTCTCTTTCCCCATCTTTTCCAACAATTCCATAAACTACGGCTGTGTGAATATTTTCTTCTGTTAATAGAAAGTCTGCGGTTTGTGGAATTGCATCTCTATCTTCATAGCGTAAAAATCCAATTCCAGCAATTGAAAAGTTATGTCTTATCATCCGGTTTTCTAGAGCGGCTCGAATAACATCAATAACTCTGCGAGAGCGTTTGACACTTAAAATTTCTGACAATATAGATTGCTCCACATAATTACTTAAGAAAGCAGCAGCAAGAAAATCTTTTTCTTTTGCCCTAATCAATCCTGCTGTTTCACTACGTAAACCATGCATTAGGGCTGTTGCTAGTTTAATATGTTGAGGATTAGATTTATCTAAATTAAGTAATTTATCTTTTATATATTCTGTATAAATTGTAGCTGTAGCATTAATTTTACGAATATCAGTAAATTTAGCTTCAATAACTGCTTGTTTTTCATGGTGATCAACAATAATTAGCGGCTTGATTCCAATATCACGTAATTTACTAGTAAGAGTTGTTGTAGTGCCTTGATTGTCAATAAATACTGAGTGCTTATAAACTGATAAATCCATGTGAGTATGGTAGCGAGTTAAATCAATATCTAGGAGTCTTACTAGTGCTAAATTTTCTTGATGAGAAATTAGCCCATCATAAACAATATCTGTAGTAATACCAAATTCTGCCGAAATCATTTGATGAGCAATAGCACCAGAAATCGCATCAGGGTCAGGAAAATTTTGTATTGCAATTATGTGCCGTTCACCGCGATGTTCTTCTAACAAAGCTTTTAATTCTTCACTTTTAGAAAGCATAACCCTTTCTTGTATTTCAGCTTTTTCTTTTGCCATATATTTTTGCCTTAAACATTTTGTAAACTCTACCCAAAGATTATACTTAATTTATTGTTTTTCAAAGTGATTTAGTTGCTAAATTAAAGCTATTTGGAATAGATTGAAATTAATTATACTTTTATAATTTTTAGGGAGAAATTTTGGTAATTTAATTGATTTAGTTCGTTAAAGTAGCATCTCAACCATTAACAAAAGTTTTACTTATGTAAGGTTTAATTTATGAAAAAATTCAGTTCTAAATTGTTTAGTTATTTTTTTTGTCAAACCATATTAATCTTAAGCCTACTTTTTACAGCTTTTTCTCTACCAGTTTTAGCACAAGTACAACAATCTCAGCATTCTGAAGCTGAATTAGTGTCAGAAGTAGAATCCATTCAACCAGGACAACCTTTTTGGGTAGCTCTACGCTTAAAAGCTGAAGAGCATTGGCATACTTACTGGCAAAACCCTGGCGATTCAGGGTTAGCAACTTCAATTAAATGGGAACTACCAACAGGTTTTTCAGCAGATCCTATTCTATGGCCCTATCCAGAAAGAATAGATGTCCCACCTCTTACAAGTTTTGGTTATGATGGGGAAGTTTTTTTACTTGTAAAAATTACCCCTCCTTCAACCATCTCTGGAAGTAATGTTAAATTAGTTGGCAATTCTAAATGGTTGATTTGTAAAGAATTATGCTTACCTGCTGGAGCAAAAGTAGAATTAAGCTTACCTGTCAAAAATGAACCCCCAAAACTAAATACTAAATGGTCACAAGCCTTTGCTGATACTCGAACTAAACACCCAATAACTTCTAATGAATGGCAGTTTAGCGCGGCTACTAACAAAGATGAAATCTTAATTAAAGTTGTTCCACCAGTAAATTTTAAGGATGAAATAACTAAGTTAGCATTTTTTCCACTTGAAGGAGAGGTAATTCAAAACGCTGGAAGTCAAAATTTACAAAAAACAGGTAATGACTATACCTTAACCATTAAACGCGCACCAGAAATTACAGAAGTTCCTAAAGAATTAAAAGGGGTACTGGTTTCTTCTACTTCTTGGAAAACAGGTGGTAAGGAAAAAGCTGTATCTATTAATGTTGCAGTTGCAGGAGATATTGCTGTACTAGGTAATATTAGTAGCACTGATAGCAGTAGCAATAATATGACTACTGTTACAAATAATCCAAATAAGCTTTCTAGTATTTGGTTAGCAGTTGTATTTTCATTTGTAGGTGGATTAATCCTTAATCTAATGCCTTGTGTCTTACCAGTTTTATCAATCAAAGTTTTAGGTTTTGTTAAACAAGCTGAAGAAGATAAAAGTAAAACTTGGCAACATGGAGTTGTTTTTACTCTAGGTGTATTAATTTCTTTTTGGGTATTAGGTGGATCCTTGATGTTGCTACGTGCTGGAGGTGAAAAATTAGGATGGGGTTTTCAACTTCAATCACCAGTATTTTTAGTTTGTTTAGCAACATTATTTTTCCTTTTTGGACTTAACCTTTTTGGAGTTTTTGAAGTTGGCACATCTTTAATGGGTGTTGGTCAAGGTGCTATGGGAAAATCTGGTTTTTTTGGCTCTTTTGCTAGCGGAGTTTTAGCTACTTTAGTTGCTACACCTTGCACCGCGCCTTTTATGGGTTCTGCCTTAGGTTTTGCTATAACTCAACCTATTTGGGCTTCTATGTTGATTTTCTCTGCGGTTGGAATAGGGATGGCTTTTCCTTATGTTCTCCTTGCTTCTATCCCTTCGCTTCTAAAATTCGTTCCCAAACCAGGTCTTTGGATGGAAACATTTAAACAATTTATGGGCTTTTTACTCATGGCTACAGTAGTTTGGTTAATTCGGGTTTTAGGTCTTCAAGCGGGTGTAGATGTAGTTGTTACATTACTACTTGCTTTTGTAGTAATGGGTGTAGGTGTTTGGGTTTTAGGACGTTGGGGAAACTTAATGAATGCTAATCGAACTCGTCGGATTGCTCAAGCTGTTATGCTTATTTTAGTTGCTAGTAGTCTAACTTTTGCTATTTCTACTGCAAAAAATGAAGCCGTTAGCCCTCAACAAAGCCAAGGTCTTCCTAGCCCTGATGGCATTGCCTGGCAAGCTTTCTCTCCTAAATTAATTGATGATTTACGCGCTCAAGGTAAACCAATATTTTTAGATTTTACTGCTGCATGGTGTTTAAGCTGTAAAGTTAATGAAAAAGTTACCTTTAGTAGCCAAGCAGTAAAAGACGAGATTGTTAAACAAGGAATTATTCCTGTAAAAGCTGATTGGACTTCTAGAGATGAAAATATTACTCAAATGTTAGAAAAATTTGGTCGTAGTGGAGTTCCTTTATATGTGCTGTACAATCCAAAGGAAAAAGACCCAGTTATTTTGCCTGAAGTAATTACTCCAGACATTGTGCTAACAGAATTTAAGAAACTATCAACAGAAAAATCTGCAATTACTACTACTAGCAATGTTGCTAGTAACTAATTTTAATCAAGGGTTAATAAACTTTTTCTATAGGTGGCTAAATGCAGGTATTTGTAGTCTTTTTTTTAACATATGTTAAAATGCCTGTGCAATTTGCTTCCTACAAAAGCAAATAACTCAACAATTTTAATGCTAAACAAAAGGACGAAGCATTAAGTGCTGAAAATAAGGAGAGCGGATCATGGGAGTTTTTGTTATTGCTTCGCCATGCATTGATACCAAAGATACAGCATGTGTAGAAGCCTGTCCGGTTGATTGTATTCATCCTCGCAAGGATGAACCAGAGTTTGAAAAATATCGAATGCTTTTTATTAATCCAGATGAATGTATTGATTGTGGGGCTTGCGAGCCTGCTTGTCCTCCACAAGCTATCTTTCGTGAAGATGATTTACCAAAAAACGAAGAAAAATACTTAAAAATCAATGCGGATTGGTATAAAGAACCTGATTCGATACCTGATGAATTAAAATTATAGTTTTTTATGTAGGGGGAAATATCCACTTCCCCCTACTTTAATAATTTTATCATTGCCTAACAATAGCACTATTTTGATAAACCTCCCGATATAGCTTTAGTCGCTAGTTAGGTGAAAATCAACTAAATTAAAAATCAAACAGTATTTTATCATCTTTTATTGATAAGCTAGCTGTTTTTTCTTTGTACATTACTCTCACAAAGAATGATATTTATAATATTTTGGAGGGTTTATGCCAGCAGATGTTAAAAAGAAATTAGAAGAAGAGTTAAAAGTATTAGAAACAGAACTAAAAATAGAACTACCCAGGGAATTACAAAAAGCTGCGGCTTTGGGTGATTTACGGGAAAATGCTGAATATAAAGCAGCTAGAGATAGACAAGAATATCTGCAAGCGCGTGTAGGAGCTTTACGTAAGCGGTTATCAGAGTTAGCCTTAATTAACATTGATGCTTTACCTAAAGATCGTGCTGCATATGGTTCTACTTTAACATTATTAGACCAAGATAAAGATGAAGAAGTAACTTATCGTTTAGTCACTGCTGAAGAATCTGACTTAACTAAAGGATATATTTCTACTACTTCACCAATAGGTAAAAGCTTAATGGGAAAACGTGAAGGAGATGAGATAGAAGTAAAAACTCCTCAAGGAGTGCGCCATTTTGAAGTGTTAAAATTACGTACAATACATGATGAGTAGAAAATAACCTAGGTGTTTTCTGTTAAGATAAATTAAAATAGCCCAGAGATTTACTAGATCATCTGGGCTATTTTAGTTTGTTTTATAAGCTTACATAATTGTATAGCTGGCCCACCGCCACCTTCAGGTGTCACCCAATCAATAATTTGATAAGGATCCATAATGTCACAGGTCTTACAATGAACACAGTTAGCAAAATTAATATGTAATTTCTTTTTACCATCACCTTCTTCAGTCATTTCATAAACTTTAGCAGGACAGAAATATTGGCAAGGATTACCATATTCTTTTACACAGCGATCAACACAAATATTTGGTTCTAAAATCTTTAAGTGACAAGGCTGGTCTTCATCATGTTTGGTTGATGAGTAATAAACATTTGTGAGCTTATCAAAAGTTAATTTCCCATCAAAATTGTGTTTTTCTGGTTGTGGATTATCAAAATTAAGTAGTTTTAGCATATTGTAGCATTGCTACTAGATTGCCATCCTTAAAAGCTTGGTGGAAATTACGGGAATGATGAAGCTCTTCATATGCCCAGCTTTGCTTAAACTTCTTATCATAAATACTTAATTGCTCTGCTGAGAAATTATCTGCTAGTAGTGATTCAAAAATAGTTTCTGCTGCTAGCATCCCAGATTTCATAGCTAAATGAATGCCTTTTAAGCGAGCAGAGTTAAGAAATCCTGCTGAATCTCCTACTATTAAGACTCCATCAGCATAAAGTTGTGGAAAACAAAATAATCCGCCTTCAGGAATAGTTTTAGCTCCATAAGCAACTAGTTTTCCACCTTCTAACAAGGCTTTTAAGTAAGGATGTGTTTTATATTTTTGTAGTTGTGCGTGTGGGTCTAAAAATGGATTTTTATAATCTAGTCCTACTACTAGGCCAATATCTAATAAATCATCTTTCATATGGTAAACCCATCCACCACCATATGTATAATTATCTAGTGGAAAGCCCATAGTGTGGTAAACATGTCCACTTTGTACACGACCTTTAGGCAATTCCCAAATTTCTTTTACTCCAATAGCATAAACTTGAGGATTAGAGTCTTTATCTAGTTGTAGTCTTGGTTTTAGTTTTTTGGTTAATGAACCATGAGAACCTTCACCTAAAACAGTTACTTTAGCAATAATATCTACACCGGGTTCATAGTTGCCTTTCTTTTTTCCTTCTTTGCCAATACCTTTATCTCCGGTGCGTATACCAATAACTTTGTCACCATCAAATAAAATTTCTGATGCAGGAGTTTCTGTAAAAATATTGACATCGGCTTCTTCTACTTTTTTGCCTAGCCAACGAGCAATTTTTCCTAACGATACTATGTAGTTGCCATGATTAACTAGTGGTGGTGGGGTTATAGGAAGAGCAAAGTTGCCTTTTTTGGTTAAAAACAAAACTTTGTCATAGGTAACTTCTGATTCTACAGGCGCGCCTTGTTCTAAAAAGTCTGGCATTAATTCTTTTAATGCTTTTGGATCCATTACTGCACCTGACAAAATATGTGCGCCAATCTCGCGTCCTTTTTCAACAACGCCTATAGTTATTTCTCCAAGCTTAGGCCCTTTTTTCTTTCCTTGTGCAGCTGCCTCATCATGAGCTTTGATTAATTTATTTAAATGGTATGCCCCTGCTAAATTTGCAGGCCCTGCGCCAACAAACACTACGTCTAGCTCTAATGTTTCTCTCTCCCGACTCATAATTAAAGAAACCCCCATTTAGCAAAATACGGATTAATTTTTACGGGGATGATAACAATATTTTGACCAGCGGGACAAGTATTTCCTGCCAAAGAGTAGATAAAATGTTAATTTAGAATAAGATATGAGGATAAGAAAAGCTAATTTTATATAATTTCTAAATTCTTAAATGATGTTTTTTAGATCAATAATTAGCCTATAACATCTTCTGGCCGCATTCCTTTAGGAATTATATAAAGCTCTTGAATCCAATCAGAAAGGATAGCTACAGAACCTGTTTTGGTGATTAAAGACATCATCCCAGGATATTTTCCAGCTTCTGTAAAATTAAGAAATAAACCATTTAGCTTTTCACCATGTTCATAATGATTTAGCTTTAGTACCAATTCAGTCCCAGTTTTCAATTGCCAACAAATATTATTAAAATCTTCTGATGTCATTTTTCTAAACCTAAGAAATAAGTTTTTGCCACTTGTAACACTTTTAGCTAGAAAAGTCAAAGAAAACTATAACTTAGCTATTGTTTCTCAGCCTGCATAATAATTCGACGAACATAATTTGAGTCTAATCCTTCAACTATTAAACGAACTTTATAACTACCTACAACATATTGACGTGAAGCACTAAATGCCCCAAGTTTATTTTGCTTAGGGTATAAATCCATTTCCTTAAATTGAATCCGACCAGGTCTTAAATAAGCAACAAAACCATCAATGCTTTTTTTAGTTCCTAGAACGGTTAAGCCTTCATATGGATCATATTCAGCACTAGTAAAACGCCATTCTATACTTCCATTACGTACAACACTAGGTTCACCAAATAAATCTTCAGCATAACGAAAACTACCACCTAAACGTAGCCCTAAAAAACCATCTGGTTCAACTAAGTTAATAGAAAATCTGTCTCTATTTAGTTGAGGTGAGAAAGCATTGACATTAGATAAATTGATTATTGTAGAAAATGTTAGCAATATAATAGTTGTTATTAATAGTAAGCGTTTCATAAGTCCTGCTCCTAAAATTACTTTTAATAAAAATTATGGTTAAACGGGTAGAGAAAACATTTTAACATAAAAAATTAAACAAACTAGTAGACTAGTAACAATCTATAACTTCCCCTTCCTTGATACGATAAATTATATTTCCTGATACTTCATCACGTCTTGCAATTTGACCACGAATACAAAGTTGTTTTTCTTTTTCAGGAGCTTTTTGACCATCTTTAAGTGTAATAATTGCCATAGGATAGCTATTAGCTGCATCACTACTAACAAGTTCTAATCCTAGTTTTTCATCCCCTCCAACCTCGCTTACCCAAACAGTAAACTCTACTTTGTCATCCACTTTTTGTTTATCAAGCATTGAAAGTCTAGAAATCTTATCAGGTGATTTTACAGTGGCTTTACAACTAGTAAAATTTAATAAAATATTAATAACTAAAAATAAGTACAATAATTTAATATACATAGAGTTTCCTTTTTAACTTTAATTAATTAGCTAGAAACTAAAAAGTATTGTTTTGAAATAACTTTTTTTACTAGTAAATCTAATTTTAATAAATTGCTAGGTAAGACGCTTTACATCTAGACACCATGATGTAAAATACTGCTTTGTGCCATTTCTGGCAACTCTTGTCATCTTTGACAAGAATTTATATTGTCACTTTTGGCAGATACAAGTAAAAAGTAAACTAATTTTGATAAAGGAATATTTTAACTAATATCTTATAAAACCAATAATTTACTATGCTAAATGGTAATTTATTTTTTCTTAAAAATCTTATGGCATAGCAATAGCTAGATAGTCATAAATAAAAATAATTATATTTAGCATCTATTGAGGATTTATCATTATGGTTAATATTTTTAACAAATCTCGCTCAGTTGTAGCAATTGACCTAAGTAACGATCTATTAACTAAAGCTGTACTCATTGCCACAGATGGAGAAAAGTATTACTTAGAAGGTTGGGATTATTACTCAGAACAAGAAAGCGGCGATACCAACTTTTTACAAAACTTTAAACCAGAAGCAATAACTGTATCTCTTGGAGACGCACACACCTTATGTTTTGCTATTGCAGACTTAAATAGCTTTAATTTGGAGATGGAAAAACGCAAACGCGGCCTTTCTGTAGATACTCAATATTCAGATTTTCTCAAAATTTCTCATAGCTCAATACTTGCTGCTATTCATAAAGATATGGCGCAAGAAGTCCTTAAGAGCGTTCGAGATACATTCCCAAGTATTCCTCAAATATCTATTAATCAATCTATGGCCGCGCTGATGTATCTTTATCTTCGTAGCTATCGACCACAGCCTGAACTAAGAACTGCGATACTACATTGGGCCGGAAACTTTATTTCTCTTTTAGTAGCTCAAACTGAACTTCCTGTTTGGGAAGGTTCTATTGAACTAACGTCGGATAAAAGAGAGGATGCTTATGTAGAGATTTCTGCTCTTTTACAATCTGCAAATGAAAAACTTGCAGCTTCTCATTATGATTTATTAATTCTTGCTGGTGAATTTGATTCTGATGATGTTAAAAAAATGAATAATTTTGCTAGCCAAGTAGAATTAATGTCCCCTTATCGCAATGGAGCTTTTGAACTTGGCCGTAACCTAGGCGCAAGACGTAAAGAAGCTCAATTAGAAGGCCATCAACTTGCAGTTGCTATTGCTAGTGCTGGAATGATCCTTGAACATGTTGGACTTAACTTAGCTGACACAGATATAGAGTTACGTAAAGAATTACCATTAGAACGAGTTATAGAAATAGAACAAACACTTGTTAATATAATTTCTAATACTACAAAAGCCACTGTCAAAAAAACAATTCCTCTATTATTAGAACAAAGCAAAATTTTAGTTGCTGGATTAATCATAGCTGTGGGACTTTTTGGCTATCGCTTTTATAACAACTACCAAGAAAATAAAAAACTGATTGAAGAACTAGCTAAAGAAGAAATTCGTGCTGCTCAACTTGTTGATATTCGTACTAAGCATGATGAATATAATCGTAAAATTACTGCTATTAAAGATCGTACTGCAACCATTGGGGAAATTCGCAAAGAGCAATTAACTGTTAGGACAGTTCTAAAACAAATTGATTTAAGGATTACTCAAGGGATTGTATTTAGCGAACTTACAATTGATAAAACCAATGTCAAAATTAAAGGTTATGCCCCAGAACGTCCCGCCGTATTTGAATTTGCTAAACAACTTGGAGCTAGTGTAGATGTTTTTTCTGATGTTGTTCCTGTTTACGATGATAAAACTAATATTGGTAATTATGAAATTAATTGTAGATATATTGGTACAATACCATTTAATAATTTACCTACAGAAAATACAGTAAAAACCACAAGCAAATAAGTTATTTGGGAGAAATTTATTTATGTCTACAGAAAAAAATAATAAATCTACAGGTGTTATTGCAGGTATTATTTTAGCTTTATTTATTATTTGGGGTAGTTATGAAATATCAAATATGTACTACTTTTTACCTGCACAAGAAGAATTAGTAAAACAACAATTAAAACTTGATGAACTAAAAAATAGCAATGATGAAAATGAAAAAATTAAAGCAAACGCTGATCAACTAGAAAAATCTTTAACTGAAGCAGAAGAACAATTTAAGTCTCTAAAATCCCTAGTTCCTTCAGAAGCAGAGCTTCCCAATATACAAATAAAATTATCAGAACAAGCTAAAGCCCGAGCCTTAGACTTTAAGTTTTTTTCTCAAAGCAGTAAAACTAGCAAAATTGGCTCATTAAATGAAGTGCCTTTTCAAGTAGAAATTTTAGGTGATTATGATGGTATTGGACGCTATATTGAAGACTTTGCACGTTTTGAACGGCTGTTAAAAGTTAATTCTGTAGTGATGAAACTAGAAACAACAAATGGCACACCAACAGGAAAAATGTATGCCACAATTTATGCTTCCGCATATCTTACTCAAGATAAAATAGATAAAAAAGATCAAACTAAATAAATGGCTCTAGTAGAATAGGAGAAATCGTAATGGCTTTATTTGACAAATTTCGTCGCTTGCCCCAACCCGCCAAGCCAGAAAAACCATCTAGCTCAAACTTAAATAGATTAACTTCTGCTCTTAGACGGGATACACAAGTAGATGATACACCTAAGCCTCAACCACCTAAGTATAATCCTGATTATGATGATGAACTCTCTATCCCTAGCCTTTCACCTGAAGCTTCTATTTATCAAGCAGAACAGTTAAATATTGATGGCGAAGAAGTTATCTTTGATCGTTCTAAACTTTATAATATTGAAGATGAAGTTTTAGCTCTAGTAGACCCTAAATTTGCCAAAGAGCAAGTGTTAATTCCAATAGAAAAAAAAGGCAATCTAGTAACCATAATTTGTGCAAGTAAACAATCTCAACGTGTTGCAGAACACATATTAGCCGGCCAACATAGACATTTACAATTTAAGTTTATTTTTTCTTCTGAAGAAGTTATTCAATCTGCTATTGAATGTCATTATTTACGTCGAGACTTACGTATTAATGAGGAGCAACGAACAGAACGCTATAAACAAATTTCTTCACAAATTAAACAAGTAGAAACCGAACGTCGGCAACGCAAACATCTTGTATTTTCTACTAGTTCTCGCCAATTTAGCCATAATGATAATGCACTTCGTGAATTAATAGAAAACCTGCTTTGTGATGGACATTGGGCTAGAGCAACTGATATTGATATTGACCTTTTCCGTATGGATCCTAAAGCAGGTGGTTATGAAAAAAGCCGGGAATTAATGGTTTGCCGCATCCGGGTTGATGGTGAATATCAAACTATTCATGAAGAAATAATGGAACTAGAAAAATATGAACGTATCCCACAAATCTTAAAAATCTATGCTGGACTAGACCCTAACAATACTTGGGATGGACAATCTGGAGTAATTCGACCTACCTTAACCTACGCTACCCGTGAATCTCCAGTTGAATTTCGTGTCAACTTTATCCCTGCTGGCGATGATCGCGGCGAATCAATGTCAATTCGACTTCAAGAAAAAGATAATTTTGTTTTTACCTTAGATAAAATAGGCTTGCTTCCCTTTCAAGACCGTTTATTTCGTGAAGAAATGATGATGCTAACCGATGGAATGATAGTATTTGCTGGGCCTGTCAATAAAGGTAAAAATACTACAATGGTTTGCTTAATCAAAGAGTTTCAACAAAAATTTGCTACCAAAAAGATTGTTACTGTTGAAGATCCTCCAGAATTTAACCTACCTTATGTTACTCAAATTGGAGTTAGCCGAAAACGTGTTGATGAAGGTGGAGGAAATGAAAAACGAGGATTTCACTATTACTTAACACATATTTTAAGACATAACCCAGATATTATTGTTATTGGTGAAGTTCGAGAACCAGAACCAGCGCAAATGGCAATAGAAACTGCTGGAATAGGTCACTTAGTTCTAACTACTATGCACACATCCAACACTATAGAGTGCATAGACAGATTAAGAAATTTTGGGATTGAAAATTATAAAATCGCTGGCGCACTTAAGTTTGTAGTTGCTCAACGCCTAGTTAAACGTATTTGCTCAGAATGTGTCAAGGTTGTTGATGAAAACATACCAAATATTCCTCGACTAGCTGAATATGCTTCTAAAATAGGGTGGGAATATCCAATTCAATTTGCTAGAGGTAGTGGGCGCAACGCTCGCGGCCAAGAATGTACCTTGTGTCGTGGCACTGGTTTTTATGGACGGGTTGGAATTTATGAAGTGCTTATGCTAACTCGTCAAATTCGCACTTTAATCAATCAATCTGCAACCCCTGATCAAGTTCGAGAACAAGCCTTAAAACAAGGATTTCGTTCTCTTTGGTCTATAGGCTTAGAAAGAGCTTTATTAGGCGATACTACCTTAGATCAAATAATTTATCATATTGGTAAACCTGACCCAGTTTTAGAAGGAATTTCAGAAGAAGAAATAGAAACGATGTCTTAACTTATTGTAAATAAATTAGTTATATCAAGAATAAAGGACGTGTATTATGGCTGTTACTAATACTTTTCAAAAAATGAAAGTTAGCGAAGCAAAACGTGTCAATATAGATGTTAACTTAAAGGTTAAGGATGATGAATTAATTACATTTACTGAAAGCTGTAGGGATCTTTATGAAGCAGGCGTTCCAGTTAATGACATGCTTAGACAACTGCAACAAGCTATTTCTAATAAAAAATTTTCTCTTGCTATTAGCTTAATGGTTGATGATATTGAAAATGGAAAGCTACTTAGTGAAGCGATGGGGCGGTTCCCTAATGTTTTTGGAGATGATTACAGAGCTTTAATTCGTGCTGCTGAACAATCTGGTAAATGGACAAAACGACGTGACAAATTTGGAGAAATGCGCGAAGGCATTCTAGATATGCTAATTAGCTATCTTAAACGTCGTAAAGGTGCGCGTGATAAAGTCAAAGCAGGGCTACTTTACCCATCATTTATTGGTGCATTTTTATTAATTACTTGTGGAATATTTGCTTTTTATATCCTACCTACACTTAAAGAATTATTTATTGCTATCAACCCCAAAATGATCGACAACCCAATGTCAACTATGCTATTTGGTGCAGGAGAATTTGTTAATAAATATTGGTATGTAGTGATTATTGTTCTTATTGGTCTAGGCTTTTTGCTCTCAACTTACTGGAAATCTGGTGGCGGTAAACAACTTTGGATGCACTATCAACTTAGAATAAAAGGTCTTGGCCCTTTATTTATTAATATGAATGTAGGGGAAACAATGTGGCTAATGGGAACGCTGTTTTCTGCTGGACTAACTCCCCAAGAATCCTTAGACATTCTTGCTAGTTCTGCTCGTAACTATGAGCTATCTAAAGCCTTAGAATTAGCCAAAGAATATTTATATCAAGGCATTCCTTTTTGTGACGCACTAAAAAAAGCTCATTGGGCTTTTGATGGTCAAACCTATATGGTCTTGTCTAGTGCGCAAAAAAGCGGTCGTTTAGGTGTAACACTTCAAAACTATGCTGCACAGCTATTTGAAAAAGTCGATCAAGGTGTAGAACAATTTGTCAAACTTATTGAACCTGCTCTGCTTTGTGTAGCTGGTGTTGTTGTTGGGTTAATTGCTGTAGGCTTCTACGGTAGCTTTAGCAGTGCTGTAGCAAACATTCAGCAATAACAGAAAATTTTTCAAAAATCAGGAAAAAAATAGGGTAGTGCTAAAAAAGTAATGCTGAATAGAAATTCTATTGCCTAGAATGCAGGTTTAGAAACGAGTTTCAGCCAAAATGAATTGTCACTCAGCCTTACATTTTACTCACTACCGAGAATAATTTATGAGTATGTGGATAAATGGTAAAACTCCTAAAGAGAATAATTAGAGTTTCCTAAAATTAAAACCTACCTAAAATATTATATTTACAACAAATTGCTTGATAAATAGCCTAGGGATAAATGACTAGGCTATTTTTATTTATGCTTTATGGAAAAGATGCGCTCGCGTTGACCAATAATTGTTGCTAATGCTACATTAGCTGTTTACTTTTGCTGCAATATTTCAATCTATAGTAAGACGTAAATGCCTAAACGCACGGATATAAAGAAAATACTAATAATTGGCTCAGGGCCAATTATTATTGGTCAGGCTTGCGAATTTGATTACTCTGGTACACAAGCTTGTAAAGCTCTTAAAGAAGAAGGCTTTGAAGTTGTGTTGGTAAATTCAAACCCTGCAACAATTATGACTGACCCTGAGCTAGCTGACCGAACCTATATTGAGCCTTTAACAGTAGAAACACTAACAAAAGTAATTGAACGTGAAAAACCTCAAGCTTTACTTCCTACGGTTGGGGGACAAACAGCACTAAATTTAGCTGTTGCACTGGCTGAACAAGGAATTTTAGCTAAATTTGGAGTTGAACTAATAGGGGCTAAACTTGAAGCCATCAAAGTAGCAGAAGATCGTAAGCTTTTTAAGCAGGCAATGGATGAAATAGGTTTGGTAATGCCAAAAGCGGCTTTTGTTAAGACTCTTGACCAAGCTCTTGCAGCAGTTGAAGAAGTCGGATATCCAGCAATCATACGTCCGTCATTTACCCTGGGTGGTTCAGGTGGAGGAACTGCTTATAACACAGAAGAATTTGTACAAATTGCCGCAGCCGGACTAAATCTTAGCCCAATTAATGAAATTTTAGTTGAACAATCAATTATTGGCTGGAAAGAGTATGAACTAGAAGTCATGCGCGATCTTGCTGATAATGTTGTAATTATTTGCTCAATAGAGAATTTTGATCCCCTAGGTATTCATACAGGCGACTCAATTACAGTTGCACCAATTCAAACCCTAACCGACCGTGAATACCAAAATATGCGGGATGCAGCAATTAAAATTATTCGCAAAGTTGGAGTTGAGACGGGTGGGTCAAATATTCAATTTGCTGTAAATCCTAAAGATGGTCAACTAAGAATTATTGAAATGAATCCAAGAGTTTCTCGTTCCTCTGCTCTGGCTTCAAAGGCTACAGGCTTTCCTATTGCAAAAATTGCTGCTAAATTGGCTTTAGGCTATACGCTAGATGAAATCCCTAATGATATTACTAAAAAAACACCTGCTTGTTTTGAACCAAGCATTGATTATGTTGTAGTAAAAATTCCTAAATGGGCATTTGAAAAATTTCCTGCTGCTAAACCAACTTTAGGAACACAAATGAAGTCCGTAGGCGAAGTAATGGCAATAGGTCGTACTTTCAAAGAAGCTTTGCTAAAGGGGATTCGCTCGCTAGAGCTAGGGAAATCCTGGGATATTAATCCAAACACTACAGAAGATGAGTTAAGAAGAAATATTGCTAATCCAAATGCAAATAGGCTGGCTTACTTAAGAGAAGCTTTAGATCGTGGTTGGTCAACTGCAAGCCTACAAGAATTAACCGCAATTGACCCTTGGTTTTTAGCTCAACTAAATGAAATTGCTGAAATGCAGCGTCTGATAAAGTCGGAAGCTATTGATACAATTTCACATCAAACTATTTTGGAAGCTAAACGAATGGGTCTTTCTGATCGTCGTATGGCTAAATTGCTAGATTGTGAAGAAGCAGAGTTTCGAGACTATCGTTTAGACTTAAATATCAAGCCAGTTTATAAACGGGTTGATACTTGTGCAGCAGAATTTGAGTCTTTTACACCTTATCTTTATTCAACTTATGAAACAGAATGCGAAGCAGAGCCAACAGATAAAAAGAAAATTATTATTTTAGGTAGCGGCCCAAATCGCATTGGTCAAGGGATAGAATTTGATTATTGCTGTTGTCATGCTAGCTTTGCACTAAAACAAGCTGGTTATGAAACCATTATGGTTAATTGTAATCCTGAAACGGTTTCTACTGACTATGACACTTCAGATCGTTTATATTTTGAGCCTGTAACTTTTGAAGATGTAATAAGCATTGTTGAGATAGAAAAGCCTACAGGGGTAATAGTGCAATTAGGTGGACAAACTCCATTAAATTTAGCTTTAGATTTGCTAAAAGCTGGCGTTCCAATTATTGGCACATCACCAGAATCTATTGATTTAGCTGAGGATAGAAAACGTTTTGGAGAGTTATTAAAACAGCTTGAAATTGACCAACCTGCTAACGGGACGGCTACATCAGTCATTGAGGCTTTACAAGTTGCCGAAACAATTGGTTATCCAGTGCTAGTGCGTCCAAGTTATGTACTAGGTGGACGTGCTATGGTAATTGTCTATGACCAGACAGCTTTAACTCATTATATGAGTCAAGCTGTTGTTGCTTCGCCGGATCGCCCAATTTTAATTGATAGCTTTTTAGAAAATGCTATAGAGGTTGATATTGATGCTTTGTCGGATGGGGAAACTACTGTAATTGCTGGGATTCAAGAACATATTGAAGAAGCAGGAATACATTCTGGCGATAGTTCTTGTGTTATGCCTACTTTGATGATTACTGATCAGCAATTAGAAAAATTACGTGATTATACTAGAAAACTTGCTAAAGCCTTAAATGTTATAGGGTTAGTAAATATTCAATTTGCCATCAAAGCAGGAAAAATCTATGTTTTAGAAGTTAACCCTCGTGCATCTCGAACGGTTCCTTTTGTAAGTAAAGCTACAGGTGTGCCAATAGCTAAAATAGCAGCTTTATTGATGGTTGGGCAGAAATTAAAAGATTTTAACCTACCTTTAGAGCTTCCAATTAGCCGTTATCAAGTAAAAACACCAGTTTTCCCATTTGCAAAATTTCCTGGGGTAGATCCTGTTCTAGGGCCGGAAATGCGCTCTACAGGTGAAGTTATGGGAATAGCAGATGCTTTTGGAAGTGCTTATCTAAAAGCCCAACAAGGGGCTAACATAAAACTACCTGCTAGCGGGACGGTTTTTATTAGTGTTAATGACCCAGATAAAGAGGTTGCTATTCCAGTAGCAAGAAAGCTAGCAGAACTTGGATTTAATTTAGTTGCTACTCGTGGAACTAGGGATTATTTAGTAAAAGCTGGTGTTGCTACAGAATTTGTTTATAAGGTAGAAGAAGGCCGGCCCAATATTGTTGACCAAATTAAAAGTAAGAAAATTGCTCTAGTAATTAATACTCCGCTTGGAAAATTATCTTTTTATGATGAAAGAGCAATTCGTAATGCTGCAACTCAATATTCAATTCCTTGTATTACAACAATTACAGGAGCGCAAGCTGTGGTAAATGCTATAGAAGCTTTACAAAAAGAAAAATTAACTATTGGGTGTTTACAGGAATATCATCAAAAGATTTTGACTGTTACTTGTCAGGCTAAAAGTTAAATTTTAGATTTTAGAAAGATTAATTTAATTATGATTAAAACCGTAGAATGGACAAATGAAGGCGTGGTAATGATTGACCAACGCTTATTACCAACACAGGAAGTTTACCCCTGTTATACTACTTATAAGGAAGTAGCAGAAGCAATTAAAGATATGGTTGTACGTGGTGCGCCAGCAATTGGTGTTTCTGCTGCAATGGGTATTGCACTTGGAGCAAAAAGCTTGCCTGAAGAATGGACAGAATTTACAAGTCAATTTGAGCAAATTTGCCAAGACTTTGCTGCTACTCGTCCAACAGCAGTAAATTTATTTTGGGGTATTGAACAAATGAAGCTTACTTTGTCTGCTTGTAAGGCAAATAAGCTTTCTTTAGCAGAAACTAAAGAAGAATTAATAAAAAGAGCAATTGCTATTTATGAAGCAGACATTGAAGCCAACAAGCAAATGGGGCGCAATGGTGCAAGCTTAATGCCTGATGAAGGTGTGGTTTTAACACATTGTAATGCTGGTGCGCTGGCAACGGCTGGTTATGGGACGGCACTTGGGGTAATCCGTGCTGCGCGGGAAATAGGGAAAAACATTTCTGTTTATTCAGATGAAACACGCCCATTTTTACAAGGTGCAAGGCTAACTTGTTGGGAACTGCAAAAGATAATATTCCTGTTACTTTAATTACTGACAATATGGCTGGGCATTTTATGAAACTAGGTCATATAAAAGCTGTAATTGTTGGTGCAGATCGAATTGCTGCTAATGGAGATGTTGCTAATAAGATTGGTACTTATATGGTAGCGGTTCTAGCAAAAGAAAATAAAATTCCATTTTATGTTGCTGCTCCTTTATCAACGCTAGATCTAAAAATTAAAACAGGTGAGCAAATCCCTATTGAAGACCGAACTAGCCGAGAAGTTACCCATATAAAAGATCAACAAGTTGCTCCAGATGATGTAACAGTAGCAAATCCAGCATTTGATGTTACTCCTAATCAATATGTAGCAGCAATAATTACAGAAAAAGGAGTGGCTTATCCTCCTTATAATAAATCGCTAGAAAAACTTTTTGAATAGCTTTTTCTGCTGGTTAAACTTGTTTTAATGTAGTAGTTTTTTTAATCTCTCTAAGGTTTCTTGTTAGTAGAGTTAAGAAATTCAAATGGTTCAATATTTAAGTGAGGGCAAAGCATGGTTTCTTTATCTTTAGAGCATCGATTGGGACAACTGCTTTTTGTTGGAATTACTGGCACTACGGTAGATGATGATACACGTAAATTGTTACAAACAGTTCAACCTGGGGGAATAATCCTTTTTGCTCGAAACATTGAATCATCTGAACAAGTAGCAGATTTAAATATGGAACTCCGGCGGGTACTTAAGGTTGCTCCATTAATTAGTATTGATCAAGAGGGCGGACGGGTTGATCGCTTAAAGAAAATCTGTCCTCCTATGCCTTCAGTACAAAAACTTAGAGCTTTAGATGATGCTCGTTGTGCGCATGAACATGGGTCAATTACCGCAGAATTATTAAGACTACTGGGTTTTAATATGAGTTTTGCTCCAGTTGTAGATATTGCAGTACATGAAGATGCTGACAATGCTTTGCAGGAGCGGTGTTTTGGAACTAAGACACAAAAAATTATTCGCCTTTCTAGTGCTTATTTAGAAGGTTTACAAAATGGAAGCATTATTGGGTGTGGAAAGCATTTTCCTGGACTTGGTGATTCTGTTGTTGATTCACATAAAAAATTGCCTGTAGTTGAACGTAGTGAAGAAAAACTAAAGGCTCAAGACTTGCAAATATACCAAGATCTAATGGTGAAGCTTAATTCTCAACTACAAGTAATTATGATAGCTCATGCTGTTTATCCTGCTTTAGATAACAGCAATCCTCCTATTCCAGCTTCGCTATCAGCAAAAATAGTTACTGATTTGCTACGTAGCAAAATGGAGTTTCAAGGTTTAGCGATTTCTGATGATATGGAAATGGGAGCAATTTCTGAAGCAATGGGATTTTCTGAAGCAGTTTTATCAGCAGTTAAAGCTGGTGAAGATATGATGTTAATTTGTCAAAGCCCTGAGCGAATAATGGAAGCCTCTGAAGCTTTAACACGTGCAGCGCGAGAAGGAAAAATCACCAGCCGACGAATCGAAACTTCGCTTAATCGAATTGCTAGAATAAAATCTATGGCTGCATCACCTCTGACATTTGAAACAAATCATTTTAAGGCTATTTGCGATAAAATTTCTGAACTAAGCGAAAGAATAGACTCGGAACTAAAACGTATTTAACATAAAAAACGAATTTATAATTAAAAAACTTAAAGCCGGTTAAGTAGCTTTGCCAACAAGAACTAATAAAGTAGCATCTAATCGCCAACCAATTTTATGTCATCTTTAATAGGAAAAAATAATGGCGACAAATCAAGCAACAGCAAAAACTTCTTCCACTTCAGAAGCTACTGTAGAAAAGGCATCCACAAAACCCTTGTCTTGGGTTTATACAACTTATTTTGCTGAAGGTATGCCTTATGCAATCATCCGAATACTTTCTACTTTCTATTTTACAGATATAGGACTTAAGGAGCGTTACTTAGGCTACTTAAATTTTTTAAGTATTCCTTGGACATTAAAGTTTATTTGGGCCCCGTTTCTTGATTTATTTAGCACTAAGCGAACTTGGATGATAATAATCCAGTTTTTATTGTCGCTAGTGATGATGGCTGTTGCTACAGCATGTTATTTTGCATATGTTCCTACTTTGCCGCCAACATTTGAAGAATATATTTCTTTTGGTTATAACCTACCTCCAGCATTTCAGCACCTAACAACATTTTTAATCTTTATTTCACTGGCTTTTGTTGTGATGGCTTTTTTAGCTGCAACTAATGATATCTCTATTGATGCCTATTATTTAGCTGCCTTAAAAGACCCAAGTGACCAAGCTTCTTATTCTGGGGATCGGGTGGCTGCTTATAGACTAGCAATGATTTTTAGCCGTAGTGGAATAGTTGCTTTTGTTGCCTATATGTTTTATTTACTACAACAAAAAGGTAATGTAAATCTTTCTCAAGCTTGGGGTTATGGGTTTGGTGCGTGTGGCTTGACTTTGTTTTTATTAGCTTGTTTCCATTTTTTTAAGCTTCCTCAAGTTGAAAATAAGCGTGAAAAAAGCTTAAAAGCAGCAGAAATAATGAAGTCATTTGTTGAAGCTTTTACAACTTACTTAAAACAAGACAAAGTTTTATTAGTTCTGATATTTATTATTCTTTATAAAATAGGCGATGAAATACTTTTTTTTCTATGAATACGCCTTTTCTTAAACGGGAATTAAAGGTTTCTAATGCACAAATGGCTTGGATTGCAGGAATACTTGGGGCAGCAGGGGCAATTTTTGGTGCAGTTGTTGGGGCTAAATGGATTAAAAAACAAGGACTACGTAAGGCTATTTGGCCTTTAACACTTCTAATGAATGTTAATATTTGGGCTTATACCTGGCTTGCTTATGTAAAACCAGATCCTACAACAATTAAAGGTGTTAGTTTAATAGCATTTATTTATTTTTATGAGCAAGCTGCTTCTGGTGTAGGGTCAGCCGTATTAACTATATATATTATGAGAACTTGTAACCCTGATTTTAAGGCTGCTCATTATGCTTTTGGTACAGCAATAATGCTTATTCCTGCTGCTTTAATTGGTGGTTTTGGAGGTCAGTTAGTTGAATATTTAGGGTATGTAAATTTCTTTATTTTTGCTTTTCTTGCCACTATTCCAGCAATGTTTGTAATGTTTTTTGTACCAATAAAGGATGAAGTAAAAGCACCAACCAACTAATTATAACTTAGGAAAAATAATAATATTTTTTAACATTTTCCAAACTTTTAATAAACAATGGTGGTCTTAAAAGCACCAATCCTCAAAACTTAGTAATAATTCTCTTGATAGTGGGATAAAAAGATGCGCAAAAAAACACCAGTAATTATAAGCTTAGTATTATTAATAGGCTTTTTGACTTCTAATGTTAGTTTTGTTCAAGCCCAAGGACGACGCTTACAACAACGCCAAGAGCGTTTTGCAGCTAAACAAGAACGCTTTAGTCAAAAATTAGGCAAGCGTTCAGGTATAGAAAATGCGTTTGGTGGTGGTGCAATGATGCGAGTTTGGGCGCGTGCCTTAAAGCTAAATGAAGAGCAAATCTTTCGTATGCGCCAAATAATGAGAGTATCAGGAGAAAATTATATTAACCTAGAAACACAAATGAGGGATAAACGCGCAGAGCTAGACCAAGCTATTTTTAGCGAAAATCTTAATGAAGAAGCCTTAAAGCAAATGGTAGGAGAACTTGCTAGACTAGAAGGTCAATCCCTATCTATAAGAACAAGGGTTCAAGTCCAAATTCGTAATGTTTTAACTTTAGAACAACTTAAACTTTATAATGAGCTTCGTTTTGGTACTGGACGAGGCTTTTTAGATAATGATAAGGAAGAATTAGAAAAACCACCTCCTGCTAATAGAGAAAAAAATAATAACTAAACTGTTGCAAAACAAAAGAGTTAGCAAGCAATTATTAAGCCTGGCAAAATACTAATTTGTCAGGCTTAATGCTTTATCAAAATAGTTTTATCAAAATAGCTAGCCAAAATTGTTTTTCTCTAGGTTCTTAGCATAAAATGGACGTTTCTTTTTATCATCGAAAATTAGAGGGGTATTTATGTCTAGTATTAGCAAAATCCAAAATCTACAAAAATTAACTTTGCTCTTAGATGTTATGAAGTCTTTAGCCTCAGAATTAGATATAAATACACTTTTACCGCTGATTATGAAAAAAACTACTGAGGTAATGGATGCAGACCGTAGTACTCTATTTTTAATTGATGAAAAGACAAATGAACTTTTGGTCAAAAGTTGCTCAAGGTGCAGGTATTGCTGAAATCCGTTTTCCTAAACACCTGGGTATTGCTGGACACGTTGCTACAACGGGACAAACTGTAAATATTGTGGAAGCTTATGAAGATGCTAGATTTAACAAAGAAATTGATAAAAAAACTGGCTATCGTACTAAAACTATTCTTTGTATGCCTGTTAAGGATACGGACGGGAAAATTTTAGGTGTTATTCAGGTACTAAATAAAAAAGATGGAGTTTTTACATCTGAAGACGAAGAGCTATTAAGCTCTTTTGCTGTACAAGCTTCTATTGCAATAAAAAATGCTAATTTATTTGAACAAGTTGTAAATATTAAAAATTATAACGAAAGTATTTTAAGTAGTATTGCAACAGGTGTTATTACAGCAGATGCCCAAAGAAAAATTACTACTGTTAATCCAGCGGCCCAAAGAATTTTCCGTATTAATGCAGAAAGTGTAATTGGACTAACAACAGATGAAATTTTTGGTGGTGAAGGTAATGAACATTTGTTGCAAATAATAGACTTAACTGTCAAGACAGGTGAGCCACAATCTACTTATGAATATAAATATCAACTTAGCAAAGTAGATACAATAAATATAAATGTTAATACCTTACCGCTAAAAAACCGTCAAAATTTATCTTTAGGCTATGTTATTGTTGTACAAGATATTACCCAACAACAACGCCTTATGAGTACACTTTGTCGTTATGTGACTCGTGAAGTTGCAGAACAAGTTTTACAAGACCAAGGTAATTTGGGACTAGGTGGAGTGCGTAAGAAAGTAACTATTTTATTTTCAGATATTCGAGATTTTACCACTTTATCAGAAAAATATCCGGCTGAAGAAATAGTTAATTTACTTAATGATTATTTTTCTAACATGATTAATGCAATTTTTAAGTATCAAGGCACATTAGATAAATTTATAGGTGATGCAATTATGGCGGTATTTGGAACACCTATTGCGCGTAGTGATGACCCTGTAAGAGCCGTGCAAACGGCTGTAGAAATGCGTCGGGAGCTTAAACTTTTTAATGAGCGACGAGTTAGCCAAGGTAAGCCAGCAATTGAAACAGGGATTGGTTTATGTGATGGAGAGGTGGTTTCTGGCAACATTGGGTCAGAACAACGAATGGACTATACAGTAATAGGAGATGCTGTTAATTTGGCTTCTCGTTTAGAAGGATTATCTAAAAACTTTGAAGCAAAAATTTTATTTAATGAAGCTGTTTATGAAACAGTAAAAGAGCATTTTACTTGTGTTGAAGTAGGCGTTGAAAATGTTAAAGGAAAACGCGAAAAAGTAAAAATTTTTGGTATTTTGGATAAAGATATTTTATAAGTCCAATTTTCCTACTTGTCTTAATGCTTCATAAAGTGCAATTGCAGCAGAAGAGGCTAGATTTAAGCTTCTTACATGACTTGTTAACATTGGAATTGTGACACAATTTGACCAGTTAGCTTCTAAAAGCTCTTTGGGAAGTCCAGATGTTTCTGAGCCAAAAATCAAATAGTCCCCACATTTATAATTTACTGATGTATAAGACTTTTTAGCTTTTGTTGTAAAATACCAACAACGCTTTCCTTCTATACTTTGCTGAAAATTAGCATAATTAATATGTCTATGTAGATCAACATAAGGCCAATAATCTAATCCAGCACGTTTAACCGATTTTTCATCAATACGAAAACCTAGAGGCTCAACTAAATGTAAACGTGTATTGGTAGCGGCACAAAGGCGGGAAATATTGCCAGTGTTAGGATGAATTTCTGGTTCGACTAGTACAATGTTAAGTTGTTCGGACATATGAAGTTAGTGAGGTAAAAAATTACTTTAAGCTTTATTTATATAGTGAAATAACCCCAGCATTTGCTGGGGTTATTTTGGTTAAGATTTATTTGACAGCAACAGAGCTATCAGCAGATTTAGGAGTTAGTTTTTTAGCATTTGTCATTTCTTCTAACCCTTTTAGAACTTGTGGGTCTTGGTAAAGTAGCACTTCTTGACCAACATCTAAGCCATGAAATGCAGTTGCTAACTCACGACGTAAAGTTAGCTTAACAATGTCTAAATTTTCTGTGACATTATTTGAAGATAACTCAAAAGTTTTTTGTTTTTCATCAATAAATTTCTTTAGTGCTTCTACGACTAAATCAGAAATAGCAAAATCACTTGATTTTAATTGGTAATTAAACTTCATTTCCTTTATTTGATAGTCAGTTATACCAGCTATTTGACCATTGATTAACTCCCTCACAAAGAAAAATATAGGTTCTTGTAAACGAGCTTGAACTTGGGTAAAGCGTTGTTGTTTTACACTTACATCAGGTGTAATACCACCACCACCATAAACTACTTGTCCGCCATCAGTACGAAACTCAGGTTTTGTAGTTGGTTCACCATTAGGTTTTTCATCACGTCTTAAGTAGTAGTTATAGCGGGATATTCCATCATATTCACGTTGTATAAGTCTTCCGCTAGGTGTGTAATACTTTGCAGTAGTTAAAGTTAGTCCAGCGCCTTCAGCAATTGGGAAAATGGTTTGCACTAGTCCTTTACCAAAAGTTACTTCGCCAACAATACGCGCCCGATCGTGGTCTTGTAATGCACCAGAAACTATTTCCGAAGCACTAGCACTGCTACCATTAACTAAAACAACTATAGGGAGGTTTTCAGGACTTCCACCGCGAGCATCAAAGTTGCGTTCAGCACCACTTTTACGACCTTTGATACTTAAAACTTTTTGTCCACGACTTAAAAACATATCACAAACATCTAAGGCTGCTTGTACTAGCCCGCCAGGGTTATCCCTTAGATCTAATATTAATTCTGTCATTCCTTGTTGTTTTAATACTTTGACGGCTTCAACTAATTCTTCGCCAGTTGTACGAGCAAATTGACGACGTAGACCAATGTAACCAGTATTGGAATTAAGCATAAATATATTTGGAATAGAAGGTAGTGCTACGGCATCACGAGAAATAGTTACTTTTATAGGTTCGGTTAATCCTGGGCGTGAAACACCAACTAAAACTTGGCTTCCACGTGGGCCCCTTAATTCTGAAGCAACTTTAGCTGAATTCCAACCTTGAGTAGATTGTCCATTTACCTCAACAATATGATCTCCATAATGAAGGCCAGCACGTGCGGCAGGAGTGTTAAAATGCGGGGCCAAGATAAATACTTTGCCTTGGCGTTGAGTAACAGTTGCACCAATACCAAAATATTCACTTTGTTGTTGTGAGCGTAGTTCTTGAAAATCTTCTTTGGTATAAAAGGCTGAGTGAGGATCTAGAACATGTAACATACCGCTAATTGTGGTGTAGTTTAGTCTTTCATGGTCTATTTCTCCAGAATAATTGCTTTCAATTAGTGCATAAGCTTCTATTACACTTTCAGCTACAACAGCACCATCAATATTAAGTGTATTAGCGGAATTTGATGTAGGGGTTAAACTTAGAGCAGCAAAAAAAATAGGTATTATTAATAAAATACTGACACGTTGCCAAAGGGATTTGTTTTGTTTCACCTGGGAGATCTCCTGACTAAAAAATTTTGCTTCTTATAAGTGAGCCTGCCAAAACAAATTATAATCTGAAAAATTTGTTTTGGCGAAAAGAAAGTTGCTTAAACTATCCAACTACCTACAATCTTTTGAGTGAAAGAGCCTTAATTTAGTTGCAATTAGCTGTCAAAAACAGACAAGGAAATCAATAACTTGTAACTTCCAAAAGGATTGGGTAATATATGCCCTGCAATCAGGGGTGAGAGGAATCTGTTACCTTGATTGCAAATAACTCCGCTAATTGTTAAGGGGCCGAGTGCCTTTTCGGCCCGCCTTTTTATTAAATCTATTAATATTCTCATACAAGTTGCTTTTGAGTAGTGTTTGCAGTTTAATAGTAAGCAGTCCTTCTAATAGACAAGCAAGGGAAAACTTTATGCCGGCTTTAAGCGCAGCAGAAATAATTAAAAGAGCAGAAAAAATCCGCGATTACCAAAAATTGTCCCCAACAAGTTCAGAAAGATTACATATTAATCGCGGTCGGCAACTAATGTATGAACTACTGAAAGATGTTTTTGGCGATCCGCTAGTTGCTCCATCAAAAGCTTATACAGGTGATTGGGAAATGCTTTTTACTAATGTTGGAGCCGAAGCAATACAAACAGCTATTACTTTGCAACAACAAGTTGTTCAACAAAAAAATATTGATGAACAACAACGTAAGATTGAATTAGTTTTATTAAAACTAGCAACACATACTAATAATCAAGTTAAGGCTATGCTATTAAATACAGGGGCAGATTTCTTATCTATGAAAAACCCTGGTGATATTTCCCCAGAGGGTCTGCTACGTAGGTTAGAAAATGAAATTAGCAAAGGCCCAACACCGCCTGAAGGACAAAATGTTTTTACTTGGCAAACAGTTTTAGAGCAACAAACTTTATCAGGCTTAAAAGCTTGGATAGGTTATGAGATTGGCGTTTTAGAATATCAAATTAATAACGCTGTAGCTAAAACAGAAAAAGAAAAAGTAAATTTTGAGTTGGCAATCTTAAAAAATAAACTTGCTTATTTGCAACAAATACTTAGACTGCTGCCAGAGTAGTTATTTATTGTCAATACTACGCCAAAGATACCAACTGGCTATACTACGATAGGGTTTCCAGCAGTTTGCTATTTCTGATAATTGTTTAGGATTAGGTAAGTCATCTAGTCCATAAAGTTCTTGGGTAGCTCGTTTTATACCTAAATCTCCTGTAGGTAGTACATCTAGGCGATTAAGAGAAAAAATTAAAAACATTTCGGCTGTCCAACGACCAATGCCCTTAATAATTGTAATTTTAGAAATAATTTCCTCATCATTAAGTAAAGAAAAATCTTGAGTAAGGAAAACTTGGTCAAATTTTTCTGCTAGATCTTTGATATAGCTAGCTTTAGAGCGAGATACCCCTACACTAGTAATTTTCTCTAAAGGTGTAGAAAGTATAGTGCTAGGATTAAAAGCTATTTCTTCTTTAGGATATAAGGCTAAAAAGCGTTTAGCTATTGTTTCAGCAGCTTTTGTTGAGAGTTGTTGAGATATTATTGCTTGGCATAAAGCCCAAAAATAATCATTGTGGGAAGTTAATGTACAACTACCATAACGATTAATAAGGTTTGCAATAATTGGATCAACTGTTTTTAAGTGGTTTTCAGCGTGATTAAACATAAAAATCTAGAATTTGCTTAAGTAATCTATGTGTGAACTTGTACTACATCATTATCATACTGTCTTTTTACCTGTTGTTTCTGCTTTAGACAACCAAACCCGTTTAGAACTTTCAGAAGCTATAAAAGAAATAGATTATCTGGTAGAAACGCTTTGTCATATGGAACTAAATCCAGTAGAAAGACAAGAAACAGAACTTGTTTATTGGGCTTGGTGGGAAAAAGTGCGTAGTCAAATGGAAAATTAGCTTTTTCCCTAATTTGTCTTCCAAAAATTACCTCCGAAACAATAATACTGCAACAATAATAACAATTACTGCTATGATAATACCTGCTATTACTATAGTAGAAGATCCGCTTTTAGCTTCACGCTCAAACACATTACTACAAGGGGAGTTTTGTTGAGGAGGTGGTATTGGTGGTTTTGAATCAGGTGCTTTAGCTAGAGGCTGTTGTGCTGGAGAAGGAGCTTTTGCTGGGGCCGCGGGTTTTGGTGGTATTGGAAGATTTACCGCAGGCATACCAACAACAGTAGCTAAACTGTCTACCTCATTACTAGCTGGAGAAGGATTATTTTTACTAACCGCAGATTTAGCTGCTAATTCTTTTAATTGGTCAATATTTAGACCTTGACCACCAACTTGAGTAGCAAAAGGATCAGGAGCAGATGAAGCATTAGCATTAGCATTAGATAAAGGTTTTACGGCAGGCATACCAACAACAGTAGCCATTGGATCGCTCCTCCTGATGGGGGAGGAGGGGTTGCAGATTTAGCCGCTAATTCTTTTAATTGGTTGATGTTTAGACCTTGACCACCAACTTGAGTAGCAAAAGGATCAGGAGCAGATGAAGCATTAGCATTAGCATTAGGTAAAGGTTTAACGGCTTGCATACCAACAACAGTAGCCATTGGATCGGCTCCTCCTGATGGGGGAGGTTGGGCTGCGGCAGCTTTAAGCGCGCTTTGGTCGGCTGGAATTGATAAACGTGTTTTTAGTGGATCGTCTGCATCAGCAGATAGGGTTTCTGCTGATGACAATGGTTTGCCACAAGCACGGCAGAAACGTAGTTGAGGAGCATTTTGCGAGCCACATACTGAACAAAACATATTTTTTGTCTCCACTAAATTATAGGTATGTTTCTAATTCCAGAATACACCAAGGTTTGATTAATTAGCAAGATCACATTTGTCAATAAAATTTTGACTTTATTAACTGAAAAAACTTTAAGCTAACTAATTTAGCCAATTAAAAATAATATAAAGTAATACTTTGACTAAATATTGATTTAGAAACTAAATTTTCTACCATTAAATACTTAGTTAGTCAACTTGAAATTCTATAACATTGTCATTATTTAACTTTATATTGACGATTTTTTGTTTTACACTAGGACTTTCTACTAAATATCTTGCTAATGGAACTACAATTAATTTCTCTATGATTCTTTGCAATGGTCTAGCACCATAACGAGGCTCAAAGCCAAGTTTTGCAAGTAGTTTAACTACATCTTTTGTCCAAGTTAACTTTATAGAAGATTTAGCTATTCCTTCTCGCTCAGAGAGTTCAGAAAGTTCTTTCTCTGTAATAGCTTCAATTACATTTGGACTTAAAGAATTAAAATTAACTACTAGATCTATTCGGTTATAAAATTCTGGACGAAAAAAATCCATCACAGCACTTGTATAGCTATTTGTATTTTCTTTATTAAAACCTAGAGTTGTAAATTTATCTGCTCCAATATTTGAAGTCATAATAATAATTGTGCTACGGAAAATAGTAGTACGTCCATATTCATCAGTTAATCTACCTTCATCAAAAAGACCTAAAAATAGATCAAATACTTCTTTACTGGCTTTTTCTATTTCATCAAGCAGTAGTACTACAAAAGGCTGTTGCCTAACACGTTTAATTAGCTCGCTAGGTTGGTTAAAACTTTCTCCTAGCAGTCTATTTACTGAACCTGGGCCAGAATATTCACTCATATCTAATCTAATTAGTCGTTCTTTTTGTTCTCCAGCACCAAAAAAGAATTTAGCTAATGCTTTGGCTAACTCGGTTTTTCCTACTCCTGTTGGCCCACAAAAAAGCAGTACTCCAATAGGTCGAGTAGGATCATTTAATCCAGCCTTAAATGTTGTAATTAAATTTGTTACAACCTGACATGCTTCTTGCTGGCCTATTACTTGTTTAGTTAAGGTACTTAATACTTCTGTGGGTATCAGCCTAAGCTCATTACGTAAAAATAATTCTGGAAGTCCGGTTTGGTCTACAAATAAACTAACTACTTGTTCTGCACTAATAAAACTTTGTTTGTTTTGGACAGCTTTTTCAAAAAGTTCTTTTAGAAAAACTACTGTTTTACCTGGAAAAGATTGGTAAGGCATAAACCGAACAAATAAATGATAAATTAATTCTGTTATACCTTTACTTATTTCTACAGAAAAATTTTGCTTAAATACTTGTGCTAGTTTATCTAAAACAGTAACGGCTTTCTCTCGATTAAATGGAGGTAGATTTATTATTTGAAATAAATCTACAAACCCAGGTAGCAAACGACGACAAACATCTAGTTCTGCGGGAGTTGCTTCAACAATTACTTTAAGCTCACTTCTTTGTATATATGGTAGTAAAAATGCTGCGATGCCATTAGCAGAGCTTTCTCCACCACTATTAAGTATATCTAGTAGATTTTCTATACACAAAATGCCATCAATATTTGATAACTCGCTTATTACTGCTTCACAACGTTCTTCCCATTGTCCTAAATAGCGCATTCCTGCAATGATTCTTGCACCGTTTGTAACCCAAAATTTATGTTTATAGCTTTCATAAATATCTTCTCTATCTGCGTCTTTTTGCCAAAGCCGTTCTAATTGGCTGGCTACTTCTGATAAAACAGTAGTTTTGCCAGAGCCAGAATCCCCAACAATAATTATATTAGCTTTTTCTTCATTAACTCTTTTAACTAAATCTGTTACTTCTTTTTCACGCTCCCAAGCACGATTAAAGCGACGACGAGAGTTTTTTTCTGTAATGGGTTCTGCTACAGTAGAAAGGGTTAAAAGATCAGGTTTAGAGCTATGTTTTTTAGGTTTAAAGTTAACCGCAACAGTTATTTCTTCTAGGTAGACATTTTTAGGTGGTAAGTAGCGAGAAAGTTCTTTTGGTGTTAGTCCTTTTAGTCTTTCTTGAACATAATGATTAACTAATTCTTTTAGGGTTTTTTCTTCATAATAGTAAAAATGTACACCTATTGTAGGTAGGGCGCAAACTAACAAACCTTCTTCTTGACGACCATAAACACAAGGCAACACTAAATTAACAGGATCACAAGGAAATATTTTTTCTTGTCTTCGATATTCAGGACGAACTTCTACACGAAAATATATTAATTTAGCATCTAAGAAATCTGGGGTTGGTTGCCAAGGATGTTGCTGGTATGACCAGCTAAGATATTCTTTTAATTGATAAATAGCTTCATCTTTTGTTAAACCAAAAGCTGTAGGGGTGCTTTCTGCACCATCAAACATCACTTTGCCAGCATAGATTAGCTGTAGGTTGTGTTCATACTCAACTAAACGAGCCGTAAAACTACCAGCAAAGTCTTCCCAGACTAAAATAGGAAAATTATAAGTTGTTGTCATAGATCCCCCGCAAGGAAACCTACGGCTTTAGACGTGGGAGGAATTGCGGTCTTGTATTGTGTTAAGTAAGAATAAGAATAACCATCGCAAGAAAAGATAAGTTTACAGTATTTATGGCTAATACCTTGAATAGTAGTTTTGCTAGTAGAGATATTGAAAGAACCAGAAGCCCTAACAGCGACTTTGCCAGTATAAGTACCAGCTTTTTTTCCCTTAGTAACAACAGCCTTTACCATATCACCAGTAGCAAAGCCAAAGAATTTCTTACCTGCTTTAGCTTTAGTTCTAGGAAAGCCAAATTTGTCCATTAAGCACATTTGCCTACTTCCATGTCCTGTTGCTTTTATCTCTAATACTGTTATTTTGTCTACTTTTAGCAATGGAGTGCTTATTCCAACACAAGCTGCATCTATCCAGTGTGCTTTGGCTAACTTTTGGCTACTACGGTTAAACTTAGTTAAACCACCACTACCTATCTCTATTGGCAATTGAAATTCTTTTAATCTATTGAGTATTTCCCATCTTGTGCTGTTTACTGCTGCTGCATCTTTTAATGGTACTTTGGCTTGTGCCTGTACTTGTGGATATCCAAACTCTGTAGCAGTTTTATTGCCTTTCTTTATATTGCACTTTTCACAAGCTATTGTTAGGTTTGTTACTCTATTACTTCCACCTCTACTTTTTGGCACTATATGTTCTATCTGCAAGGCTGTGTTCTCTTTTCCACAATAGGCACATTTACGTTTGTATTTTTCTAAAAGATACTCGCGCAATTCATATCCAGCTAAACTACCTTGTTGATATTCAACTCCTTTTATTTCAGCACTTTGCATTAATTGTGTATCAAATTTTACTAGCTCTAAACTTATTCCCTTAATTGGACATAGCTTGATAAGTCTTCTTACCCAAGTTTCTACATTAGCTACTCTACTTAGCACAGAAGGTGCAAGCCAACCTTTAGCCCTTGTTCTATTATTAAACCTAGGCTTGCGATAACGTGTTTTTCTATTTCGTCTATTACTACGAACTCCACGACGACTATCTAAACTAGACTTAATAGTTTCTCCTCTATGCTCAATCTCAGCAGCAAATACTACTTCTCCTGTTTCTTGATTAACTAAAGCTAGTCCCGTTGTTTTGCTACCTGGGTCTAGCTTTAGCTGATAAGTTTGTAGTTGGGGGTCTACAACTTCTTTTTTAAGTATGATGGTGAAAGGAAAACGCTTGTATACAGCCGCTAACCCTGCTTTCAACAACCTACGAGCTTGTCCGGGATGACACATATCTAGCTGTTTTCCTGTTGTGTCTAATACAAATACTTTTTGAATAGTAAAGCTTACCTCCTATTTCTAGGGTTATTTTTGCCTCGACAATGTTAGCAATCAGCATATCTACTAAGCACTACCACTATACCCTTGCAGTTGTTTAACTTAGCAGTTACAGAGCTTGGAACTGGCACGCATTCCAAGGTGTGTTCTTTTACTCTTTTGCTAACGTAGTTCTCTAAGAACTTGGTCTGGTCACTCGGACTCGTTTGCTTCACACAAACAAGCCAACGGCTTTAGCCTTTGGTAAGTGACATGGTAAATTCAAGAAATTCTGATATTTATTAATGTCTTAACCCTAAAAAAGTATTTGAAAGTAGCGTGGTACTTACTAAGCTACTATTACTTACATCAACAAACTGCGGGCAATTAACATACGTTGAACTTCGGAAACACCCTCTCCTATTTCACCAAGTCTAGCATCTCGATAAAGTTGTTCTACGCGGTAATCAGCAATATAGCCATAACCGCCATGAATTTGTACTGCAACATCGGCTGCTCGTTTTCCTACTTCTGAAGCAAGTAGTTTTGCCATTGATGCTGCTTGAGTGGCATCTTCACCTTTTTCAAATTGCCAGGCAGCTTGTAAAATTAACATTTCTGCTGCGTCAATTTCGGCCTTTACTTCAGCTATGCGAAAACTTACGTCCTGAAAATTATAAATAGCAGTTCCAAAAGCTTCTCGTTGGGTAGCGTATTTTATGGCTTCTTCTAAACTAGCTTTAGCAATGCCTAAGCAAAAACACGCCATACCAATACGAAAGAATGTTAAACATTCCATTACTTTATAAAAGCCTTCGTTTTCTTTACCTAGCAAATTTTTAGCAGGTACACGGCAATCATCAAAATAAAGTACGCTAGTTGGAGAACCACGAACCCCCATTTTTTCTAGTGGAGGGCCAGAACTCCAACCCGGACAATCTTTATCTACAATAAATAAGCTCATACGATGTGCGCCGCCTTTTTCACCATTGACCGCTAGCACTAAAACACAATCAGCCACCGGGCCATTAGTGATAAACATCTTTGAGCCATTAAGAATATAGTAATCACCATCTTTTATAGCTTTGGTTTTTGCTGCTGCTAGATCTGAGCCAACACTAGGTTCAGTTAATGCCAAAGCACCAATCCATTTTCCACTTGCTACAGGCTTTAAGTATTTTTCCTTTTGTTCCTGGTTTCCTAACTTAAAGATTGTATAACCACATAGCCCAGTGCTTGCACCCATAGAAAGAAATGTTGATGGACAGGTTTGCGCTAACTCTAACCATGCTAAAGTGTTAGTAATTGTGTCTGCATTGCTGCCACCATATTCTTCTGGGTAAACTAATGATGTTAGACCAAAATCACCTAATTTAATTAGATTTCTTTTTAGTACCTCTACATCAGTTTCAATAGCACGGGTATAAGGCAAGATTTCTGCTCGGCAAAGCTCCCGCAAAGATTTTAAGTATTGCTGCTGAACATCTGTCAATTCAAAATCCATAATTTTAACCAGCTTTAATTAAGAATAGTTACTAGCTATAATCTTGACAAAGTAATATTTTATGCTTGTGCTGCTTCAGTTCCTTCGGTTGCTTCTGCACTAGGAGTTTCTGAAGGAGTTTCTGTAACATTTGCTATAGTTTGAGTGCTTTCTGCGCTAGCTTCACTGCTAAGTTCGCCTTCATCCTCAGAAGTAAATTCATAAGTTACAGCGACTTTAGCACAAATTTCATTCCACATACTCATTGGACGCATAAGTTGCATAAGCGTCATTTTGTTGCCTTCTAGTTTGTAATGTGGAGAAGAAAGCGCACGCATTGGGGTCATTTCACCTTTATTTAATGCTGCCATCATTGTAAAAGGACAAGACCCACGCATTGCCCAAGATGTGTTAAATGCTGTGTTTCGCAGTTCATCCCAAGGTGCTGCTTGTGACTTATAATCACTTGCGGTAATTTTTCCTTGCTTAAAAGTCCATGTCATCACACGGTCTTTTCCATCCGGCCCATCATAAACACGGAAAATAAAAGTGCCATTTAATTTTTTTGCTTCCTGCTCAAAAACAGGATCCTCATTTATCCGCTTAATACATTCATCTTGCCAAGCTTTTGTGTAGTATTTAATCATAGAAAATTCCCCAATTATAAATTACTTAGATTACTTGTTGAATTAGTGGTTGAAACTCGTCAAATTCAGCTTTACGTGGATTAAAAGCCATACAAATATCCATTAGAGCTATTTCTGTCACTTTAGCTACAGTTTCTTCATCGGCTGGAACGGCTAAATCTCGGTATTTTTCTGGAATATCTAAAGAAGCTTTTAGTTTACGAATTTGTTCAATTGCACGTTTTCCTAGCTCTATATCAGAGAGTCCTGTCTCAGAAACATCAAATGCACGTGCTAATGCTGCATAGCGTGAAGGACTATGCTCTAGGTTAAATTCCATAACATATGGAAGTGCTATAGCATTGGATAATCCATGATGGAGTCCATAGAGACCGCCAATGGTATGGGAAATAGCGTGTGTTGCTCCTACAGGTGCATTAGAAAAAGCCATACCTGCTATCATTGCCGCAATTTGCATTTTAGCGCGTGCATCAACATTACTTGGATCTTTTACGGCTGTTTCTAAATTATCATAAATCATTTCTGCTGCTTTTAATGCCAATGCTTCAGAAATAGGCTGATTTTCTGTTGAGACATATGCTTCTATTGCATGAGTTAGTGCATCCATTCCAGTATAAGCAACTAATTTAGCTGGTAGAGTTGCTACCATTTCTGGATCAAGCATTGCCATACGAGGATAAAGATGAGGACTAGCAATAGTTAATTTAGTTTTATTCTCATGATCTTTAACTACTGCTCCTACAGAAACTTCGCTTCCTGTTCCAACTGTAGTAGGAATAGCAATAATTGGGATACATTTGCCAGGCACCATAAAGCCGCCTTCATAATCTCTTACCTCTCCGCCATATGTTCCTAGTAAAGAAGCAAGTTTGGCTGTATCCATAACACTACCGCCACCTACGGCAATGATTAAGTTTATTTCTAAATTTTTAATTTCTTGAGCGCATTTTTCTACTATTTTTAAGTCAGAGTCAGCAGGGATTTCATCAAATATAGATTTAATCTCATAAGCAGAATCATTTAATCCATTTTTTACTTTTTCAATTAATCCTGCTCCTAAAACACCTTTATCTGTCATAATCATTACATTAGTACAAGTAGATAAGTCATCTTCTACCTGTACTTCTAAAGCCAATGCTGATACTTTACCCATCCCATATTTTATTTGGGTAGGAACAAAAAAAGTAAATTCCCCACGGTCAAAAACTTCATTTCTATTAATAAATCCCATAAAATCCTCTAAATGATTTAATTAGTTAAAGTTTCATACTTTTTAGCAATTCTGATGCAATAATCATTTTTTGTACTTCTGAAGACCCTGCACCAATGGTTGATAATCTAGTATCTCGATAAAATCTTTCTACTGGGTATTCGTGGATATAACCATAACCGCCAAAAATTTGTACTGCCTCATAAGCCACTTTAATGGCTGATTCACTAACAAATAATTTGGAGACAGAAGCCTCAAGCATTGCTCTTTTAGATTTTTCCTTCATACAAGCGACACGATAAATTAGCAAACGAGAAGCATCAACCATGGTTTTCATGTCGGCAAGTTTATGTTGAATGGCTTGAAAATTAGCAATAGGCTGTCCAAATTGCTTACGCTCTTTTGCGTATTTAATACATTGATCTAACGCAAACTGCATCCCACCAATTAAGGGTGAGAGCATACAGGAACGTTCCCATTCCATTGTTTCTTTACCAATTTGGACAAATCCAGCGTTTTCTTCTCCTAATAGGTTTTCTGCTGGCACTTCGCAATTATCAAAATAAAGCTCGCTAGTTGTAGAGGTACGATTTCCCATTTTCTTTAAGTTATTACCTACTGAAAAACCTGGAAATCCTTTTTCTACAATAAATAAAGAAATGCCACGATTACCTTTTTTTTTGTCTGTGACAGCAAAAACAACAAATAAATCACCTATCGGGCCATTGGTGATAAACATTTTTGAGCCATTTAATATATAGTGGTCGCCTTTTTTTTCCGCAGTAGTACGCATTGACGCAGCATCAGAGCCTGAACCAGGTTCTGTTAGGCCAAATCCACCAATCCATTCACCAGATGCAAGTTTAGGTAAGTATTTTTCTTTTTGTGCCTCTGTACCAATTAACCAAATAGGAACACCTGCTAAAATCAAATGCGCCCCCCAACCAAGAGTTGTGCCGCCATCTACCCCAGCTTCTGCAACCTTTTCCATAGCTATTGAAGTGGCTAGTGGAGAAGCATTACTACCTCCATATTGTTCTGGAAACGGAAGTCCTAAGAGTCCCATACTAGCTAAATCGCGCCAATTTTCCCAAGAAAATTCTGCTTTAGCATCATTTTCTTCTGCACGAGGTGCCATTTTTTCTTTAGCAAATTTGTAAACAGAGTTACCAAAATCTATGTATTCTTCAGGTATGTTAAGGTTCATAACTTTAATAATAAAGAACAAGCAGAAAAAGATGAGAGTTAAAACAATAGACTAAATAAACTATTAGTCTTAATTGCTAGTTAATTTTAAGCGTCTACTAATAACTTGTCCAGCGGGTCAGAAAAAGAGAAGCACAGCATAGCCAACTTTGATTGAACTGTCAATTTTAATTAGTCTAAGCTGACAACATCAAAATAACTTTTACAACTAAACAAATAAAATAAGTAAGATAGATAGATAAATTTGTAACATATTGATTCTAAAGTGATAAATGATAGTTAAGGAGGGAAAATTATGCGACGTTTATTGTTAGGGATTTTAGTTTTAATTTTGCTTACAGCAAATTTGGTTTTAGTTGAAGCCCAAAATCGTCCAACAACTACACCAAGTCTTGATCCAACAGGTCAACCAAAAGACTTAAAAGCAGGTCAATCACACCGTTTTTATGTTTGGCGAGATGATAAGGGTTGGCACTTAAGAACTACTACAGGTAAAGAAAAACATTTTTTTGCAGGCGTGGTTAGCGTTGTTGGTGGAAAAATAGGTAATTTTAGCACTTTTCAGTTTGAAAAAAAGGATACCCTAAAAGTTAATTCTACTCGTACCCAATTAGCTTTTGATTTTGCTACAGACACTCAAATTGATGGATTTGATTTTCAGACAGATGCTCAAAGTGTAAAGTTTGATTTAAGAATGGATGGAAAACGAAATGTAGATGTAATTTATGTTGGTACAAATGCAGAGAGTCCGCGAAATATTCCTTTTGAATTAAGCAATAGAGCTTCTGCTCCAACGGGTAGCGGTGGTGTAGCAGAACTAATAATTCCTTTTGGTCAGCCTGCTGGAATGGGTGCAGGTTCAAGCCAACGCTTTTTAATTTGGCGTGATAACAATGGTTGGCACCTACGAACTACTACAGGAAGAAATAAACATACTTTTAGCGGTGAAATTACTGCTGATAGTGGTTTTATTTCCGAAGTATTTGCTATTAGTACAGAAAAAAAGGATTGGGTAATATTAAAAGATCCTCGGCGAGTAGTATTTAATCTTAATACAGATGGGGCAATAGATGGTTTTGATTTTCGTACTAACGCCAACAATTTAAGATTTAATCTTAATATTGACGGTAAGCTAAGACCTAACGTAGTCTATATAGGTTCACGAGCAGCTAATCCGCCAGCAGTACCTTTTACATTATCTGCTAAATAATTATAAGTAAATTAGTTAAAGGAGAAGAAAACATGTCTTTAGCAAGTAAATATGGCCCAGTTTATGCTTTTTCGGCAGTATTAGGATGTAGCAACCTGGAAGGAGGCGAGTCTAATGGCAAATTTGTAATTAGAGGAACTTGCCCAAACCGCTATATTGAGGCTCAAATTTGGGAAAAAATCAAAGAAGTTGATTCTTTAAATGGTAGAGATGAAGTAGCGTTAAACTTTGATTTTGAACAAGATGATATTTATGGAGTTTATGAAGTAAAAAAAGGAGATACTCTTTCAGCTATTGCCAAAAATGTAACTCACGGTAAGCTTAATTATCAAAAAATCTTCCAAGCAAATCAAGATATTTTAAGCGATCCAGATAAAATTAAACCAGGCCAAAAACTAAAAATACCTAAGTTTTAGTTTTTAATTTATTTAGTAATAGTATTTAAGGCAGATATATTAGTTTGTATCTGCCTTAATTGTTTTAGGAAAACGATTATTAAACAAAAGGCTATTTTTAAGAAAAAATCCGTCTATGTAGAATTAAAAGATCTAATTATTTTAGTTTATTACTTTTCTATTACTTTTATGAAAAAGATACTTTTAACTACTGTAGAGCAAATTGCTAAAGCAAAATATGATATAGAGTTATGGTTATTAGAGGATAGAGAATTTAATTTTTATAAAGAGAAAAAATTTTTTGTTTTAAGTAGAAACCACCTAAGTTTTACAGTTGAATTTAACAAATTAATTTTTGCTTATTGGACTTTAGAAACTTCAGAAAGTTGGAAAGTGATAAGCTATCAAACCAAACAAAATCAATTATTTGTGGAGATTTTAGTTCCTTTTCAGAAAAAAACTATAACTTATTTATTAGAAAAAAAAGTGCCAAAAACCCAAATTACAAACCTGGATAAAAAAGCTATTAGAGCTAATTATCTAATGCTACTAGAGAAATTAATTAAACAACATTTTTACGGCTATATAATTGAAAAAAGTAGTCTTAGCCAAAGTATTGAATATGGTTACAAAATCGCTATAGCCAGGCTATTAATAAAGTATGAAAACTCAATAATTGCTGCTGTTGGTATAAGCCAAAATGAAGATCCTCAATTTTTAGCTAGTTTACTTGGTCAAGGGTTAAAATGGCTAAATACACTAGAAACTAGGTTTACACCTTTACCAATTAAAAAATTAATGTTTTTTGCTCCTCCTAAAGCTACAAAACTACTAGCAGAACGACTTACTTTAATAAAATTACTAGAAACAGAAATAGAACTTTTTGAAGTAGATGAACTTAAAATTAGCTCTGTTCAACCTTTTGACCAAGGTGATTTAGGACTTTTAGTTAATAAACTAAAATTAAATTATTGTAAAATTATTAATGATAAAAATACTAGTCAACAAATACAGTGGATTAAATCTTTAGCTCCAAGCTTGATTGAGCTAAAACCAAATTTGCAAAATACAAAAATAAACTTTTCAATTAATGGACTAGATTTTGCAACTATTAGATTACGAAAAAATGCTAATATAAAATTTGGAGTATCAACAGAAAAGAAAATTCTTAATTCTGCAAATCAAGAAGAGTTAATAACTTTAGTAAAAGAAATTACTTATTATCGTCAGGCTGCTAGCCCAAATCAACAGCATAAATATTACCAAACTAGATCAGAAGCTTGGCTAGAGTCCATAATTTGTCGTAATCTTAACTATTTAGATGTTAACTTAGATATTAATTGTTTTTATCGTCAAGTTCCTGTAATTAAAGATAGTAGCAGGTTTATAGACATATTAGCTGTTACTAAATATGGACAATTAGTTATCATTGAATTAAAAGCTAGTGAAGACAAAGAATCTCTTTTTCAATGCCTAGATTATTGGTTAAGAATTGAATGGTATAGACTAAGAAAGGACTTAAATAATTATTTTCCAACGATAAAGCTTAAGGATAGAGCAGCTTTAATTTATCTTGTAACACCTAAACTACGCTCTCATCCAGATTTAAGCCTTCTAGGAAATTTTATTGATAAAAAGTCCCTCTTTTATCGTATCGAAATCAATGATAATTGGCGACAAGAATTAAAAGTAGAGAGTCATATAAAATTAACTTAAGAATATTACTTTATGACAGAAAAAGTATCAGAATTTACTGGAGCAATACTAATAGATAAACCCGCAGGCTTTACATCGCATGATGTTGTAGCAAAGCTAAGGTCAATCTTAAAACAAAAGCGAATAGGCCATACAGGAACGCTAGACCCGTTTGCTACAGGGCTTTTGATTGCTTGTTTAGGCAAGGCCACTAGATTAGTACAATTTCTAGCTACAGAAGTGAAAGAATATGAGGCTGTTGTAAGATTTGGATTTTCTACAGATACTCAAGATTATACTGGAAAACCAAATAGCCCTATTGTTACATCATATGGTTTGAAATCAGTTGATTGGGAAAGCGTGCTAGCTGAATTTATTGGGGAGCAATGGCAAACACCGCCAATGTTTTCTGCAAAAAAAATTGCAGGTGAAACCCTTTATAAACTTGCCCGCCAAGGCCAAGAAATTGCTAGAGAACCAGTCAAAATTGTTGTTTACAAATTAGAAAAAATAGTAACAGGAAATGAACTAGCTTTTAATGCAGATGGTACTTGTGATGTAGCAATTAAAGTTAAATGTTCTGCTGGCACTTATATTCGTACCTTAGCACATGACCTAGGTGCTAAGTTAGGTTTTGGTGCGCATCTTGTTGAACTACGTAGAATAGCTATAGGAAATTTTAATATATTAAACGCACTTACTTTAGAACAAGTAAGTGAAATATATAAAGAAGATAAAGCTAACTTACCAGTAATTACAGCTAATGATTTAATGGTTCATTTACCAGCAGTTAACTTAGCAGAAAAGCAAGTTGAAAAGGTTCGCAACGGACATGCGCAAATGGTAGAACTAGCAAAAGAACCTAGTCTTAATAGTTGGTTTAGGTTGTTAAATAGTAAAAATGAGTTAGTAGCAATGGCACAGCTAATAGAAGAAGATGGTTTAAGGAAGTTACAGCCAAGAATTTTATTTATGGACTAATTAGCTAACTTCTTGTTTCTAAAAGAGTTTGTATTATTTATTAAGTTAAGGAAATTTTAATTTCCCTGCTGTCAATGGTGACTTGTGTATGCTATACTAAATTTGTCCGTAAAATCGTTTTATAGGCTTATTTAATAAAGCTTTCAAGAGTTTTTAACGTTTTCGTTGTCAATAGTCAGTCACCCACTGACTAAACGACTAATCTTTATAGGGTGGTGAATATGACGCAAAGGGATGAGGACAAGTTCGATATTGCCAAACTTCTACAATCACATCGACGGGAACGCGAATTTTTGCATTGGGAAGGCACTTTTCGAGATTATTTTGAATTAGTATCAACTAAACCTGCAATAGCCCAACTTTCACATGCTAGAGTTTGTGAAATGATTCTTAGTCACGGTGTAGAACGCTTTAATGAAGGCGCACGTGATGAAACGGCTCGTTATAATTTCTTTAGTAAAGAGCTATATGGGATTGAAGAACCAATCGCAAAGTTGGTGGAATATTTTAAGTCTGCTGCTCAGAGGTTGGAAGTAAGAAAACGTATTTTATTGTTAATGGGCCCGGTAGGTGGTGGTAAAAGTACAGTAGTTTCATTATTAAAACGTGGACTAGAAGCCTGGACAGCAACAGACAAAGGTGCCGTTTATGCCATTAAAGATTGTCCAATGCACGAAGAACCCTTGCATCTAATTCCAGAAATTTTACGACCTGAAATAGAAAAACGCTATGGTATTTATATTGAAGGAGATCTTTGTCCGCAATGTCGCTATAACTTAGAGCATGTTTATCAAGGTCGTCATGAAGATGTTTTAATAAAAAGAATACTTTTTTCAGAAAAAGACCGTATTGGCATTGGCACATTTGCACCATCAGACCCTAAATCCCAAGATATTACTGAGTTAACAGGCTCTATTGACCTTTCTACTATTGGCGAAATAGGCGTTGAATCTGACCCAAGAGCTTATCGTTTTGATGGGGAATTAAATATTGCTAATCGTGGTTTGATGGAATTTGTAGAAATGCTCAAGGTAGATGAAAAATTCCTCTATTCATTGCTAACTTTATCTCAAGAGCAATCAATTAAAACCGGACGTTTTGCAATGATTTATGCTGATGAAGTAATTGTTTCTCATACAAATGAAAATGAGTATAAAAGCTTTGTTGGCAATAAAAAAAGCGAGGCACTACAAGACCGAATCATTATGATTAAAGTGCCTTATAACCTAAAAATCTCTGAAGAAGAACGGATTTACAAGAAATTACTAGAGCAATCTAGTGTGCTAAACAATATACATATCGCACCAAACACACTAAAAATAGCGGCTGTTTTTGCTGTTATGACCAGATTAGAGCCTCCTAAGCGTGCAAATGTAGATATTGTTAAGAAAATGAAGCTTTATGATGGTGAAGATATAGACGGCTTTAAGACTAAAGATGTACGGGAATTAAAAGAAGAAGCCCAACACGAAGGAATGAATGGAATTAGTCCACGTTATATCATTAATCGTCTATCAGGTGCGTTAGTAAGAGATGGAATTACTTGTATTAATCCAATCGACGCGCTACGTGCAATTAAAGATGGTTTTGAGCAACATACAGGCATTAATGCGGAAGAAAGAGAACGCTACCTTAATTTAATTTCTGCTGCACGTAAAGGAATATGATGAACTTGCTAAAGTTGAAGTACAAAGAGCATTTGTTTACTCTTTTGAAGAAATGGCTAAATCATTATGTAACAATTATTTAGATAATGTAGAAGCTTACTGTAACAAAGAAAAAATTAAAGATCCAATAACTGAAGAAGAACTTGATCCAGACGAAAAGCTAATGCGTTCAATAGAAGAACAAATTGGTATTTCAGAAAATGCAAAGAATACTTTTAGACAAGAAATCTTAATTCGTATTTCTTCTTATGCACGTAAAGGAAAAGCCTTTGAATATAATTCCCACGAGCGATTGAAGGAAGCAATAGAAAAGAAAATTTTTGCGGACTTAAAAGATGTAGTAAAGATTACTACATCTGTTAAAACACCAGATGCCGATCAACTCCGACGCATTAATGAAGTGATAGGGCGATTAGAAAGAGAGCATGGTTATTGTTCGCTTTGTGCTAATGAGTTACTTAATTATGTTGGTACTCTTTTATCCCGCTAAATAGGTTTGATCTAAGCAACTAAGAATTTAGGTCCGTATTTGCTAAAGCAATGGCGGGCCTAAATTTTTGTCTAAAACTTTTTTGCTTTTTGCTTGGTTAAAATATTTACTTAAGGCAGATAAGTAAATAAAGTTTTACAAAAAGGAAAAAATTATGGAAACAGCAAAAAGAAAAATTTTTCCACAACGTCTAGCAGATTGGAGACTACTGGATTGGCGAGTTTATTCAGGTGTAGCTGCTGCTGCTTTGGGAATGGCTGCTGTAGGTGTTACTGCTCAACATGTTCGACGGCCTAGAGATTTACGCTGGTTAGACCATGTGCATGTCTTACCCCATCCTACTACTAGTAATTTTCGTGTTATTGATGGTATTAGAATCCATTATCAAGAACATACTGCTGATCGTGATAGCGAAGTAGTAATTATGCTTCATGGTTTTTGCTCTTCTAACTATACATGGAAAGATTGTTTTGAGTATTTTTCTGAAGCTGGATATAGAGTAATTGCACCAGACTTAAAAGGCTTTGGCTTTAGTGAAAAACCTTTAGATAAAAAATATAATATCAAAGATCAAGTTAATATAATTATGCGCCTTATGGATAGCTTAGGTATTAAGCAGGCTACTTTAGTGGGAAACTCTTATGGTGGTGCAATTTCTATGGCTTGTGCTTTAGCACAACCTGAGAGAGTTAAACAATTAATATTAATTGCTGCTGCCCATAATAATGAAGTAATTACACATAGGTTATTTAGAGGGGGTCAATGGTTAGTAAATAATAATGGTATAGATGTTGTTGCCCCATTTATTTTAGGCTCTCCAAACGTATTGCGTTACTATATGAATAAAATGTTTTATGATAAATCCGTTTTAACAGAAGAGCGTTATAATGCTTATCTAAGGCCACTAAGAACAGCTAATTGTCAAATGGCTGCAATTACAACAATAAAACAATGGGATTTAAGCTGGCTTGGAAATGAAATGAGCAGTATTAAAGCACCTACACTATTAATTTGGGGTGAGCAAGATTGGGCCGTTCCAGTTGAATGGGGAGCAGAAATTCATTTATCAATAAAACATTCTCAATTTGTGGTTATTCCTGAATGCGGACATTTACCACAAGAAGAATTACCTATAGAAACATCTAAATTAATTCTTGATTTTTGTCGTCAAGCTAAATAAAAAACCTAGGGATTAGAGGTAAATTATGACTGTACAACGTAATGATTGGAGTTTACAAAGAAAAGGTATTATTGACCAAGAACGTCATAAAGAACGTGTGCGAGATGCAATCAAGAAAAATTTAGGCTCAATTGTTTCTAATGAATCTATTATTCTTTCTGATGGAAAAAAAACTGTTAAAGTCCCAATGCGTTCACTTGATGAATATAAATTTCGCTTTGACCCAAGAAAGAAAAAACAAGTTGGTCAAGGTGATGGCAATAGCAAAGTAGGTGATGTTATTGCACGTGAAGGTAATCAACAAGGCCAAGGTCAAGGCAAAGGCCAAGCCGGAAGTGGTGGCGGACAAGATTATTATGAGGCTGAAGTAAATATTGATGAACTTGCAGCACTGATTTTTGAAGACCTACAACTTCCTTATATGCAGGAAAAAGCAAAAAAGGAAATGCCTTCAAAAACTACTAAATTTACAGAAATTCGCCGTTCAGGTGTAATGTCTAATTTAGATAAACGTAGATCTATATTAGAAAATATACGTAGAAATGCTAAAGAAGCTGGAGCAGCCAAAATTGGTAATTTCAAAAAAGAAGACCTAAGATTTAAGACTTGGGAAGAGGATATTCGCCACGAGTCAAATGCTGTAGTAATAGCAATGATGGATGTTTCGGGTTGTGCTACAGAAGGTCACTTAATAGAAATGGCAGATGGTTCTTATAAAGATATTTCTAAAATGGAAATTGGTGATCAAGTAGCGTGTATTGATTTGAAAAACCATAAAAAAACCACTTCTTCTGTAACAATGACTTACAAAAAAACTACAGATCGAACTTATCTTATTGAAACACAAGATGCCAAATTAAGAACAACTGCTGAACATAAATTTTTTGTTTATGATGAAGCAAACAACCAAATTCTAGAAAAACAAGCTTCTGAAATTAAAGTAGAAGATAAATTAATCTTAGTAAATTCTTGGGGAACAACATCTCTAAATAACTCAACACTTAGCAAAGAACAAGCTTATTTAATAGGCGTGTTGCTTGGAGATGGATATTTGAAAATACCTACTAAACAAGGTAGTTATGGAACATATTTAACAATTACAGATCAAAATATTGATAGATTGAAAGTTTATCAAGAACTCTTTCAAATAGCTTTTAATAAAGCTTCAAAAATTAACTTAAAAAGAAATGAAAATACCCGACAACATTTGCAAGTAAGCAGCAGTAGTTTAGTTAGAGAACTAGAGCAAATTTACCCTATGTTAAAAAAGCGTTCTCCGCAAAGATATATTGAAAAATCTATTTATTTGGAAAGTCCAGAAATAAGAGCCGCATTTTTACAAGGCTTATTTGATGCAGAAGGCACACTTAGCCATCATAGTGTGATGCTATACTCCTCTAGTTATACGTTAGTAAAACAAGTTAAGCAACTACTTTCTTACTGGGGTATTCGTGCAAGAATTAATGGTTTTTGGCAATCTAGCGACCGGATAAAAGAAGAATTTGTTAAGGAAGGTATTTATTATTCACTATCAATAAATTCAAAAGATGCTATTACTTTTCAAGAAAATATTGGTTTTAGATGTAAAGAAAAGGCAGAAAAACTTTCTAATTTAGTAGCAAAACAAGAACAAGCTATTAATGCTATGAGAAGCAAATATATAATGCCTTTTATGTGGAGGGAAAAGTTTGGTCATTTAGCAAAAACAAAACGGGTTTATGGCTACTATAAATCAAATTTAGAAGCTCTTTCATATAGCCAATTGCAAAGCATAGCTAGTGACCCTAAAGCTAGCTTAGAGGACATTTTAGCTATTGATAATGTTTTGAAAAATCAATTTATTGTTTCCAAAATCAAAACTATTACACCTTGTGATGAAATAATTTCTGTTTATGATTTTGAAGTAGCTAATCATCATAACTACATTATGGATGGGATTTTAAGCCATAATAGTATGGGAGAGTTTAAGAAATATATCGCACGTAGTTTTTACTTCTGGATGGTACGATTTCTTAAGACAAAGTATGATAATGTAAAAATTATTTTTATTAGCCATCATACAGAAGCAAAAGAAGTTACAGAGGAGCAATTTTTTACACAAGGTGAATCTGGTGGAACGGTTGTAAGTTCTGCTTATAAACTAGCTTTATCAATTATTAAAGAACGGTTTCCAGCAACGGATTGGAATATTTACCCTTTCCACTTTTCTGATGGTGATAACTACTATTCAGATAATGATGAAGCCGTTAAACTGGCAGATGAGCTTATTAAAACCTGTAACCTCTTTGGTTATGGTGAAATAGGCGAAGAGGGCGCGTCAAGCTATCGTCGTTCTAGCGGAGCATTACTTTCTTTATATAAAGATCATCTAAAAAACAAAGATCGCTTTATTGGAGTTCGTATAGATGATAAAGAGGATGTTTACCCAGCATTAAAAGAGTTTTTTGGCAAACGGGGCGAAAAAGTTTAATCACATAAAATTTTGTAGGAAGAGGACAACACACGATGGATAAAGAAGTTAAGGCTTTAGATGATGCTCTAAAACAAATTTGGGATATCGCTTTAAGTAATGGGCTAGATCCTTTTCCTGTTCGCTTTGAAATTGTTCCTGCTACAGTGATGTATGAAGTTGGGTCATATGCTTTGCCAGGTCGCTATTCACATTGGACTTTTGGCAAAGCCTACCATCGAATGAAAACAATGTATGATTTTGGCTTTTCTAAAATCTATGAAGTTGTCATTAATACAAATCCTTCCTATGCTTTTTTGCTAGAAACAAACTCTTTGCTACAAAATAAACTGGTCATTGCTCACGTTTTAGGACATGTGGACTTTTTTAAGAACAATGTTTATTTTTCAAAAACTAACCGTAGAATGGTTGATGAGGTTTCTGCACACGCTCAAAGAATTGCTAATTATGAATTTGAATATGGACGCAAAACCGTAGAGCAATTTCTAGATGCTGTGCTTTCTATTGAAGAACACGTTGACCCAAATTTCTTTATTAAAAAAGATCGTAGCGGCCAAATGTCTGACAAAAATTCAAAGCCTGTAGGACGTTATGATGATCTATTTAGTTTAGAAAATAAGCAAAAAATAGAGGCAGAAAAGAATAAAGAAAGAGAAAAAAATAAAGGTAAAAAAGAAAAACGTAAAGAAAAAAATCCATCATTACCAGAAAAAGATTTAGTTTATTTTATTATGCAAAATTCGCCTGTTCTTGAACCCTGGCAGCGCGATATTATGGCAATGATTCACCAAGAAATGGAATACTTTGTTCCTCAAATGCAAACCAAAATAATGAATGAAGGCTGGGCATCATTTTGGCATGCACGAATTATGCGAGAGTTAGACCTAAATGATGATGAACATATTGAATTTGCTAATTTGCATTCTTCAGTAGTTTCACCACATAAAAATCAATTAAACCCTTATTATTTAGGCTATAAGATTTTTGAAGATATTGAAAAACGTTGGGATAATCCAACGGAAGAAGAGCGAAAAAATTTTGGTCGCAAAGGTGGGGAAGGTCGAGCAAAAATCTTTGAAGTTAGAGAACTAGATAACGATATCTCATTTTTACGCAATTATTTAACTAGAGATCTTTGCGAAGAATTAGACCTTTTTGTCTATGAACTTCAAGATGATGAATGGACTATTACAGAAAAAAATGGGAAAAAGTACGAGACAACTTAGTTGCTAGTATGACTAATTTTGGCTGTCCCTATATTGAAGTCACAGATGATGATTATAATGGAAATCGTGAACTTTTCCTTAAACACCGCTACGAAGGTGTAGAGCTAGAACTTAAATATGCTCGTAAAGTCCTGGAATATGTTCAACAACTTTGGGGGCGTACTGTACATTTAGAAACTGTGACTGATAATGAAAGCACAGTATTACATTATGATGGTGAGGAACATAAAGAAGATTAAAAACTAGAAAAATTATTATAAATATTTCATAGATTTTCTTTGTCTAATTTTAAGGAACAGACTTAAAAACTATGTCTTTATAATAAGTTATAACAGGTTCTTTGGTTTGATCTGTATCAGTCATTACTGCAACAGCAACAATTTTCTTTGGTTCAACGCCGTAAATTCTCTTAAAATCCTCAAAAACATTTCTTTCAACATTTACCCATTGCCCCAATTTTTCTTTGCCGCTTTCTACAGCAACTACTCGCACCCAATCAGTGTAAGGGCTATTAACATCTTGATTTTTAGCTAGCTTATTGCCCCAAACATAACAAATTGCTACACCTGTTGGAACAAAGCTAGAAAAACTTGTTGCTAGCTTGTGTTTAAGCTTTGAATAAGCACTAGCACGAGGTAGCGGATCTTGAAAAATAACAAAAGTTCTTGCTACGCAATCGTCACCATCTTTTTTGCTTTCATCTGCTTTAGCTGCCAAGTTTGTTATTTTCCATTGCCAACTAACTAGTTGATATTGCTTAGGGTCAATATCTAGCTGCTTAAATAGTCCTGATGCAGCAGATTTGCTATCTGCTTTTAAGACTTTCATTCCATCGTCTTCTACAACACTATAATTATTTTTACCTTTTAATTCTTTGTGATCCCATCCAGTCGGCAAGCCATTTTGTTGCACATTAGCAAAAGATGCAACCACTTTATTTTCTTTGGTTTGAGCAAAAAGATTATCTAATTGAAGGATAAAAATTATTGCGATTAAACTAATTAAAATACGAAGCATTTTATTTTTCCTAATAATGGTGTAGAGCTTATGACCTACACCATTATAATTAAGTATCTATAAAAGCTAGAAAGACTTTTAGCTAACTTCAGGTAAAGTTTTTAAGTCTATAACAAAGCGATACCGTACATCGCTTTTAATTGTTCTTGTATAGGCTTCTTCAAGCTGATTTACAGAAATTACCTCTACATCAGAAAGAATATTTTTTTCTGCACAAAAATCTAACATTTCCTGTGTTTCAGGGATTCCACCAATACTTGAACCTGCTAGGCTACGATTATTTCTTAATAGTGCAAATGCTTCAACTTTTGCTGGCTCTTCTGGTGCGCCTACTAAAACCATAGTTCCATTTAGTTTAAGTAATTGTAGGTACATTTTAAGATCATGATCGGCTGAGACTGTATCAAGTATAAAGTCAAACTTATTAGCTAAAGGCGCGAGGTTTTCAGCTGGTTTAGTAGGAACAAAATTATGTGCGCCTAATTTATGAGCGTCGTCTTTTTTTGAAAGAGATGTGCTAAAAACAGTTACATCAGCACCCATAGCAACTGCAATTTTAACGCCCATATGTCCTAAACCTCCTAAACCAACTTTTCCTACTTTGTCACCTGCTTTGACATAGCGTTTTAGGGGTGAATAAGTCGTAATTCCAGCACACAGTAAAGGCGCAACTCCTGTAAGCGGTTGCTCAGGAGAAATTTTTAGAGCAAATGCTTGATCAACAACTATGTGTGATGAATAGCCTCCATAAGTAGGGGTTTTTTCGTCCATTTCTGTAGAGTTATAAGTATAGGCCACATGTTTTTGACAAAATTGTTCAAAGCCTTCTTTGCAATTTTCACAACTTCGGCAAGAGTCAACCATACAGCCTACTCCGGCTATATCGCCTTCCTTAAATTTAGTAACTTCGTTACCAATTTTGGTAACTCGTCCAACAATTTCATGCCCAGGCACCATAGGGTAAGTAGAGTTTTTCCACTCATTACGCGCTTGATGAATATCTGAATGACAAATTCCACAATAAAGAATTTCTATAAGTATATCTTGTGAACCAAGATCCCGACGTTCAAAAGTAAAAGGTACAAGTTGACTAGTCTCATTATGAGCAGCATATCCAACAGTTTTAATCATAAAAATAATCCCTCATATATTTGTTTTAGTTAATCTTGGGATTTTTAGAGTATCTGTCAAGCTTTAGAGAAGAATTATTAGCAGGTTTTAGATTTTAGGTTCTTCTTTTTCTAGCTTAAAATCTCCATTGCGTTCAGCCGGAACTATTTTCCAACCAGCTTTTAAGTCCAACTTCCAGCCATTTCCTTGTAAAGTTTTACTAACTGGATCAACAGGTTTTGTTATATGAAGTTTGGTTAGCTTCCCATTTTCTTGAAAAACCAAAGCACCATCAAAAACTTCTAAAATTCCCCATTCGTCAATTACTTCCATAGTTGGGTAAACCGTTCCAATATTTTCTAATACAAATAAATTGTTGGGATTAAATGAGTAACTGACCTTATCGCCAAGAGGTATTATAAATATTTCTTTTTCTACAAGCTGAGAAAGATATTTTGTTGCTCGTTCTTGATAAAGCAAATCCCGTTTTGTTTCTAAAGCAATAAGTTCTTCTCCGTCATAGTTTGTAGCTCTTAAAATAGCTTCTTTTTCTGAAAGAGAAGCAAAGTTTATCTTAAGAGTTGTTTGAAGCAATTTTGCTAGATCACTATCTTTATTAATGGATTTTTTCCAGCTAGGAATAATTCGATCAAGTAGACAACCATAAGCAGGGCCACTAGCATAAGCAAAAGAACGAGTATAAGAGGGTTTTCTATGGGCTTGCTTTAAATTATAACCAGCAATAAAAGCAAATTCTTTAGGAGATTTAGAGCTTAATTTAATTCCTGTATACTCAGCTAATCCTTCATTTATTTCTAAATAATTTTCTTCTATCCAGCTATTATTAAATAAACTTCGTCGATATTCTCTAAAATATATTACATCTTTAATAGCTTTTTGTTGTTCTATACCTTCTTGGTATAATGCTTTTTCCAAGGCTTGCCATTCTAAACGTAACCATATTCTACCAATTTTGCTTTCTAAATGTTTATTTTGAGCTTCTTTAGTGATTAAACCTAGTTCCGATTGAATTCGGTGGAAAAGTTCGTGCGTAATTAATTGCTCTCTAGGCTGTCTTTCTTCTGGAAGCGGCCATTTTACCATTGACCATTTATTTCCAGCCCAATCAACAGCAGTGTTAGCAATGGTTACTTCTTTAGGTAAAACTCCAAGAAAAACACCATCTTTAGCCTTAAGTAAGCCTTTTTTATCAGCTTGGTTAGCAACTATCATACGGCTTTCTGGATCAACAAAAAGTATCGGCCCATAAAGTGGCACATTCCATAAAGTTTTATTTTTTTTACAAAGTTCTTCTGTTTCCTGAAAGTAACGGCTAGCTATTTTGAGATCTATAGATGGGCTTTCTGCTAGGACTAATTGACCAGTAAAAAAGAATAATATCAACAAGATACAAATATTTTTAAGCATAAAAACTCCTTATCTTGCCTATGTTTTAACTTAGGCAAAAACTAATAAATTTACTGACTAGTTAATGTTGTTATTCGTTGTTGGCTACAGTGAGAGAAATTTTCAATTCATATTTTTTATTTGAAGTTGGTAAATAGAGATTAGTTAAATCGTAGTTAAGTTCTTCTCCAAAATTGCCTGCACCCGCACCATTTTCAATAATTGGCTCTTTTTGGTTTTTAGTTTGATTAAGTCGAAAAATGTCAAAACCTAACTCAAAACTATTTGTAGGACAAGAACGCTCAAACTTACTAACATCTAGAGATAATACAAGTGGATAAATGCTAGATTCTTGGCTAACTGTAGAATAAAAATCTAACTGTATTTCTTTTGGTTGCTTAAAAAAGCACTCTGTCACGCCTTTAGCTATTTCCTTACCATCTGCTAGCAATTTAGCTACTAAGTTAAATCTATGAGGGATTTTATAAGCCCTGACATTGATTTTCCCATTTAAGTCAGGTTTAACAATATCAATGGTTAAGGGTAATTCTTTCCCATCTACAATATTTCTAGTTATAAAAGATGGAATAATTTCAATTTTAAGTTTTTCATCGTTGGTACTATTGCCAAATGGCAATAGTAAAATAGCTTCATCTAAATTAACTGTTAGGTTATGTTTTTGCTCATCTTGTTCATAAAGAGGGAGATTTTTTTCTGACTGCCCATAATAACGTTTGGTGTTAAGTTTTGCTTGTATAGTCAATTGCTCATCAGACTCTAAGTCTGTCAAAAAATAAGCATCCATATTAAATTTTTTGTCTTTTAAGTTAATCTCAAAATCTGTTCCTACTGGGCCTTCAATGATAGATTCTGCCAAAAGATGACGATTTTGGGATGTTTCTTCTATGGTGGAAACCTTAAATTGGATTCTTTTTACGGTTGTTGGCAAGTTGTTTTGAGAAAAGCTAAAACTATGTTTATTACTATTTATTAAGAGAAAAAGAAAAGTGCAAAGAAATAATTTGTATTTGCTTTTTAATCTCATTTTGCTTTTTCTCCTAACTTAAGGGATGACTTTTTAACTACTAAAATAGTTGTTCGTCCTCCACGATCATAAAAGGATAAATCTTTTTCTATAAAAGGCTTATTGTTATTTGAGACTTGATTATTTTGTTTTGTAGGATCTGCAAAAGAACCGTTTAACATACTAATAAAAACACCTAACAGGAAAACAACACATAAAATAACTGCTAGTGTTGGTGCTGGTAGCAATATATTTTTTTGCCATAGATAAGCATGAGTAGCTAAAATTTTATTAAGTGCCTGTTGTTGTAAAACAGGATTAATATCCTGTTGATAAGTCTTAAGATTTTCTCCTAGATCCAGGAAATCTTTATGCGCACTATGGCAAATTATACAGCTTGCTAAGTGAGCGCGAACTTTGATGACTTCTTCTGGAGAAAGTTCACCATCTATCATTTGAGATATTTTTATTGTCCATTGACACTGCATAATTATTTTACCTGTTTACTTTTTTGTTTACTTTTTTGTGAAATTTGCCATTTAGAACGTAATGTATTTCTAGCACGAAAAATATCTACCTTAACTTTACTCTCTGAAATGTTTAGCACTTTTGCAATTTCTTGATAGCTCATTTCTTCTTGTTCTCGTAGCAAAAGTGCTAGGCGTTGATCCTCTGGCAACAGTTTTAATAAATCTGCTAACTCTTTAGCTTCTTCTATATCTTCTAAGGTTTTTTGAGGATCCAGCGGCTTAGGCTTAAAAAAATTTGCAACACGATCAAAAAATTTTATTTTAGTTTGCCTTTTAGCTATTTCATTTAATGCTAAGTTATGTGCAACTCTAAATAACCAAGCTCGAATTTCCATTGTTGATAAATCTTGGTTATTTTGCTGATAAAAACGGAGTAAAGTTTCTTGAGCAATATCTTGAGCTAGGCTTAAATCTCCTAACATATATTTTAGGACACGGCATAACCTAGGGTAATTTTCATTAAAAGTTATTGTAAATTTTTCTTTATCCATAATTTTTATCTATACAAAAAACAGATGAGAAAGAAAAAAGTTACAAAATTTTCCAGTTAGTTTTATTGAGCAAAAGCTAGATTTAAGAAACGGTTTTTAAGATCGGCAACAGAATCGGCAATATATTTGTATAATTTTATGTATCTACTATAATATCAATAAAATACAGTTATTAAAGATCGGCAATATGGCAATAATAGAGACACCTTCCAGAATAGAACCTTGCTTTTTAGAAGAAGCAGGTGCAGAAATTATAGACCTTATAGCTTCTTTATCTACAGTAACGGAAAGGCTAGGCAATCGTCTTAAACCTGCTACTGCCGCTAGTCTAGCTGATTTGGTTAGGATAATGAATTGCTATTATTCTAACTTAATAGAAGGCCACAATACCAAACCCCGCGAAATTGAACAAGCTCTAGCCAATAAATTAGCTAGTTCTGATGAACGGCGAGATCTGCAATTAGAAGCACTTGCTCATATTCGCGTCCAACGTGAAATAGACCGTCAATATGTTGAAGGTCTTTTGCCAGAACCAGCCTCTATTGCTTTTATTTGCTGGATACACAAAGCTTTTTATGAAGATGCTCCTGATAGGATGTTGTACATAAAAAATATCACTCAAATTATTAGGATTGAGCCAGGGCAATTTCGCTCTAAACCAGAGCATGAAGTATCTGTAGGCCAACATTTACCACCATCAAGTATTTATGTGCAAAATTTTATGGAATATTTTCAAAAACGATATAAGTTTGAGTACCTAGGCAAAGGTAGCAAAATTATAGCAATGGCAGCAGCACACCATAGATTTAATTATATTCATCCATTTCTTGACGGAAATGGGCGTGTAAGCAGGCTAATGAGTCATGCTATGGCACTTGAAGCAGGTATAGGAGCGCATGCTCTTTGGTCAGTATCAAGAGGGTTAGCACGAGGCTTATCAAGTCGTAGCGACTATAAACAAATGATGGATTATGCTGACACTCCACGCCAAGGAGATTTAGATGGTAGAGGTAATTTATCCCTCAAAGCTCTTAAAGCTTTTATAGTCTGGTTTCTAAAAGTTTGTCTTGACCAAGTAACCTTTATGGAAAAACTCTTTGAACTAGATACACTTGCTGCTAGGCTTAAAACTTATGTTGATTTACACTCGCTTAAAGTAGAAGCCTTTTATATCCTAGAAGCAGTTTTGATGCGTGGTGAACTAGCTAGAGGTGAAGTAACCAGAATAACAGGTCTTAAAGAGCGCACTGCTAGAGCTTTGTTATCTAAATTAGTTGAAGCTGGCATTTTAGCTTCAGACACCCCTAAAGGTGCTGTATCACTACGTTTTCCAATTAATACAGCAGAAATATTGTTTCCAACTTTATTTCCTGTAGCTTAACTTAATAGGAGCAAAGTTTGTGAGTGAAATAGAAATAATAGCAATGCGCGGTTGGATAGATATTTTCTTGGTCGCATGGCTTCTAAAAAGATTTTTAGTCTATGCTCCAGATATCAATCTTCGACAACGCTTTGCACAAATAACAATAGTTTCTCTTTTGCTCCTGCTTTTACAGTGGCTAGGGCTTTGGAGTTGGCAGGAAGTTTTAGCTGCGCTTAAAACAATGTTGGTTATCTGGCCGGTTTTACTTGTACTTTTATACTTAATCTATCAAAACTACTTACTACAAAACATTGTTGAAAAGGCAGAATTTGAAGTTGATTGGCGTAAAGAATACCAGGAAGTTTTACTTCAAGAACTTGAAGCCCAAGGGAAAGAAATTCCTCCTGCTCCTGTAACTGCTGAAAAATCAACAGATAGCGTTTTATAGTCCTTCTTTGTGGTCGCTACTTTCTAAGGCAAAACGATAGCCAACCCAAGGTTCAGTCAAAATATAGCGTGGATGGTGTGGATCAGGTTCTAGTTTTTTTCTAAGCTGATTAACAAAAACTCTTAGGTATTCTATTTGATCAACAAACTCCCAACCCCAAATTGATTGCAATAATGCTCGATGAGTGACGATTTTTCCAGCACGTAAAATTAAATAACGTAATACCTCAAATTCTTTAGGTGTAAGCTTGATTTCTTTACCTGCTACTGTGACTCGACGGCTTTCTACATCAACAATTACATCATTAATTTTTAAGATATTTTCTTCTATTTCATTAGTATTTGTACGTCTTAAAACAGCACGAATACGAGCTAGTAAAACATCTAAATTAAAAGGTTTAGTAACATAATCATCTGCTCCAAGGTCTAAGGCTATTACTTTGTCTTGGTCTTCGCCTTTGGCCGAAAGTATGATGATAGGGACTTTAGAAAATTCTCTAACTCGGCGGCATACTTCTAAACCTGTAATATCGGGCATTACCAAATCTAAAATTACTAGATCAGGTTGTTCTTTACGTATTTCATCTAGTGCATCTTGACCGTTTTTAGCTGTTCTGACCTCATAGCCATTGGCTGAAAGGCTAGCACGTATAGCCCTTAAAATTGCTAATTCATCATCTACTAACAAAATACTTTTCACTTAAATTTCCTCGCTAGGCATTAAGGACGATAAATCTTTATATTCCACAGGTAGAGAAAAATAAAAGGTGGATCCTTTGCCTAATTGACTTTCTACCCATATTTTACCGTCATGAAGTTCTACAATACCACGAGCAATAGCTAACCCCATGCCTAAGCCCGCAGGACGGTTTTTATCATCTCGATTTGTGCGGTAAAACTTATCAAAAACCTTTTTTTGTTCTGCTAAATCAATTCCTTGACCGTGATCTTTGACACTTATAAGTAATTCTTCTGCTTGAAGTTTTCCAGCTAAAATAATTTTAGTTTGTTTTGGTGAATATTTAGCAGCATTTTCTAATAGATTAAGTAATACTTCTTCAAGTAAAGCCGAATCTATTTTAACAAGTGGCATATCTTCAGACAGATTAACTTCAATTTTATGGTCACGTAACGCAATTGCACAACGTTGTAATGAATTAGTAAAAAGCTCTGAAACATCTGTCCATGTTTTCTTTAATTTTAATTCTCCTGCTTCGATACGTGCCATTTCTAAAAGATTATTGACTACCTGACTTAGCCGGTGAGATTGCTCATCAATTATAGAAAGAAATTCGGTAGACTTTTCTTGATCCATTGAAATATTTTTTTGTAGCAAACTGTCTACACAAGTGCGAATTGCTGTTAACGGAGTCCGCAGGTTATGAGAAACGGACGCAAGCAAAGCCGACTTTAATTTATCGCTTTGGCGTAAGGTTTCTGTATGGCTAACTTCTTGCAAGAACCGGATTCTTTCAAGTGCTAATGCTACTAGTCCGGCGGTCGCTTCTAAAGTTGTACGCTCTAAAGTGTCAGCCCTGACTATCATTACTCCAATACACTTAAGACCAACTCTTAAAGGAACATAAGCTAGTTGATTAATAGGACTATTAATATTAGTTGGGTAATATTCACTATATTTATTAAGTATTTTTAATTCGCCTAGCTGAAAAACTTCATTTACAAGCTCTTCTTTAACTAAAGAGTGAATATTATTTAGTTCAGTTGCAAGGGTTAGTTTTTTTAATTTTCCTTCGCTATCAGGGGCAAAAATACAGCAATAATCTAGCTTAAAGACATCAACAACTTGGCGAGCAATCATAGTGGTTGCTGTTTCTGAATCAGGGGTTGCAATAATTGTTCTGCCAAGTTCATAGAGTCGCCAAACGTCTTCACGTCGTTTTTCTGCGTCTTCAGCACGGGCTTTTGCAGAAGCAGAAAAATGGCTGGTAATAATTGCCGTTATGGTAAATGCTGTTAGAGCAACCCAGTTTTGTGGGTCTTGAATGGTAAAAGTTTTAACAGGTGGAAGAAAAAAGTAGTTAAAACAAAGCATTCCAATTAGTGCAGCAACAAAACTTGGGCCTAAACCACGAAGTGAAGCCGCGACTTGTACAATAAGCAGTAAAGTTAAAGCTACAGTTGTGCTATTAACTGTAAATAGCTTAAATATAATAACTACAACTACTTGTCCAACGATAGCGACTAGATAACTTAGCCAATCTGCTGGCAATTTCCAACGGGAAGGCTTATTTGGTCTTTGTTCGGCAGTGGGAATAACTTGGACAGCCGCTTCTTTAACTTCGTCAAGAAAACGGTCAATAACAGAACCTTTAACCAACAGTTCCCAGCGAGAACGGGCAGATTGACCAAAAATTACATGGGTGATTCCTTCACGTTTAGCAAAATTAATTAGGCCATCTGCGGGACGTTCAGCTTTTAATTTAACAATTGTTGCTCCTAATTCTTCAGCTAGAGCAATATTGCTAGAAAGTTGGCGGGCATCTTCTGAGCGAATATGCTTTGCATCCTCTCTAGGTGTTTCTATATAAACAGCATACCAACGCGCAGCCAGTCGGCCAGCAATTCTAGCTCCGGTACGGATCATTTTTGGTGCCGTGGTGCTAGAAGACATACAAACCATAACGGTTTCTGGAATAGATGCTGGCTCTAAGCCTTCTCTTTCACGATATTGAGCCGCTTTGACGCTAACTTGTTCTGCAACAGTTCGCAGTGCTAGTTCACGTAAAGTTGAAAGATTGCTTATCTTAAAAAAATTATTTAGTGCTTGTTCAACTTTTTCTGGACGATAAACTTTGCCTTGTTTTAGCCGGTTTTGTAGTTCATCAACGCTAATATCAACATTAATAATCTCGTCTGCACGTTCAAAAAAAGCATCTGGGACGGTTTCGCGTACCTTAACACCAGAGGATTTCATCACCGTATCATTAAGCGTTTCAACATGTTGGATATTTACAGCCGTCATTACATTAATTCCAGCATCAAGTAAATCTAAAACATCTTCATAGCGTTTTTTATTTTTTGAACCAGGAACATTTGTATGAGCTAGCTCATCAACCAAACAAATCTGAGGTTTACGAGCTAGAATTGCGTCTACATCCATTTCCGACAAGGTGACTTCACGGTAAGAGATTTGTTTACGTGGAATTACTTCTAAGTCACCAATTTGTTTTTCTGTTTCTTCACGTCCAAAGGTTTCAACTAGTCCAATTACTACATCTTGGCCTTGTTTACGAAGTGAATGAGCGTCCTCTAACATTTGATAAGTTTTACCTACACCAGGTGCAGCACCAATATAAATACGTAGTCTAGGCCGATCTGCCTCTGCTAGTTTGGCTAGTAAATTGTCTGGATCAGGTCTTTTATCTTGGTACTCGCTCATAAACTATTGTTTTTTAACTGGATAAGTTGCGTCTAGGTCTAAGTTTAACTCTAATACATTAACTCGATTTTCTCCAAGTATATTAAATTGTCGTGCTTTAGTGTGTTTTGTAACTAAATCTTTGATTTGTTGCTCAGAAACATTTCTAGCCCTGGCAACACGGCTAATTTGAAAATGTGCTGAGGCTGGACTAATATCAGGGTCAAGACCTGAAGCCGAAGCTGTAACTAAATCTACAGGAATCAAAGAATTAGGATTTTCTTTTTTTAAGCTTGTAGCGTTAACTTTAACCCTATCAATAAGTAAGTGATTTGTTGGCCCCCAATTAGTACCACCTGATGAGGTTGCATCATAACCAACACCTGCCGCAGATGGTCGAGAGTAAAAATACTCATTGCTACTAAAAGATTGACCAATAAGACGAGAGCCAACTATTTGACCATCTTTTTTAATTAAACTTCCATTAGCTTGATCATTAAATAAAGCTTGAGCTAGCAAAGTAACAACTAATGGGTAAATTAAACCTGTAATTATTGTAAACACTACGATTGCCATTACTGCGGTATATATTTGTTTTAGCCAACTCATTTTCTTTTCCTTCAATTTCCAATTTTTAGGCTAAACCTAAAGCTCTAATTATCAAATCAATAAACTTAATTCCAATAAAAGGAATTATCACACCACCTAAGCCATAAATTACTAGATTACGCCTAAGAAGTTGTGCTGCACTCATTGGTTTATATTTAATTCCTCTTAATGCTAAAGGAATTAAAAAAACGATTATTAAAGCGTTAAAAATTACGGCTGATAATATCGCTGATTCAGGACTTGAAAGACCCATAATATTTAATGTTGATAGCGGACTATTAGAACTTCCTGATATCACATAAAGACCAGAAAAAATAGCAGGAATAATAGCAAAATACTTAGCAACATCATTTGAAATAGAAAACGTAGTCAAAGCCCCGCGGGTCATTAAAAGTTGTTTGCCGATTTCAACAATTTCAATCAATTTAGTAGGGTTTGAGTCAAGGTCTACCATATTTCCAGCTTCTTTAGCTGCCATTGTGCCGGTGTTCATTGCTACGCCAACATCAGATTGAGCTAGGGCAGGAGCATCATTAGTTCCATCTCCAGTCATTGCTACAAGTTTACCTTCAGCTTGCTCTTTTTTAATTAAATCTAATTTATCTTTAGGTTTAGCTTCTGCTAAAAAATCATCTACACCAGCTTCTTGAGCAATTGCCGCTGCCGTTAGCGAGTTATCACCAGTAATCATAATGGTTTTAATTCCCATATTTCTTAACTGTGTAAAACGCTCTCTAATTCCACCTTTGACAATATCTTTTAGGTAAATAACTCCTAAAATGCGGTTGCCATCTGCTACAACTAATGGAGTACCACCAGCACCGGAAACCCGTTCTACAGCCGCTTTTAGCTCTGTTGGGATAGTTCCATTTTGTTCTTTAACAAAATTTAGTACAGCATCATAAGAACCTTTACGAATTACGCGACCTGCAAAATCTACTCCAGACATCCTAGTTTGAGCCGTAAAAGGAACAAACAGCATATCTTTTTGGGCTAAATCTCGTCCACGAAGTTTATATTTTGTTTTAGCTAGCACGACAATAGAGCGACCTTCAGGAGTTTCATCAGAAAGACTTGCTAGTTGTGCTATGTCGGCTAATTCTGTTTCGTTAATTTCTGGCATTGGAATAAATTCTGTTGCTTGACGATTGCCTAAAGTAATTGTGCCAGTTTTATCTAACAGCAAAACATTAACATCGCCTGCTGCCTCTACTGCTCGACCACTCATAGCCAAAACATTATGCTGAATTAGTCGATCCATTCCAGCAATCCCAATGGCTGAAAGCAATCCGCCAATTGTAGTTGGAATTAAACAAACAAGTAATGCTATAAGCACTGTAATTGATGGAACTTGAGCCGACTTAAAAATTCCTGCACCGTTAGAAGCCTCTACACTATAAATTGCATAAGGTAAAAGCGTTGCAACAGCTAAGAGAAAAATAATTGTTAATCCTGCTAATAAAATATTTAAGGCTATTTCATTAGGTGTCTTTTGACGCTCTGCGCCTTCAACAAGTGCAATCATTCGATCTAAAAATGTCTCGCCAGGATTTGAAGTTATACGAATCTTGATCCAGTCTGATAAAACTTTAGTTCCACCAGTCACAGCCGAACGATCCCCGCCAGACTCACGAATCACAGGCGCACTTTCTCCAGTGATTGCCGACTCATCAACCGAAGCAACACCAGCAATTACTTCACCATCCCCAGGAATAAATTGACCTGCTTTGACTAAAACAACATCACCCTTACGTAATTTTAAGGCGGAAATCTCTTCTGTTGCAATTTTGTCAATGTCAAACTTGTTAGCAGTATTGGCATTATTGCTTAAGATCCGATAAGCAACAGTTTCACTTTTAGCTTTTCTTAAAGTGTCGGCTTGTGCTTTGCCTCGTCCCTCAGCCATAGCTTCAGCAAAATTAGCAAACAGAACAGTAAACCAAAGCCAAATAGTTATTTGTACAGTAAAAAGTAGGTTTGCAGTTTGTCCTTGAGCAATATCACGTATTAAGAGTAGCGTAGTCAGTAAGCTACCGATTTCTACAACAAACATTACTGGATTTTTAGCCATTATCCGAGGATCTAATTTTCGCAAAGAGTCTTTAATAGCAGTTTTTACAATTGAACTTTCAAATAATGCTTTAGTATTTTGTGGCATTTTGTTTATCTCAGCTTTCTTTCCTTAAAAACTAATGTTTGAATTCATTAGGAAATGTTCAACAATAGGGCCTAGTGAGAGCATAGGAAAGAATGTCAATGCTCCAACAATTAAAATTACACTAATTAGTAGTAGGACAAATAAAGGTGTATGGACTGGAAATGTACCAGCAGAAACAGGTACAGACTTTTTAGCTGCTAAATTTCCTGCAATTGCTAATACAGGAATAATCATTAAAAATCTACCAATTAACATTGATAAACCTAACGTAATGTTATACCAAAATGTATTGACTGTAATGCCAGCAAAGGCCGATCCATTATTGCCTGTAGCCGATGAAAAAGCATAAACAATTTCTGACAACCCATGAGGCCCAGAGTTATTTATTTTAGAGACTCCATAACTAGCAACACTTGACCAAGAGGAAAAAATCAAAATAGTTACAGCAAAAACTAGCGCGTAAAGCATAGCCATTTTTATTTCTTTAGCTTCTATTTTCTTTCCTAAATATTCTGGTGTTCGTCCAACCATAAGGCCAGCAATAAAAACGGTTAGTATTACCATAACCAACATTCCATAAAGTCCAGCACCTACACCGCCAAAAATTACTTCGCCTAACATAATGTTGAGCAATAAAATCATTCCACCAAGCGGAGTGTAGGAGTCATGCATTGAATTAACAGCCCCACAAGAAGCATCTGTGGTTGCAGTAGCAAAAAGCGCGGAATTTGCAATTCCAAAACGGACTTCTTTGCCTTCCATATTGCCGCCTGCTTGCTCTTGTCCCGTGTTTTCAATGGCTACTTGGTCAACATTGTATTGGGTAAACTGAGGGTTTCCCTTAGCTTCAAAGTGATAGACAACCAAAAATCCTGCTAGAAACAAAATTGACATAGCCGTAAAAACTGCCCAGCCATGTTTTTGATTACCTGTCATTTTGCCTAATGTGTAAGTTAGTGCTGATGGAATCAGGAAAATAGCCAACATTGAAATAAAGTTAGTTAATGGAGTTGGGTTTTCATATGGATGAGCAGAGTTAGCATTAAAAAAACCACCTCCATTTGTACCAAGCTGTTTAATAATTTCCTGTGAAGCAACCGGGCCTTGGGCAATAACTTGATCAGTAATAGTTTCTATGGTTTTAGTCCCATTAACATCAATTTTTTCTACTATCACCGTTTCAACTCTTTTAGCTGTAACATAGGGATTAAAGTTTTGAACTACTCCTTGAGAAACTAAAACTAATGCTCCAACTAGCGAAAATGGCAAAAGGATGTAAACTACTGACCGGGTTAAATCTACCCAAAAATTACCAATAGTTTTTGCTTCTCGTTCAGCAATGCCACGAATAAAGGCTATTGCAACTGCAAGACCTGTAGCAGCAGAAACAAAGTTTTGTACCGCCAGCCCAGACATTTGAGTTAAATAGCTCATAGTTGATTCACCGCTATAAGCTTGCCAGTTAGTATTGCTAACAAAACTAACGGCAGTATTAAAAGCTAGGTCTGAAGCTATAGAAGTAAAATTTTGTGGGTTAAGAGGTAAAAAAGATTGTAATCTTTGGAGCAGATAAAGCACTATTACCCCTACAAAATTAAATAAAATCAGTGAAATTGCATAATTTGTCCAATGCTGAGGAGTTTGGTCTATTTGGCAAATTCTATAAACTAAATTTTCTAAAGGAGATAGCACTTTACTCAATAAAGTTTTTTCTCCAGTAAAAATTTTTGTCATATAGCTGCCAAGTGGTTTAGTTAAAAGAAGTAGAACTAAAAGAAAGATTGCTAGTTGTAGAAATCCGTTAGCGGTCATAAATTTTCCTAACTAAAATTTTTCTGGACGAAGTAGGGCATATATTAAATAAATAAATAATGCCAAGACCAGAATGCTACTAAGTAAATAATCTAAATTCATTTTCTAGCCTTAAGTTTTTAGAGTTTGTTGCAAGCTTTTGTATAATAAAGACATAAAATCATAAACAATATAATTATTAGCATAAAAAAATAATATCTAACATTCCAACCTCTATTTATTCTCTTGTTGGAAAAATAATAGTTGTTTGTAGATAAAGAAGGACTATAGAATTTATAAGGGATTTATAAAGAACAACATATTTAGCATATTTGCATAATTTTACAGAGAGGATTTCAAGTTTTGTAAGGTAAAATACTATGAAATTAGCTACCCAAATATCATTGATTGATAGAATTTTAGGCTATGTAGACAATCGTTCTACAGATATGGTGGAAAATAGCTATCAACAAACTGTTGAGGGTTATTTATCAACAGAGCTTTTGGAAAAAGAGAAAAATCTTTTCTTTAGAAAATATCCAATGATTATTGGACATTCTAGTCAAGTTGCTAATTCAGGTGATTATCTTTCTCATAATGAAACAGGTGTTCCAATAGTTGTTTTGCGAACTGATGAAGGAACGTTAAATGCTTTTATCAATGTTTGTCGTCATCGTGGAATGCGCCTAGTTAATGAGCCGTGTGGAATAAAGAAAAAATCTTTTGTATGTCCTTATCATGCTTGGACTTATAACCAAGAAGGGAAACTAATTCACCTACCACATCAGGAAGGCTTTCCTTGTACCAAGCTTGAAGAAACGCAACTTATAAAATTACCTGTTGTTGAAAAATATGGCTTTATTTGGGTTAGTCCTTCACCTGATGTAAAGTTAGATATAGATAGTTACTTAGGCGATTTAGTAGAAGATTTTACTTCCTATGGTTTTGATACACATATTTCTTACCAACCACATAGCAAGAAAAAAGCATTAAATTGGAAGTTAGGTATAGAGATTTTTTTAGAAGGCTACCATGTTAAACATGCTCATAGAAGTACAATTTATCCAATGTTTATTGATAATGTTGGTATTTATGATCAATTTGGTTTGCATATGAGAAATATTTTTCCTAAGCGTCGGATAGTGGAACTTAAGCCAATTGATAAGGAAAAATGGAATATTAGACCTGTTGCTAATATTTTATATTATCTATTTCCTAATAGTTTAATTTTAGTAGAACCTGGTCACGCTACATTATTTAATATTTTTCCCGTAGATATTAACAACTCCATAATGTTAGTTAATAGTTTAATTTCAGCTAAACCAGAGACAGAAAAGGCTGTAAATTACTGGCAAAAAATATTGATATTCTTACCAACGCAACAGAGGAAGATTTTTGGATGGGCGAAGCTATCCAAAAAGGCTTAGAATCAAAGGCTAATAAGCATTTTACCTATGGTCGTTATGAACAAAGTTTAATGTATTTTCATAATTCGTTAAATCAAGAATTAGCCAAAGCAACTACAAAACAACCATAAATTTTATTTTAATTAGGCAATTGGTTTAATTGTTGTAAGCCTTGCTGAGCTAATTTATTAGTAGGGTTTAACTCTAATGCTTTTTTATAGTTCTGCTCGGCTGCTACCTTTTCACCTTTACCAGCATAAGCATCACCTAAAAACTGATAGGTTCTGTCAAAATTTGGTAGTAATTTTAATGATAATTGTAGAAATTCTATTGCTTCATCATGCCTTTGCGCAACGCTTAAGTATTTACCACGATTAGCAATCATTGTAGCATAATTAGGTAGTAATTTTTTTGTAGCTACTTCATCTAAATGAATAGAACCATCTAATAATCCTCGTAACTCAAGAGAAGGTGCTGGGTCAAGATGAAAAGTTTTATCAGCATAAATACGCATAGTTAACCCTTGAGGAACTAAATTGTAATCAGCTACAACTGTTGGTGGGTCAATAGGTAACATTGTATAAGCTGCTTGATTTTTAGATAAGTTGTAGTTAATAAAAGAATTTATAAGAGCAAAAAACTTTTTGCTAATACTTACATTATCATATGGCTTATCTGCTTCAAAAAGCCTTAAATCTTCTAAAAATTCTTTAGTTTCCTTTTCGCAAGCTTTCATCATTTCTGGGTGTTGCTGCGTCAGATAACTTTCAATATACCAAGAACGCCTAAGCAGATTTACATCAATTACAACCACATCAGAACGAAAATTTTCTAAATGACGCATATAAAGATATGGTGAGTAGAATTGCCATTCTAAAGTAAGTAAAAGACTGCTAGGTTCTACACTACGCATTACATTTTCTACGTAGTCACGAGCTATTAAATAATTTCTTTTGTTATTTTCCTGATAGTGAGTAACAAAATTTAAGATTGGTAAGATACTGAAAAATATTAGAGTTAGAGTAGCAAAAGGCTTACTTTTTGTAGCTAATTTGGTAAATAAATCTATTAAGCCAGCAGCAATTATAATGGTTAATGCAAAATTAGTAGTTAAATAATAAGCGTCCTTATCTTCAGCAATTTCATAACTTACAGAATAAGCTAAGTCAAAAACAATAATTAAAACAGTTAAGTAAAATATATTGCGTTTATTTTTCCAAAGTGCTGCAAGCCCAACAAAAATAAACACTAAACCTAAAGGAGTAAATTGCCAAAAAGTCAAATTAGCAAAATACTTAAATTGCTCTTTAACTATCTCAAGGCTAGGTGAAAGGTTAACTTGGTATTGTTTAGCGGAAATGTGCCAATAAAATTTTTCAAGTGAAGAAGGATTCCCCCAATTAAAAATAGGTTGTTGGTTAGCTGATATTGGTAAATATAAGTAGATAGCAAAGCCTATTAGCACTGTAACAAAAGCTATTTTGACTTGTTTAGAAAGTAAATACTTAAAGCCTTCATTATAAATAACAAAAAAAGCTATAGCAGGCAAAGTAAGTAAAATTGTGACATGGTGAACACCTAATGCTAGACCATAAATTAAAGCTGCTACTGGGATTATGTTATCTGCCTTCTTGTCATTGGCTTGCTTTTTTAAGTGCCACTCAAGCATCAAATAAATAATTCCACTAAGCATAAAAATATTTAGTGTGTAAACTTCTGCAACAGAAGCATAAAACCAAAGCGTAGTAGAGAAAGAAAAGCTTAGTGCAACTATTGGAGGCATCAAGAACTTAAAGATGGGTTGAAGAAAAATACTATCTGTTAAAAATTGTTTTTGTACGTTAGGGTTTTTACCTTGCTTATTTGGACTATTTTGAGCAAAAACGTCATAGATGTTTATTGCAATTAGGGTTAAAACAGCAGAAGTTAACGCAGCAAAAAAAGCAGACATAAAACTCATTCTTGCTGCAATGCTGCCAAGTGGTAGTTTGGTAAATAAATAGCCTAGTATGGTATAGAGTGGAAATCCTGGTGGGTGAGCAACACCTAATTTAGCACTAGTGAGTATTAACTCTCCGCTATCTACTAAAGTAACTGTACGGGCAAATGTTAGTAAATAGGCTAATATGGCAATAAGAAAAGTGATTAGTGGTAAAACTACTTTCTGTTGTTTGTTTATAAGTAAATTATCGTTATCAGATAAACTTACTGATTTAGTAGAGTTATCTAGTTGTTTTATCTGTTGGATACTAGGTTTTTCTTTACCGGCTTTTTTTTTAGATTGACTCATCTTTTGCTATTAAAAAGTTTAGTATTTAGCTAACATAAAAATAATAAAGTGAAAGGATTTTCATTATGAAAGAATCAAAAAATAGCTTCAAGCTTTTAATGCTAGCCTCATTAGTTACTCTTTTAATCGGCCTTATTCCACAAAGCAGATTAATACTCTATCCATTCAACTTATTTGTTACTTATGTACATGAAACTTGTCATGCTTTAGCAGGGCTTTTAACTTTAGGAAGTGTTCAAGGAATGACAATTAACCCTGACACTAGCGGTGTGACGCTTGTTGCAGGTGGAATTGCTGTAGTAACTTTTAGTGCTGGTTATTTAGGTAGTGCGTTATTTGGGGCTTTACTTTTAATCCTTTCTTATAAAGGGGAGATGTCTAGAAAAATCCTTGCTGCACTAGCCGTTGGTGTTTTAGCTGTAACCGTATTTTTTATTGGTGTTGGCTATACCTCATTTTTATTAACTATTTTGCTTTCTGCAATAGGAGTAACACTTTTTGCTAAGCCAAACTTACCTAATAGCTTAAAAGTCGGTTTAAGTGCTGCTGGTATAGGCACATTTTTTACTTTAATTGCATTTTTGGCTATTACAAATAATTTGTTTGGTTGGATTGCAGGACTTACTTTAGCCACAGTATTATTTTTAGCTGCTAAGTTTTTACCAACCACAGGCGCACAATTTGCTTTAAGCTTTTTAGCAATACAAAGTTGCTTAAATGCTTTATCTGATATAAAAACTTTATGGTTTTTAGCTGCTTCCTCTGCAACACATTCAGACGCTCAAGGAATGGCTTCTATTACAGGTATTCCAGCTATTTTCTGGGCAACTTTATGGGGTGTTGTTTCATTAGCTATTTTAGGAGTAGCTTTATTTATTTACCATCGGGCAATAAAAACTGGGAAAATCTTACCTACTAAGTAATTGATAAAACAAGTTATCTGGAGCTTAATAAATGGCACGCAAAAAAATTTTAGTTGTTGATGATGAAAAACGCCAAAGAGAAATTTTAGAGTTAATTTTAAGTGAAGAAGACTATACTGTTAGCACTGCATCTAGTGGTGAGCAGGCTTTAAGACTAGTAAAACAGGGGCGTTTTGACCTAGTTTTAACAGACTTAAAAATGAGTGGAATGGATGGAATAGAATTACTTAATCAACTAGTTCAATATGATTCTTCAATTATTGTAATTTTAATGACGGCTCATGGCTCAATTGATTCAGCAAAAGAAGCCATTAAATTAGGTGCTTATGATTATTTAGAAAAACCCTTAGACAAAGATAAATTGCTTGAAATAGTTGCACGAGCATTAGAAAAGCTAAATGTCTTAGATACAGAGATTATTGGCGAATCTGAAGAGATGAGCAAAGTTAAGAAAATGATTATAAAAGTTGCTCGCTCTAGTGAAACCGTTTTAATTCGTGGTGAATCAGGAGCAGGAAAAGAACTAATAGCCCGCGCAATTCATAATAACAGCCCACGTGTTAACCAACTGTTTTCTGCTGTTAATTGTGCTGCAATTAATGAAAATTTATTAGAATCAGAACTCTTTGGACATGAAAAAGGCTCTTTTACTGGCGCACATGCTGAGAAAAAAGGGCTTTTTGAAGTTGCTGATCGGGGAACTCTATTTTTAGATGAAATAGGTGACTTAAATATTAGTATGCAGGCTAAAATACTACGTGCATTACAAGAGCGTGAAATTATGCGTGTAGGTGGCACTAGGCCAATAAAAGTTGATGTTAGAGTGCTAGCAGCAACTAACCGTGACCTTGAAACTATGGTAAAGGAAAATACTTTTCGCTCAGATCTTTACTATAGATTAAATGTTATTCCTATTAATATTCCTTCCTTAAGACAAAGGCGAAGTGATATAGCATTGTTGGTAGATTATTTTCTAGCCAAACATGGTCGTTCTGCTGCTCGCCCAATTAAAGGGCTTAGTCCAGCAGTCAAAAAACTTGTTAATGAATATTCCTGGCCCGGTAACGTCCGACAATTAGAATCAGCAATGAAACGAGCAATTTTACTTTGTGAAGGTGATTATATAGATGTTGAGGATTTGCCAATAGAAATACGTCAGGAAGGCGAGCAGGCTTCTTCTTTTAGCTTTAAGCTACCTCCAGAAGGCATTTCCTTTGAAGACCTGGAAAAGTCCGTAATTATTCAAGCAATGGAACAATCAGACTGGAATATAACCCGTGCTGCTAAGTTATTAGGACTAACCTTTAGAACCTTACAATATCGATTAGAGAAATTTGATATTCAACGCCCTAGCAAATATAAAGATATGGATTAGAAATTATAGCTTTAAGCAACTTAAATGCTTTTAGAGAAATCAATAAAAGTAAGTTAGCCGGAAAAAATGCTGATACCAAGACCCAAGATCGCAAAATAGCCAGATTTGTTAGCAGTTTCCGGCTAAAACTATTACACCTTAGCCAAAGTTAGCCCAGATTGATCTTGATACTTTCCTTGACGATCACTATAAGATGTCTCACATTCTTCATCTGACTGAAAAAACAAGATTTGTACAAAACCTTCTTCAGCAAATAACCTAACAGGCAGATTTGCTGCATTATAAAGCTCTATAACTAGCCGTCCTCGCCAATTAGCTTCTAGCGGGGTTGTGTTAACAACTATTCCACATCTTGCATAAGTTGATTTACCTAATGCAATGGCTGTTACATTACGAGGAATATTAAAACGTTCAATGGTAATACCTAAGGCATAAGAATGTGGAGGGAGTAGCCAATAAGTTGAGCCATCTGCATCAGTTCTTAAAGGGATATCCAGTAAGCTTTTAGAGTCAAATTGTTTTGGGTTAATTTCTGTACCTTGAATAGGGGAAAAAACCTTAAATTCATCTCGTGCTAGTCTACAATCATAGCCATAACTAGACAAGCCACAACTAATAATCCTACGATTATCTACCTGTCTTAACAAGCTAGTTTCAAAAGGTGTGATTAACTCGGCAGTTTCACACATATGTTTAATCCATTTATCTGATTTAATCGCCATGTTTTTTCCTAAAATTAATTTTTCCTAAAATTAGCAGGCATTTATAGCAGTAGCTTAGAGTCTTTTCCAGTAAAATTAGCAGTTTGGTAAATTTCTATGTTAGCTATTTATCAGGCAAAAAATTTATTAAAAGAAAATTAGGCTTATCTTCAAAAAGCTGGATATGCTATATTTCCTATACATTAAAATAGTGGCTAATATAAAGCTAATCACTTCGTCAAACTAAGATTTTTACCTTGCTGGTGAGGTTTTGATGCGAACAAAAAGAACTTTTACTGTATTAATTTTTGCAATAATGTTAATGGGAACGTTAGCTGGTGGATTTTATAGTCATAAAGTCCAAGCTACAAATCCTGGCAGTCAAGTGCGTACAACAGATATAGAGAGTATTTTCACTGAAGCACTTAATGTAGTAGAGACAAATTATGTTGATGAAATTAAACATGATAATCTTACTAAAGTTGCTATCCAAAACATGTTACGCACATTAGATCCACACTCAAATTATTTTGATAGCAAAGAGTTTCAAGAACTACAAAGAGAACAACATAGCCAATTTTTTGGCATTGGTGTCACAATAAATCGGCGTAATAACCGAGTTTTTATCCTTTCTGCCATCAAAGGCACACCAGCAGAACAAGCCGGCCTACGCTATGGAGATGCTATCCTAAAAGTTAATGATAAATTAGCAACAGAATGGTCAACTCAAGAAGTACTAGAAAATGTACGTGGGCCAAAAGGAGAACCTGTAGAAATTGAAGTAGAACGTGCAGGAGTTCCTAAACCACTCACTTTTAAGATTGTTCGGGATGCTGTTCCCCTACCCTCCATACGTAATGCTTTTATGGTTAAGCCAGGTGTTGGGTATATTGCTTTAGTAGGAGGCTTTAATCACACTACAGAGGATGAATTACTACAAGCAATGGAAGGTCTTAAGTCTGAAGGAATGAAATCCTTAATCTTAGATGTACGTAATAATCCTGGTGGATTATTAACTCAAGCTATCAAAGTTTCCAATATATTTTTGCAAAAAGGTCAAAGTATTGTTTCCATCAGAGGACGAGACAATCGCACAGAATCCCGGTCACATGACGCTAATAATTCTGCTCCAGAAGATATACCACTAGTTATTTTAATTAATCGTAGTACAGCATCAGCCTCAGAAATTGTTGCTGGAGCAATTCAAGATCATGATCGAGGAATAATTGTTGGTGAAAGCAGTTTTGGTAAAGGTTTAGTACAAACCGTTTTTAGGCTTCCTTATGGCTCTGGCCTTACTCTAACGACTGCAAAATACTACACACCTAGCGGAAGACTTATACAACGCGATTATTCAGGGCTATCATTTTATGAATATTATTCCAACCACTTTAAGCAAGATGCTAAACAACCTGTAGGTGAGAAACATCGCACAGATTCAGGAAGGGATGTTTATAGTGGTGGGGGAATTAAGCCAGATGTAGAGGTAAAATTATCAGAGTTTACTCCTGTAAGAGCAAAACTATTTAATGCTACATTTGCTTTTGCTAGGGAACTTACGGCTGGCCTTATACCTGGACAAGCCCAATTTAAAGTAACTCGAACAAGCTTTAACCATAAATTAAGTGCTGATGAATTTGTGGTGACAGATAAGGTAGTTGCTGCTTTTCAAACTTTTATTTCTAGTAAAGAAAGAGAAAATTTAAAGGTTACAGAAGCACAGTTTAACGAAAATTTAGACTATATAAAACGCAGAATCCGTGAAGAAGCTGTTACTGCTGCTTATGGTACAGAAGTAGGAAATCAAGTTTTATTAGAAGGTGATGAGCAAGTTTTAAGAGCAGTCGATGAATTGCCAAATGCAAGACAATTAGCAGAAAATGCTTATAGCAAAAAGCAATAAAGACTTTGTATGAATACTCAAGTAAGACAAGCTTTTGATACGGAAATGAAAGTAGCAAAAGAATTTTTTGCTAAAGGAGATTTAGAAAAAAGTTTTAAGCATTTAGAACGCGCCCATGTTCTTGGACAACTTTATGTTGTAGCTCATGTTAAATCTCACTGGTGGATGTTAAAAGTTGGGTTTTGCAGGGCTTCAGTGCAAGAGATTTTAGGTCAAACTGTACGAATTATTTTTGGGGCTTTAGGTTCTGCTGTTGGAATTGTTCCTGTTGGTAATACTGGAGGAACAAATATTAGTATGTTTGCTAGATTACCTATTCAACCAGATATAGCAAAAATTCTTAATAAAATTTAAGTTTCCAAATTATAAATCGCACTAACTTTTATAAATAGAAAAGTTAGTGCGATTTATTTTTTTATTTTTTGCTAAAGTGTTTAAGTTTATACACCTTCTAAGGTCAGAGAACGTTCAAAGTCGCCAACACTTGAAGCAGCAGCCTTAGCTACTTGTAAGCTTAACTTGCCTTCATGATAGAGTTGTAACAAATGTTGATCAAAAGTTTGCATTCCATAATGATCACGTCCGCGTTCCATATGTGCTGCAATTTCATTAGTTTTTTCAGCATTTTTAATACAATCTTGTATAGCATGAGTTGTGCGCATTATTTCTACAGCCGGGACTCGACCATTTCCGCTTTTATGAGGCAGTAGACGTAGTGACATAATAGCCCCTAAGTTTTCAGCAATTCTATAACGAATAGAAGTATGTTCTTCAGCAGGATAAAAACTTAATAAACGACCTATAGTTTTTTGCACATCTGTAGTATGAATTGCACTCATAACTAAATGTCCTGTTTCTGCTGCACGTAAGGCTGTATCAAAGGTTTCACCATCTCTAATTTCACCAACCATAATTACGTCAGGATCTTGTCGTAATGCTGTTCGTAGCGCATCACGGAAAGTGCGGGTATCTTCGCCTATTTCGCGTTGTGTAATAACGGCTTTTTGGTTTTTATAAAGAAATTCTATAGGGTCTTCAATAGTAATAACATGTACTTTACGGTTACGGTTAATATGTTCAATCATTGCTGACATGCTAGTAGATTTACCATTCCCAGTTGCCCCAGTAATTAGAACTAACCCACGAGTTAGATCGGCAATATCAGCAAGTGTTGGAGGAAGGCTTAAATTTTGAAAAGTTCGGGCTTCAATTGGAATAGCTCTAAGTACAACTGCAAAAGTACCACGCTGCTTAAAAACATTAGCACGAAAACGACCAGCCCCTTCAATTCCGTAAGAAATATCTCGTTCTACAAACTCATCATAATCATGTAAGCGTTCGTTTTTTAGTAAAATACGAGCTATTGATTCTGTATCAGCAGAAGTAAGCACTTCATACTTAACATCCATTAATGCGCCATTATAACGAAATAGAGGCACACTTCCTGATTGGAAGTGAATATCAGAAACACCACTTTTGACCGCCATGGTCAGAATTCTATCCAGAACTTTTTTTTCCATGCCGCTTAAGCCTTTCCTTATTAGTTATGACGATTGCTAGGTTTATGAAAACCTTACTTTCTCACAAACTAGTATTGCAATCAAGAGAAAAGCCAGCAATCTACTAATAAAGTAGTGCTGGCTTTAAAAACCAAGCAAGTTATTAATAATTATTGACCTAAGAGTACAGTTACAAAGGTTAATAATACTAATGTTTCAATAAGTGCTAAACCTAAAATCATCATAGTGAAAATACGTGGGCCAGCACCAGGATTTCTTGCTGTTCCTTCACAAGCAGCAGCAATAGCTTTTCCGTCGCCCAAAGCACCACCTAAAGCAGCAACAGCAACAGCAAATGCACCAGTAATTTTAATTAATGGACGATCAGCCCCAGCCGCATCTTGAGCTAAAGCTGTGGTAGCAAATAAAAACATCATTGAAGCGATAGAAAGTAATCTAACTAAGTTGAATTTCATAAATTTTCCCCTGAATTTAAGTTAAATTTTAATAATTGACAAACAGAGGTAATTTTTTGCTTATCTGCAAGGTATGATAACATTTCCCACCCGGTAAACACTTGACACCGTACAGCAAGGCTCCAGACAGTTGGAAAAAAAGATATATATATAATGGTGCAGATAAAGAAAACTTTTAACCTCAAAGAACAATTAAAGATAAAGCCAAGTTATAAAAAACTTTTAGTGAGCCGAAGCATGCGCTCCTTCATGCTCATCGTGATGATCGTCATGGTGATCATCATGTGGAACTGTTTCACTTAAGTAAACACAAGAAAGAACCACAAATATAAAGGTTTGTACAAAGGATACAAACACAGCTAAAACCAGTAAAAATGCTGGAACTAGTACAGGTACTAATCCGCCAACTATTTCAGCTATCTGCTCATCAGCATAAATATTAACAAAGAGTCGTAATCCTAAAGTAAAAGGTCTAAATAAATTACTAATTATTTCTACTACAAAAATAATTACACCAAAAAGGATAAGGAAACCCTTCATAAGTTCTGGGCCACCCATAAAGTGTTTTAAGTAGCCAAAACCTTGTTGCTTAAAGCCCCTGGAAATATAGTAGACAAAAGAAAACAACCCCAATGCCCAAGTAACATTTGGATTAACTGTTGCTGCTTTTAGACCAGGAATAACACCCATCAAATTAGAAACTAAAATAAATATTGAAAATGATGCAATAACAGCTAAATACCGTCGGCCATATGCACCAACAATTTGGTCTAATAAATCTCTAATTTGTAAAATAGCTCCTTCTAGGATTTGTTGACGGTTAGAAGGGTTATCTACGGAAAGTTTACCACGAAATAAGTAAAGACCTAGAGTACAAATAAGTACAGAAATAATTACTAAAGTTATATGTTCAGGAATAGCATTATGAGGATCACCTTGCCAATTAGGATTAATACTTTGCATTATGGCTTTTTGAATAGGAAAGACAACTGGGCCGAGGATATGATTTACTTGTTCAGCAATCCAGACTACATGATGGCCGCCGCCTTCTTTAGCATTTGTTGCTTGTTCTGCCCAAAAAAACGTTGCTAGCATTTACTATCCCTTTCTTTTTGTTGATCTTAAGATTTGTTTTCAAATAATAAAAAGCGAATTTGAACTAATACTTCTAACATTGCGGCACTAACAAAGGTTAATAATCCTACGGTAATGCCTAAAGTTAATGTTTTACCACTAAAACTAAATGATAAAGCTAAAATGCCCAAAATAAATATCCAGCGAAAAATAAACCTACTAACACCAGCTAATCCGCCTTTTGGCATTTGGCCTTGAGTTACATCTAATAATATATTTTTTAAGCTTTTATCTAACCAATAGTAATTAAAGTAGGATAGTATTGCACCTAAAGTAACACCAATAGCAAAAAGCTTAGTACCAAATAGAAAGGCTAAAAATATAAAGAGCAAGATTGAAATAATGATATTTTTTTTCAAGCGATGTTTAATCGCTAAAGGATTAGTTGCTGGTGATTCTAATTGATGGTCAATTAAATTTTCTTTAGACACTTTATCCACCATTACACAAGCTGACCATAATAGCTAGAATTATTTTTAATGTCTAGTTGTCTTTGGCGAACTTGCAAAAACATCCGATATATTGCTTGACAAGAGAGATTAATTTTTTTATTCTTCCCGTTCGTCCCTTTTACGACCCTATTGGAGAATCTTTAATTATGTCAACCTATTTTCCAAGTGGAAAAAATTTAGAAGCTTCGCGTAAGTGGTATATTATTGATGCTACAGGACTAACAGTTGGTCGTTTAGCATCAAACATTGCTACAATTTTAATGGGGAAAAACAAACCTAGTTATACCCCATTTCTTGATATGGGTGATCATGTCATCATTGTTAACTCAGAAAAAGTGATTTTTTCTGGTAACAAATGGGAAGACAAAATGTATCGTCATCATACACTTTGGCCCGGTGGCATAAAGCAAACTATGGCTAGAGATATGTTTGCACGTCATCCAGAACGAATTATTGAATATGCAGTTAGTGGTATGTTACCAAAAACTAAACTTGGGCGTGCTATGGCTAAAAAACTTTGTGTTTATGTTGGCCCAGATCACCCTCATCAGGCGCAAAAACCTGAAAAATTAGTTGTTAATATACAAGCACCTAGCCGCCGTATATAAACTCTTAAAATAAAATTTTTATCTTTTCAAAAAGTCTGAGGAGAAAGCAAGTGGCAGAAACTGTACAAAATTATGGTACAGGCCGTCGTAAAACCGCCGTTGCGCGGGTTTTTATTCGTCCTGGCGAAGGTAATATTACTGTTAATAAAAGAGCTTTAGAAACTTACTTTCCTAATGAAACCCATCGAATGATTATTCGTCAACCATTGGTTCTTACTGATACCAATGGAAAATTTGATGTTTTAGTCAATGTACAGGGTGGAGGAACATCTGGACAAGCCGGGGCCGTGCGTCATGGTATTACCCGTGCTTTGATGGATTTTAATTCTGAATTACGCCGTAAACTTAAAAAGGCGGGTTTTGTTACCCGTGATCCACGTGTTAAAGAGCGTAAAAAATACGGGCAAAAAGGCGCACGTAAACGCTTCCAATTCTCAAAACGTTAAAAATTTTCTATTTCTCAGGCCGCAAATGCGAGTTGCTACCAAAAGGTGGTATTGTTGGATTTGTGGCCTTAGGCTTAAACTCGCACCATTAAATTTAGGAGGTCAGCTTGTCAGTTGGAGTAACTATGAAAGAGTTGCTTGAAGCTGGTGTACATTTTGGACATCAGGTCAGGCGATGGAATCCAAAGATGAAAGATTATATCTTTGGCGAACGCAATGGTATTTACATTATAGATTTACAAAAAACCCAAAGATTATTTAAAGAAGCCGTTAAATTTGTCACCCAGGCCGCCACAGAAGGAAAAACCTTTCTCTTTGTTGGTACAAAACGCCAAGCACAAGATGCAATTGCTGAAGAAGCTGTTCGTTGTGGGCAATATTATGTTAACCAACGTTGGTTAGGGGGGTTGCTTACCAATTTTCAAACCATTCAAAGATCAATTCGACGCTTAAAAGACCTTGAAGCAATGGAAACCGATGGTCGTTTTGATGCTTTACCCAAAAAAGAAGTTATTCAATTAAAACGTGAACGTACAGCTTTAGAGAAAAACCTTTCTGGCATTAAAGAAATGCCTAAATTGCCAGAGGTTATATTTATTATTGACTCTAAAAAAGAAGAAATTGCTGTTCATGAAGCAAATAGATTAGGTATTCCTATTGTGGCAATTGTTGATACTAATTGTGATCCTGATGGAATTGACTATGTAATTCCAGGTAATGATGATGCTTTAAGAGCAGTTCGTTTATTTACCTCAAAGATTGCAGATGCTGTCATAGAAGGCAATCAAATGGGAGCAGGCAAGGAAGAACCAGAAGCTTTAATAGTTGCAACAACAGTTGTTAATGATGGGCAAGCTGTTTCGGTAGCAGACTTAAAACCTGCTGGTTATGCTGAAGTAGAAGAATCAGAAGCACTTGAAAGTGAAGAATAGCATTTTGCTAGGCTTATATATTTATACTTAATCTTATATATAAGGTAAGTAAATAATTAAATAGATAAAGTAAAATTTTGGAGGAATCAAATGGCTGAGATTACTGCTTCAGCAGTAAAGTCACTGCGTGAAAAGACTGGTGCTGGTATGATGGAATGTAAAGCAGCACTAAATGAAGCCCAGGGTGATGAAGAAAAAGCAATGGAAATTTTGCGTAAACGTGGTCTTGCTTCTGCTAAGAAAAAAGAAGGCCGTGTTGCTGCTGAAGGTGTTGTTGGTTCTTACATTCATATGGGTGGTAAAGTAGGGGTATTGGTAGAAGTAAACTGTGAAACAGACTTTGTTGCTCGTGGTGAGGTTTTCCAACAATTTGTTAAAGATGTTGCTATGCACATTTGTGCTGCTGAACCTCGTTATGTTAGCAAAGAAGATGTTCCAGCAGAAGTTTTAGAAAAAGAACGTGTTTTTGTTCGTGAACAAGCTCTTACAGATGAAAAAAATAAAAATAAACCTGAAGCCGTTATTGAAAAAATTGTTGAAGGTCGTATGTCAAAATTCTATGCTGAGGTTTGTTTGCTAGAACAACAATTTATTAAAGATAATGAAGTAACTGTTAGTGGTTTACTTCAACAAATGGTTTCTAAAATTGGTGAAAACATTCGTATTCGCCGCTTTGTTCGTTTTAAGATGGGCGAAGGGCTTGAAAAGAAGAAAGATGATTTTGCTAGTGAGGTTGCAGCCGCACTACAATAGTTTATAAAATGCCCCTTTTTGAGGGGCTTTTTTATTTCCATCAATTATTTTATTTTCTTAAGGTTAAAATTATGTCGGCAACAAAAGCCGCTTATAAATGTATTTTATTAAAACTTAGTGGTGAGGCCCTAATGGGCGAGCGTGGATATGGTATTGATCCACAGGTAGTTTTTAGTATTGCAGAAGAAGTTAGAGAAATTCATGCTTTAGGTGTAGAAACTGCCTTAGTAGTGGGTGGGGGAAATATTTTTCGTGGTGTAGCTGCTTCTGTAGCAGGAATGGATCGTTCTTCAGCTGACTATATGGGCATGTTAGCAACTGTAATAAATGCTTTAGCTCTTCAAGATGCTTTTGAAAAAATGGGTGTTCCTACTCGAGTTTTATCAGCAATGGAAATGAGAGAGGTGGCAGAACCTTTTATTCGTCGTAGAGCTATAAGGCATTTAGAAAAGGGACGCATTGTTATTTTTGCTGGTGGCACAGGTAATCCATATTTTACTACTGATAGTGCTGCTTCTTTACGTGCTTTGGAAATTAAAGCTGATGTTATACTAAAAGCAACTAAAGTAAATGGTGTTTATACAGGGGATCCTGTAAAAAATCCAGATGCTAGACTTCTTAGACAAGTTTCTTTTCAACAAGTTTTAGAACAAAACCTGCAAGTTATGGACACGTCCGCTATTGCACTTTGCAAAGATAATAATTTGCCTATAATTGTTTTTAATTTGCTTGTTCAAGGAAATATACTAAAAGTTGTACATGGTGAAAAAGTTGGCACTTTAATAGCCGCTAACTTAACAGAACAGTTTTCCGATAGTTAATCTTGAATAAAACCTAGTAAAAACTTAATATTTTACTCTCTTAAAATTTTTTAATGAGCAGAAAATTTTTTTCAACGAAAGGAATATCCTATGCTCAAAGATGTTATTAAAGATGCTAAAACTCGTATGAATACGGTTATTGATGATGTGCGTCGCAGGTTAGCAAGTGTAAGAACAGGTCGCGCTTCTGTAAATTTATTAGATAATATTTCTGTGGAATATTATGGTACTCCAACACCTTTAACACAAGTAGCAAATATTAGCGCGCCAGAACCACAACTACTAACTGTTCAACCTTGGGATCCCTCAATATTAAACCTAATAGAAAAAACTCTTAGGTCTTCTGATTTGGGAATTAATCCTGGTAATGATGGTAGAGTGATAAGAATTCCAATCCCACCTCTTACTCAAGAACGTCGTAAACAGTTAGCTAAAGTGGTACGTGATATTGCTGAAGAACATCGCACAGCCATTCGTAATGTTCGACGAGATTCTAATGAGCAACTAAAGAAATTGCAAAAAGATAAGAAAATTACTGAAGATGATGAAAAGAATGGGCTAGAAGAAATTCAAAAGCTAACAGATTCTAATATAGAAAAAATTAATGAAGTAGCAAAAAATAAAGAAAATGAAATAATGACAGTATAAGAAAAATTTAATTACTAAAGATAAAAGCTAGGACACTTTCCTAGCTTTTATTTTTGGTAAAATAATCTAAAGTACTCTCAAGATCATACATTTTAAGTAATATGTTTCCGAAACAGATAGTAAAATAGGGTGATCGCGAGATTGGACACGTTTTTCTAGTAACTGTAGTTGTCGGCCTGCATCAATAGCAGCAGATTGAATTATTCCTAGAAAAACTTCTTCACTAACATTATAAGAACAAGTACAGCTAATTAAGATTCCACCAGGTTTTAAGAGTTTTATTGCTCGCAAGTTTATTTCTTTATAACCTCTTATTGCAGCCGTAACAGCCCCACGGTTTTTAGCAAAAGCTGGAGGATCTAGGACAATAATATCAAATAACTCTTTTGCTCATCTAAACTTTTAAGTAGATCAAAGACATTTGCTAGTTCAAAAGAAATATTAGTAACATTATTTAAGGCAGCATTCTTTTTGCTTGAGTAATTGCATTTTCTGAAACGTCTACAGCTAGAACTGTATTAGCTGTTTGAGCCATATTTAAGGCAAAACCTCCATTAAAAGTAAAACAATCTAGTGCTTTTCCTTGTGCATATTTTTGTGCTGTTAGATGATTCTCTCTTTGATCAAGAAAAAGACCTGTTTTTTGACCTTCTAATAGATCAGCATAAAAGGCTAAAGAATTTTGTTTAACTGTTAACTCTTTAGGCAATGAACCCATTAGAAGACCTATTTGTTCACTTAATCCTTCTAACTTGCGTACTTTAACATCATTTCGCTCAACTATTGCTTCTGGTTGAAAAAGCTCTACTAATAATTTTACCCATGTATTTTTTAGTAAATCTGTACCTTGACTTAAAGTTTGTATTACAAAATGATTTTGATAGCGATCAATTACAAGTGAAGGAATTAGGTCTGCTTCTCCATGTAATAAGCGATAGGCTTCAGCATTATTTACTACTTTATTTCGTAAATTAAAAGCTGTTTGCAAACGTTTTTTCCAAAAATTATCATCAATATTTTCTTTACTGCTAGTTAGCATTCTTAAGGCTATTTGAGAAAGAGAGCTATAAAAAGCTTGGCCTAAAAACTCTTTTTTTGCAGATAAGACTTTTACTATTGAACCGGGTGAAGGGTCTTTCCCTTGTAATGTGATGTCACTACGATAGATCCAAAGGTGGCCTTGTTCTATTCGCTGTTGCCCCTTGCGCGTCACTGCTACTTCTGCCATACTTCTATCTCCTAAATTTCGCCTGAAAGTTATTTTTAGCTAGATTTTTACTACAATTTAACCCACAAATCAGAGATTATAAAAAGTTATGAGTTTACTGGATATATTAAATGCCGAGCAGCACAAAGCTGTTACTACTACCGAAGGCCCGCTTTTAGTTTTAGCTGGAGCAGGCTCTGGAAAAACACGGGTAATTGCTCATCGTATTGCATATTTAATTCAAGAAAAACAAATTCGGCCAGAGAAAATTTTAGCTGTTACTTTTACTAACAAAGCTTCTCAAGAAATGGGTAGCAGAGTAGAAAATTTATTATTAAATTCAGGTAGTAAAGCACTAAGCTCACCTTTAATTGCTACTTTTCATTCATTTTGTGTAAGAGTCTTAAGGCAACATATTGATAAACTTCCTATTAGTAAATATGGTACAGCTTATGATCGTAATTTTACTATTTATGATAGCGACGATCAGGCTAGAATGGTTAAAAGTTGTATTAAAGATTTAGAAATAGATGAAAAAATGACCCCTGTTAGAATGGTTCAAGCTAGTATTAGTAGCTCAAAAAATCGTGGACTTGGTTGGGAAAGTTTTGCTTCTAATGCACAGCGTCAATATGGTGAAGACTTAAAAAAGGAAACTATTGGTAGAATTTATAAATTATATGAGCAAAAACTAATTAGTAGTAATGCTTTAGATTTTGATGATTTACTCTTAAAAACTGTACAGCTTTTACAACATTCAACTGAGATTAGAGACCATTATAATCATAGATTTAGCTATATTTTAATAGATGAATACCAAGATACTAACCCACCACAATTTGCACTAATTAAATTGCTTACAGAAAAAACTCAGAACCTTTGTGTTGTAGGTGATCCAGATCAATCAATTTATCGGTTTCGTGCAGCAGATATTCAAAATATTTTAGACTTTGAAAAACACTTTCCTAAAGCTGAAGTAATTAAGCTAACAGAAAATTACCGCTCAACAAAATTAATTCTTGATGCTGCAAATAATTTGATTCGTAATAATGAGCAAAGGCGAGAAAAAGACCTACGTACTAGTAATGAAGTAGGAACAAATATCCGATATTATCAAGCTTATGATGGAGAAAACGAAGCAGAGTTTGTTATTAACCGTATTCAAAGGCATTTACGAGAAGAACCAAATATTCGCTGTGTTGTTTTATACCGGACTAATGCTCAATCGCGGTTGTTTGAAGAAGCTTGCCGACGAGTTGGAGTACGCTATAACATTGTAGGTGGATTTTCCTTTTATGAAAGAGCCGAAATAAAGGATATAGTAGCCTACCTAAAATTATTACTTAATCCTAGTGATAATGTTGCATTAAGTCGTATTATTAATGTGCCAGCACGAGGTATAGGAAAAACAACTTGGGATTTAATAGAAACAACTGCTGCCCAGGAAAGAATTTCTTATTGGGATGCAATTTCAATGTTGACAACAACTAACAAAGCGGCTGGGCGTAGTTTAGCAGTACTTTTAACTTTTCGTGATTTGGTAGAAAAACTACAAGCATTAACAGATAATTGTTCGCTTTCTTCCATAGTTAAGCTAGTGATAGATAAAACAGGTTATGCACAGATGTTAAAAGCAGAAAATACTCCTGAAGCAGAAGGGAGATTGCTTAACTTAGATGAATTAGTTAATGCTGCGGTAGAATCAGAAAATCGAGACGAGACTTTAAGAAATTTTATTGATAGTGCTACATTAGTTTCAGATTCAGATAGTTATGATGGAGAAATACCTGTTACTTTAATGACAATTCATAGTGCTAAAGGGCTAGAATTTCCGGTAGTGTTTTTAGTTGGGTTAGAACAAGGTTTATTTCCTCATTCACGTTCTTTTAGCGATTCTGCCGAGCTAGAAGAAGAACGAAGGCTTTGCTATGTTGGTATTACTAGGGCAGAAAAACAGCTTTATATTACACATTCTTTAACTAGGCGGGTTTATGGTGAAGAATCTTCCTGCGAACCATCACAATTTTTATCAGAACTCCCACTAGAATCATTAGAAGATCTTTCACGTGCAAATAGCTGGTTAAAAAGCGTTAGAGCCGGCTTAATTCCTAAGCGTAGTTCTACAGCTAGTTTTGCTACCAAACGATTTGGAAATACTAATTTTGCTACTAAAAAACAAAACACTTACACTGGTAGAACTTATAATAGTGTAGATAGTGTAAAAGAGTTTTTTAATAAACAGGAAAAAGATACTGGATCTACTCCAAATAAAAATACTAGTCGTATAACTATACCTGAAAAAACTACCAAAACCGAACCGTCTATGATGACAGGAATTGACGTTTATGCAACACAAAAGCTAGCTCCTGTTTCTATGAGTAAACCTATTACAGGTGTAACAACATTTAAGCCAGGCATGAGAGTTAAGCATCCTAAATATGGAGAAGGTTTAGTTCTGCGCCGTGAGGGTGAAGGAGAACATGCAAAACTATTAATTAGTTTTCCTGGCTTTGGGCAAAAGAAAATACAAGAAAAGTTTGCTAATCTAGTAAAAGCCTAAGTTCTGGGCTAAAACTTAGTAATTTTTAATTACTTAAAATTATCCTAAACCAGCTAAAAACCCGTTTTAGAAAGCCTTTCTTTGGTTTTGCTTTATCTTGGAGTGCTGGCAAAATATTGTTTTTGCTTTCATTAAACAACTTACCACTTTTTTGAAAAAGATCTTTGTTATCAGTAGTTTTTACAACGGGAGTTTTATTTGGAGTTGTTTTAATTTTAATTGCTGGTATTGCTAATTCTGTTGCGATTTCTGCCTCTTTAGATTCTTTAGAGGAGAAATCTTTTACTTCCTTTTTAATTATTGGAGTATCTAATTTAGTAGCAAATGATTCTGGGGTTGGAATTGAGAGTTCTAATTCTTCAAGTAGTTCTAAAACGGTTTGTTGACGACTACTAGGAGTTTTGGCTATAGCTTTTAATATTACTTTTTCTAAAGCTATAGGGATATTTGGATTAATTTCTCTTGGTGCTTTAGGTTTAGCTTGAATGTGCTGTAGTAGCGTCATAGCAGTGGTTTTACTATTAAAAGGGACAGTACCTGTAAGCATTTGATATAGAATTATTCCTAGGCTATAAATATCTGCTCTATGGTCAAGTTCTTTCAACCCTTGGGCTTGTTCTGGAGAAAGATATTGAGGTGTTCCTACAGCAATGTTATCACGAGTAATATTAGGATCATCTCCAGTTTGTTTAATTTTAGCTATAGAAAAATCTATAACTTTTACTGTTTCTGAAAAAGTTCCAGCATTTATTATTAAAATGTTATCTGGTTTTAAGTCTCGATGAACAATAGACTTTCTATGTGCTACATCAAGAGCTAAACAAATTTGACGCATTAGTTTTATTACTCTTGCTGCATTTAGAATAGTTTCTTTTTCTAATACTTTTTGTAAACTTATTCCTATGATTAACTCCATAACTATATAAAGAATATTATCTGAAGTAATACCAAAATCCATTATTTGAATTGCATTTGGGTGGTTAACTGCTCTAGCTGAGCGAGCTTCACGACGAAAACGCTCTACAGCCGTAGGATCTGTTAAAAGCTTTTTATGCAGAATTTTAATTGCAACAGGGAAACCTATATGTAAGTGTTTAGCTTGGTAAACATTTCCCATTCCACCTTCTCCTATAAAACTTTCAATTTTATATTTACTATCAAAAACTTTGCCTATAAATGTATCTTCTTTAATTAAAGATGTACCATCACGAGGACAATAAAGAGCAGTTTCTACAAAAGATTCACCACATTTTGAACAGCTTTTTGAAGAACTTTGTAACATAGTTTATTTTCCTTTTTTGTAAACCTTAACCTAATATTTGAAGGTAAAAGCAGTCTACATTACCGCAGTAATATAGACTATGCAGAATACTAATAAGTTTTAACAGAAGGACTTAGTTTTGTATTTAGATAATCTAACTACTGAGATATGTTATAAGGATAAGTTAAACTAAATGAAGCAGATGCAACAATCAGAGAAAAACTACATTTAATGTAAGAAGTCATATATAAAGCTTGTCAGAAAAATTCTTACAGTAGTGTAGGAATAAACCTTGTTAATTACTTAATGCGTACTCAATTAATAGGTACTTAAATCACTAATTTATTCTCTAAGGCATAGCGAATAAGTTCTGCATTATTGTGCATTCCCATTTTTTCTAAAATACGTGTTCGGTAAGTGCTAACAGTTTTAACACTTACATGCAGAGCTTGAGAAATATCTGTTAGTGTTTTTCCTGAAGCTAATAAACAAAGAACCTGTAATTCTCGGTCAGATAGACTTTCATGAAGAGCTTTTTCTGAATCTTTTACAAGCTCAAATACTAATTTTTCTGCCAAACTAGGAGAGATATATTTTCCCCCTTGAGCTACTTTATTAATAGCAATAACTAGTTGTTCAGAGGCACTTTCTTTAGTTAAATAGCCGGAAGCCCCACTCTTAAAGGCGCGAGTAGCATATTGTTCTTCTGCATGCATGCTAAGAATTAAAACAGGAAGTTTTGGAGCAATAATTTTAATTTGTTCTAGCATATCTAACCCACTACGATCAGGTAGGGAAATATCCATTATTACCATATCAAAATTACTGCTACGGATTTTTTGTAAAGCTTCCTGACCTGTGCTAGCTTCTCCTGCAACTATAAGGCTTTGACTATCGGCTAATATTTGCTTTAGCCCTTGTCTTACAATTGAGTGATCATCAACTACTAAAATTTTAATCTGTTTCATACATAAATATATTTATTTAATTTGTTAAAATAGGAATTTCAACGCTAAGAGTTGTTCCTTGCCTAAAATTACCAACAATAGAAACTTTGCCTTGCCAGGCTAAAACCCTTTCTCTAATACCAATTAACCCTAGTGATTTTGGATTTGAAACTTCTGTTTCTGTAATGCCTTGACCATTATCTTTGATTTCTAAAAAAATTGCATTGGTAGTTTTTCTTAAGATAACATCTAGTTTTGTTGCATTAGCATGACGAGCAACATTGGTTAAAGCTTCCTGAAGAACACGAAAAATTGTTGTAGCAAGATGGATTTCTACATTAAAATCCTTCGGTTCTATTACTAGATTGCATTCCATTTCTGTCCTGGACTGAAATTCTTTTATAGCCCATTCAATTGCTGGTACTAAACCAAGATCATCTAAGATTGTTGGACGTAACTTAGTAGAAAGTCTACGTACAGTTTGGATTGTAGAATCAATTAACTGAAACATACTTTGAAACTTATTTTTAATAACCTCTTGTTCTATAACTAATTTTTTATTTATCCAAGCTAAGTCCATTTTTAATGCTGTTAGAGCTTGGCCTAGTTCATCATGAATTTCCCTAGCAATTTTAGTTCTTTCTTCTTCTTGTAATGATTGAAGCCTTAAGGATAATGCCCGTAATTGTTGTTGGGATTCTCGCAACTTTTGTTCAGCTAATTTATGCTCGCTAATGTCTGCAATAATAGCCATAGAGCCGCTTAAATAGCCATTTTTATCAAATAAAGGTGCTACAGAAATGCTTACATCTATTATTGAACCATCTCGTTTTTGACGGCGTGTTTCCATAGAATTATCTAACCGTAGTTGTTTAGTTCTGGCACTAGCAAAAGCTTTATCCCAAAGTAAAAGCTCTTTGTCTCTATCAGAAAGCTCTTCAGCTAAAATTAACTCTTCTTCATCAACTGAGGAAAAAGGCAAGGGTTTACCAATAACTTCATGTTCTTTCCAACCAAAAACACGCTGTGCCGCAGGATTCCAGATTTTTACTGTATCATCTGGATTAAGCATAATAATTGCTAATGGTGAGGCTAAAATTAAAGCTTGTAAGGTTTGATAAGTTTCTTTTAGTTCTGCTTCAGCCTTTTTTCTTCCAGCAGATTCTTGTTGTAATTCTTGACTAATTATTTCTTCAGCTTGAGTTCTAGCTTGAGAGATCTGGAATAAAAATTCCATTTCTTCAACAGACTTACGATTGCTTATATTTTCACAAGTAGTAACAATAGCAACAGGTTGATTATGATCATCTAAGAGTACAGTAGAATTAAGTTGAACAGGAAAAACACTACCATCTTTTTTTATATTAACGGTTTCTCTTTGCCAGCTAGTTAATTTTCTAAGCTCATCAACCGTAATAGGTTTCCATAGCTCTTTAGGGGAAAAACACTTAATTTCCTGTCCAACTAATTCTTCTACTGTATAACCATGCATTAGAGCATCTGCTGAATTAGTGTAAATAATTTTTCCTCCTACATTTGTAATAGTTATACCTAGAGAAATATTTTCTAACGCTTTTGCTAGTAAAGCGTTTTGTTGTTGTTCAGCAGAGAACAAAAAATTAAAAACTTTATCTTTTAACATTTTGATCTGTAATTAGAGAAGATAATTAAATTTGCTTAAAAAACAAAACCCTCTATTCTGAGGGTTTTATTTTTAACATTATAAATAGATAATTAAAATTAACTAATTTTCTGCTACTAGTTTATCAACTAGAGCATTTAATTCTGTTGCTGGCATAAAACCTACATGCTCTTTACGAATTGCGCCTTTTTTATCAATAACATAGAGAGTAGGCAGAGCTTCAGGATAACCAAAAGGTTGTTGTTTTAGATCTGAGCCAAAAACAATAGGATAATTTATTTTTTGACCAAGGGAGTCTTTTCTTAAAAATTCGCTTAAAGTGCTTTGGTCATCGTCATAAGAAATACCAATGATTACTAGTTTGTCAGGGTATTTTTTTTTGTAGTTCGCTAAAGGCAGGAATTTCTTTTTTACAAGGGCCGCACCAAGTCGCCCATTGATCAACTAATATTACTTTGCCACGATTAGCCGCTAGACTTTGTGTTTTACCTCCTAGATCAGAAAAACTGAAATTTGGAGCTTTACGAGATTGCAAATAAGCTGGCATGCTAAACATACCTATTAAACCAATAACTAAAGATGTTAAAAAAATGCGTCTTTTCATAGGTTATTACCTTCTAATCTAATTTTTTTGTGAGCGTGATAAAATAAATTCTACTAAAGTACGTACCCCATAACCTGTAGGCCCTTTAGCCATTTCAGGTTGGTCTTCTTCCTGCCAGGCTGTACCTGCAATATCAAGATGGGCCCAAGGTGTGTCACCCACAAATGCACGTAAAAAGGCTGCTGCCGTAATTGCACCAGCATAACGCCCACCCAAGTTTTTAATATCAGCAATATCACTTTTAATCATATCTTGGTATTCTTTGGTAAGAGGCAATTGCCAAAGTTTTTCTCCTGCCTGTTCACTTGCTTGGCGTAACTCATTCATTAGTTTGTCATCTGATCCCATCATTCCAGCACGACAGTTACCTAAAGCGATGATACATGCCCCAGTTAGGGTTGCCAAATCAATTATACAACTTGGCTTTTGTTGATTTGCGTAGTGTAATGCGTCTGCTAAAACTATTCTTCCTTCTGCATCTGTATCTATAACTTCTATGGTTTTTCCTGAATAAGCTGTTATTACATCTCCTGGCTTATAGGCTTTACCTGATGGTAAATTTTCTGATGCTGCTACTACTCCCAGTACATCAACATTTGGTTTTAATTTGGCAATAGCGGCCATAGTCCCAACAACAGCAGCACCACCAGACATATCGGTTTTCATCTCCCACATGCCTTCCCTAGGCTTAATACATATGCCACCGGAATCAAATGTAATACCTTTTCCTACTAAAGCAATTGGGCTATTGTCAGTTGATTTACTTGCTCGGTAGCGTAAGACAATTAGTTGGGCAGGTTCGTCTGAACCTTGAGAAACAGCTAGTAAAGCCCCCATACCTAGTTTTTTTAATTCTTCTTCATCAATTGCATTAAATTCAAGCCCTAGACTATTTGCCATTTCACCAGCACGACGAGCAAACTCTTTTGGTGTAAGCTTATTAGCTGGCTCTAAAATTAGATCTCTAGCAAAATTAGCTGCTTCTGCAACAATTGTTCCTCGTAAAACTGCTTCATCAAATAAAGGTTTGTCTATTGTGTGCTCAAATGCTAAAGCTAGACTACTAATTTGAAAATCTTCTTCCTCTTTTTTCTGATATTTATTCTGCTCATAAGGAGCAAGTAAAACGGCTTCTGTAATATGACGAGCTAGCAGGTTACTAGCTAAATTACTAGGGTTTCTTACTAGCATAACGGCAGACGCAAGTTTTTTGCTTACCATAAAACGTATAACAGTTGCTGCTAATTGACCTAGAAGTTGAGAAGTTACTTTTGTGCTTTCTCCTGCCCCAACTAATATTAAGCGAGAAATATTAGCTTGTTTACCAATGTAAAGATAACTGATCTCTGTTTTTTTAGTTTTTAACTCACCTGATTCTAGCAGTAAGGCTAAAACTCCATTACTAAGTTGGTTTAATTCAGCTAACAATGGGTGTGATAGATTGTCTTCTTGGAAAATGGGTACTATTAAAACCTCTGATTTAATTTCTGCTAGAGAATTAATTTCTAACTCTATTTTCATTTTTTAATTTGGATCCTTTCTTAGTTATCTTTTAAGCTAAGCTAATTAAGCTAATTAATCTAATTTATTAATAATTGCATAAGTAAATTCTGTTGTGTTAGCGGTGCCGCCTAAATCAGGAGTCCGTACATTTCCTTCTGTTAAAACCTGATTAATTGCTTTCTCAATTCGCTCAGCCGCATCCATTTCATCTATATACTTTAACATCAAGATAGCTGATTGTAGCAGTGCAGTAGGGTTAGCAATATTTTTACCTGCTATGTCAGGTGCTGAACCATGTACAGCTTCAAATATTGCTACTTGTTCGCCAATATTGGCACCTGGAACTACTCCTAATCCCCCAACTAAACCTGCTGCTAAATCAGAAACAATATCCCCATAAAGGTTTTCTAATAGTAAAACATCGTAGTTTTCTGGGTGTGTCACTAACTGCATACAAGCATTATCAACAATTTTGTCATCGCTTTGAATTTCAGGATATTCTTTAGCAATATCACGAACGCATTTTAAGAACAAACCGTCTGATAGTTTCATAATATTGGCTTTATGTATAGCAGTTACTCGGCGGCGGTTATATTTACGAGCATATTCATAAGCAAAACGTGCAATACGTCGGCTAGCTTTTTCTGTAATAATTTTTAAGCTTTCCACCACACCTGGCACAACTTCATGTTCTAGGCCAGAGTATAAATCTTCTGTATTTTCTCGAACAATAACTAAATCTACATTATCAAAACGAGTTTTTATACTAGGTAAATTTTTGACAGGACGCAGGTTAGCATAAAGGTCTAATTTTTTACGTAGGCCAACATTTACGCTAGCAAACCCACTAGCAATAGGTGTTCCAACAGGGCCTTTTAAGGCAATACGATTACGTTTAATTGATTCAAGTAAAGCTTCTGGCAAAGGATCACCATATTCTGCAATTGCAGCAGCACCAATAATAAAGCTTTCCCACTCAACTTTTATACCTGCTGCTTCAATTACTCTTAAAGTGGCACTAGTAACTTCTGGGCCAATACCATCACCAGGAATTAAAGTAATTTTGTGCATAATTTGTCTTCCTATTGTTTTCTCAAAAAAAGATCTTTAATTTTAATGATAAATGACTTAAAGCTATAAAAAAGCAATGTTATTTTAATTACTAACGGAAAACAATTCTTTTCAGCTTAATTTATAAGTGTTTTGATTAGTTTGATTAAGGAAGATAAGTTTTTTCTTTAAGCCAAGGATTTAGCTACTTGCAGCAAAGAGGAAGTTTTTTATTGACTCAAAGCTTTAAGTTTGTTAGCTTTGCCGTTACAGGTTTCAAAAATTTTCCTTTTAATGATAAGTTATCATAAACAATACTACCATTTCATTTAATTAAAAAATAAGATATCTAAATGGAGGCTACTTTAATGCGTAAACTTAAAAACGCAACGCTTGTTTTAGCATTAGCCATTAGTTTTACTTCTATAACAACAAATTTAGTTTCTGCTCAAGAGGGTTCTAAGCCAACTCCTATTGCTACAGGAGACAAAGTTTATTGTGCAGGGTTTATTAGCGATACAAAAATTTCCTATGATACAAGGATTATTGGCAGCCCAAAAGAAGATGAGGCATCCTTTATGTACAGAGGTTCACGTGCCTTTATGAATAAAGGTCAAGGTGATGGTATTCAACTAGGGGATACTTATCAAGTTATTAGGCCTAGAGGCCCTTTTTATCATCCATTTAAGAATGTCAATAGTTTTTCTAAAAGAGGCCAACTACTTGGCTATTTCTCTGAAGAAGTTGGATTTGTTAAAGTTATAGGAGTTCATGAAAAAACCTCTTCAATACAAGTAACAGAATCTTGTGGGGAAATACGCTTAGGGGATGCACTAGTTAAGTATGAAAAACCACAATTGCCTGAACAACGCGCGTTTGCTCCATTAGATCCATTAGCACCATCAAGTGGAAAATCTACAGGCCAAATTGTTACTGCTAGAAATGCAAGGGAAATTTTGAGTGCCTCTGATGTAGTCATAATAGATTTAGGCCAAAAAGCAGGCATAAATGTTGGTGATTACCTTACTATCTTTCGTGAAAATAGTAGTGAGTCAATAAAGAGATTTCGAGATGATGAGATTGCTTTTAAGAATGGTGAAGGTGGTAGTGAACGTTATCGAGGAAATAATTATTCAATAACCCATCCTAGTGTTCAAAAAGAGAAAATACGTGCTGAATATCCTAATAGCACTTTACCACGTACTGTTGTAGGAGAGTTGGTAGTTACTCGTGTAGAAGGAAATACGGCAGTAGCTATTATTGTTCGCACTCAAGGTGGAGAAGTTTTTGTTGGTGATAATGTCGAACTTCAGTAATTTAGCCCCCATAAGAGATTTTAAGTTAAAAGACAAAGGTTTTTCCTTTGTCTTTTTCTTTTAACAGCCTGAAAAATCAGCTTTTGAGATTAATATGTTATTTAAGTACATCCGACCATTAGTTTTTTTACTTTCATTTAGCTTAACTTTTTATTCAATAAGTTTTTTAAAATTTACTTCGCCAAAAGCAGCTAAAATACTTCCAACTTTTGCCAAAGAAGGTTGCGTAGCTAGTGCAGATCGACTTGCTTCAATGGTTGGAGTTGAGATCTTAAAACAAGGTGGCAATGCTGTTGATGCTGCTGTTGCAGTAGCTTTGGCCTTAGCTGTCACCTATCCTGCGGCAGGAAATCTTGGAGGAGGAGGTTTTATGGTAATTCGTATGGCTGATGGAAAGACTTCAGCTATAGATTATCGGGAAACTGCTCCAAGCTTAGCTAGTCGGGATATGTACTTAGATAAAGACGGAAAAGTTATTCCTAAGTCTTCTACTGTAGGTTATTTAGCTGTAGGCGTTCCTGGAACAGTTGCAGGACTGGCTTTAGCACTAGAAAAATATGGAAGTATGAAATGGGCGGATTTAGTTGCACCTGCTCATAAATTAGCTAAAGACGGGTTTGCTGTTAGCTATGAGCTAGCAAACCTTTTAAGCACTAATCAAGATTTAGTAACACGTTTTCCTAGTGGTAGCACCGGCCCTAGAGATTTGCTTAGTCAATTTCCAGAAAGTAAAAAAATATTTTTAAAAAACGGAGAATATTACCAACCAGGTGAGATCTTAAAACAACCTGAGTTAGCCGCAACCTTAGCTCGCTTACAAGCCGAAGGCCCAACAGAATTTTATCAAGGCCATACAGCAGATTTAATTGTTGAAGATATGAAAAAGCATGGCGGGATTATTACTAAAGAAGACTTAAAAAATTATCGTCCTGTTATTCGTGAACCATTAAAAGGCAGTTATCGAGGCTATGAAATAATAACAATGCCTCCTCCTAGTTCAGGCGGAATAGCACTAATAGAAATGTTAAATATTTTAGAAACTTTTGATTTATCTGCTTTAGGATTTAACTCTTTGGAGAGAAACCATTTAATTATAGAAAGTATGCGACTAGCTTTTGCTGATAGAGCCGAGTTTTTAGGCGATCCTGATTTTGTAAAAGTTCCTAGTCGTGAGCTAACTTCAAAAAAATATGCTGAAGAACTAAGAAAATTTATTAAATCTAGTAAAGCTAATACAAGTAAAGAAATAAAAGCGGGCCAAGCTCTTAGATATGAATCAGACTCAACCACACATTTTTCTGTTGTTGATAAAATGGGTAATGCTGTTTCAAACACTTATACATTAAATGGTGGTTATGGTAGTGGTGCAACGGTGAGAGGTGCAGGTTTTTTATTAAATAATGAAATGGATGATTTTGCTTCTAAAATAGGTGTACCAAATGATTATGGTTTAATTCAAGGGAATGCAAATTCTATTGCTGCAAGTAAACGTCCGCTTTCTTCTATGACACCAACTATTTTAGTAAAAGATGGAAAACTATTTTTAGTTATTGGTAGTCCAGGTGGCCCGACAATTATTAATACAGTATTACAGGTAATAATAAATGTGATTGATCACAATATGAATATTCAACAAGCTATTGATGCACCTCGTTTTCATCATCAATGGCTACCAGATGCTGTTGTAGTAGAACCTTATGGTTTTTCTTCAGATTTAGTAAACTTATTAAAAGCTAAAGGACATAATTTTTCTGAAAAATCTGGTTATATTGGAAATGCTCAAGGTGTAATGATTGATAAAACAGGAATACGCCTAGGCGGAAGTGATTCTCGTGGGGCTGACACTGCTGCAATAGGACACTAATAAATAAATTTTTAAAGATTTTTTCCAGCCATGTTATGCTTTGTTTAACTTAAAAATTTAGGTTGGCTTATGAGTGAACAAAATCGAGAAAATAAAGAAAAACGAGGCGATTTTTTAACTGCTAGGCAACTAGCAGAAGTTCTACAAATTAGTGAATCAACTATACATAAATTAAGACGAAAGGGCCGAATTCCTGCTGTTATGGTGACTGCTCGTTTAATTCGTTTTAATCTTCGTGATGTTCGCGCTGCCCTAGCAACACAAGCAATAGAACCAATAATAGAAACGGTTCCAACCAATAATAAAACTTCAGCAAAACAATTAGCTTTTGAAGATCTTTTTACGGAAACATTTGATTAACTCTTTATGATAAAAGATATTAGATTACTTGGCTTTGTTTCAGGAACTAATGAACGGTATGAATATTTTACAACCGTAATTGGCCAGGGACTTCATACACACTTTTTTAATGAACAAAATCAAAATGAAACTGGCCCACATGATAGATTTTTCTTAAGTGGAAACGAAATAGTTATTTATCCAGATAGAATTTACCATCGTGGTAATGGTGGAACATTTTGCGAATATATGTTTGGTATGGAACTGCCAATTAAGGACTTATTAAAACCAGAAGTTAATAACCGTCTTGTAATGTATGGCGCACGTTATGATGAAGCAGGAGAACGTATAGTTTTTACTAATAACACTACAGGACAAGAAAGCATTAATAAAACTTTTGAAGAAGGCCATGCTTTTGCTAATTATTACTTTTTTATTGCTGGTGACATTCAAGGCGATCTAAAAACAATTCAGGAAACTTTATTAAGGTTTACTGGTAAAACGCTTAAGCGGTTTGACTTAAGTTTAGATAAAGATGGAGGCTTTTTAGCACAAAAGCTTTACCAAGAAATAAATATTCCTCGCTGGACAGTTGTTATTGTTAAATTAGTAGATTGTTTTGCTCAGGATTATTATAAAAAGTTTGCAGAAAGTTATAAAAGTGGACAATCTAATTTGCCACAAGTAAAACAGCAATTTGAAGCTTTAGCTAATCGTTATCAACTTAGTCGGGGAAAAAGAGATAGATTAGAGTTAGATATAATTCAGAAACAAGTAGAAAACCGTAGCTTAATTGATGAGTACAAAGAAACACTTGCAATGCACCATAATAGCTCACAGGAACAAACATTGCTCTTTAAGTGTAGTCGTTTACGAACCCTGGCATCACGACGACAAATTCCATTAGAAATTTTTGACCAACTAGATCAAATTATAAAACAACCTGTTGAAGAAAATTCTTTACCAGATTTTATTCTTAGCCTACAAGATTGTACTAGTAAAATATTTTCCCAAGAATCAGACTATCAATTGACAGAATCAGATCTAGCTATTTTGTTAGAAGCTAGAACCAAAGCACTTCTTCATCATTATGGGAAATTTGATGATATTTTAATGGAATTAGGCTCAGGGCAAAGTGGTAGAAAAGCAGAACTATTTAGCATTATTGTTGCACATTTAGAACGCTTTCAATTAGCTTATGAAATTGTTAATAGTGTTGCTTTTATTGATGATTATGAACTTACAGAAGAAGAACTTTACTTGCTAGCTCGTAGCCAAGATGTTATTGACAATATAAAAGAAGGGTTTTTTGAACAATTAGTCTTTTGTAACCTTGAGCGTCAACAATATCTTAACCGGTATGGTCGAGAAAGACTACGTAAGCTAAAAGAATGTACTAAAGCAATCATTTTAGGTGAGCTATTAGCTGATGAAGTAATAATTATTATTCAAACAATTAACTCTCAAGCAAGATTAAGACGTATTTTAGACGCTCAGCTACACGAATGTGTCCGAGATATTTATAAAGAACCTCTTTCTAAAATAGAGCAAGAAAGCTTAAGAAATCAGCTAAGCACTAAACTTAACCAACAAGGCTTAATATCAGGTTTAATTCCAGAAGATCTTTTTGCTAGTTCATTATTTGCTTTAAGAGAAGAATACTTATATATTGATGAATTACTGCCGCAAATTGTCGCAAACCGAGATAGACAGCTTAGAGATGACTTTTTAGAAAATAGTGATCTAGATCGATTTCGCACCGAAGAATTAGAACAGCAATATTTTCGCAATTTTAAAGTAAGTAATGATACATTAGAGTGGTTTGCTAATGAAGTAAGAAACTAGCTTTTACCACTTGGTAAAGAGGGATGTATTTTGATTAATGCCTTGTTGTAGTTTAGGGCTTGGGTTATAATTGCTCTGATTTGTCAAATTTCCTAGCAGTTAGCTGTTCTACTTAATAACTTTACATAGAATCTATAAAGTTAAGTTTATCTCCAAAATCTGTTTTATCTTTAATGGTAGTTGAGATAATTAATATTAATCCACAATTGGGATTTGATCATGAAAAAGTGTTCTTCATGTGGTCGAGAGTTTCAGGAGCAAACAACTTTTTGTCCTTTTGATGGAAAAAAGTTAGACGCTCCAGAACCTGCGGATGTAGATAAATTTTTAGGCACAGTCTTAGACGGAAAATACTGTGTTGAATCTAAAATTGGTCAAGGTGGTATGGGCAATGTTTATAAAGCTAAACACGTCCATATGGATACTATGGTGGCTGTAAAAATCTTACATCCACATCTAGTCTCTGACCAAACTACAGTAGAAAGATTTCGACGTGAAGCAAGAGCAGCAATTACTGTAAATCACCCTAATGCTATACATGTGATGGACTTTGGAGTTACTGGAGATAAAACTGTTTACTTAGTAATGGAGTTTTTGGAAGGGATTAGCTTACGTAAATTACTAGAAATAGAAAGGTGTTTAACGCCAGAAAAAGCCTTAAATATTATGAAACAAGTATGTGCTGCTGTAGATACAGCACATAGCAAAGGCATTATTCATAGAGACTTAAAACCGGATAATATTGTAATAGTTGCTCATGGTACACCTAGCGAGCTAGTAAAAGTGCTAGATTTTTCTATTGCTAAACTTAAAGCAGCTAGCGAAGGGCCAGTAAATCTTACCCAACAAGGCATGGTAGTAGGTACTCCTCAATATATGTCTCCAGAACAAGCCGAAGGCCAGGAACTAGACACTCGTTCAGATTTATATAGCTTAGGTGTAATTATGTATGAAATGTTGACAGGAGATCTTCCTTTCAAAGCTACAACACCAATGGCTTTAATTCTTAAACATATTCATGCTTTACCTAGGCCACTAAGAGAGTTAAAAGAAAATATTTCTCCTGCTTTAGAGGCAGTTGTTTTAAGAACATTAGCTAAAAAACGAGAAGATCGGCCACAATCAGCAACCATATTAGCTGAACAATTAGAAGAAGCTATGTCTCAAGAAAATGTGTCTATTAGACCAGAGACATCTCCTGTAATTGTACGTCCAACAGGTGAAGCTATGATGGGAGGAGCTAAAGGAATAAAGCCTGCTCAACCAATTGGTGCTTATCCAGCAGGTGCTACTGCTCCTTTAAGCTTACCAAACGAAGTAAAAATGCAGTCTTCTAGCTCAATGGACTATAGCGGGGATTTATCCTTAGATCCTAGAGATGCTAGTCGTGCAGCCAATAAAGTTAGTTCTGGTGGTTTAGCAGGACGACCACAAACAAATCCTATAAATGGTTCTCGTCCAAATGCAGTAAAAAGCATTCCTCCCCAAGTTATTTCTACTCCTATTGCTGGTTCAGAAGAAAATACTACTTCTAAACCTAACAACACTAGCCGACTATTGGTAATAATGGCTGGAGCTTTTTTTGCCATTATACTTGGGTTAATAATTTATTTCTTTTTCTTTAATGAACCAGCTAAAGTTGGTAATACTACAGGAAATGACAATAAAGATTTCAAACCTTGGTTGGATAAAATGCAAATGGTTTCTGTTCCAACAGGTACATATATGATGGGACGTGAAGTAGAAAAAGGTGTTCCTATAGATTCTACACCAGCACATCTAGTAAAAGTACCAGCATTTTTAATCGGTAGATATGAAGTAACCAATAAACAATATCAAGAATATCTTAAAGCTACTAATCGCTCCGGGCCAGAAGGTTGGACAGGTTCAGAGTTTGTAGCAGGACAAGAAGAGTTTGCTGTAAGTGGTATTTCTTGGGATGAAGCAAATGCTTATTGTCAATGGCTTTCTACTCAATCGGGTCTTAAGTTTCGTTTGTTAACAGAAGCTGAATGGGAATATGCGGCTCGTGGTACAGATAACCGACTTTATCCTTGGGGAACAGATTGGGATTCAACAAAAACCGTTTCAGGTGAAAGCAATAACGCTAGCATAGTGGCTGTTACATCTGCTTTACTTACTAATGATCGTAGTCCTTACGGTATTATTGGAATGTGTGGGAACGTTTTTGAATGGACAGCTAGCCCAGTAACGCTTTATCCTAACTCCGCAGCTAAAATAGAGCCTTGCAATGAATGTAGGATAATTCGTGGGGGTAGTTATAAATCTAAAAAAGAAGTACTTCAAAATACTAACCGGTTTTGGCAGCCAAATGACTTTAGAGATAATAGGGTAGGCTTTCGTTTAGGTGCAGATTTACCTTAAACAAAAACTTTTAAAAAATAAAAAAGGGGCTTTAATGCCCCTTTTGCTTTTCTGAAAAATTTTGGAAACCTACTCAACAGCAACAATGTCTATAGGATATTTAGCTGCTTCCCAAGCTAGTTGACCGCCTTTTAATGCTGCTACTTTAGTGTAACCTTTGTCCATCAAAATTCTTGCAGCACGTCCGCTTGAACCTTCATTTGAACAAGAACACACTGTAACTATAAGTTTATCTTTAGGTAATTTATCTAGATTTTTCTCTATTTCAGCTAAAGGAATACGAACTGCACCTTTAATTAGTGAACCTGCATGCCCACGTACATCTAGTACTAGTAGGTTTTCTTTTTTGTCCATTTTGGTTTTTAACTCTTCTATTGTAATAAGTTGAACTCCATTAGGTAAGCTTTGCTGTATGGGTGCTATTGCCCAAACAGTTGCTACACTAACTAAAATTAAAAGCAATAAATTAAGTATTTTTAACATTAACTTATTAGTCTCCTTAAGTATTAATAATTTTGTGATTGATAAGATTATAATAGAACTCTTTTCGGTTGCTGGCAAAGCAAACTTATTGATTTAATGATTTCTATTTTGCATGCTTAGTAAGTTGATATATTATGGGAATCTTATCTAAACAGATGGACAGATCCTACTTATGAAAAAAAAGATTTGCGCTGTATGTAACCAAGAATGGCCCGAAGGCATGAAACATTGCCCTAAAGATGGTGCTAGGTTAACTACATTAATACAAAGACTGGAATCAGGTGACATCTTAGCCGACAAGTATCATATTATTGAAACAATTGGCGAAGGAGCTATGGGAACTGTTTATAAAGCAAAACGTTCCATTATTGAAGACTTTGTAGCTGTAAAAACTTTAAGACCTGAACTAATTTCTAGCCCTGTTGCAATTGAACGTTTTCGCCGTGAAGCTCAAGCTTCTGGTCGTATCCGCCACCCTAATGCTATTTCAATTTTTGACTTTGGTGTTGCCGATGGAATAGCTTTTCTTGTGATGGAATTTTTAGAAGGCTTAACACTAAGACAAATACTTAATAATGATAGTCCACTACCAATAAAACGAACGGTAAAAATATTTTTACAAATTTGCGGAGCAGTACAAAGAGCGCATCGTAAAGGCGTGATACATCGCGACTTAAAACCAGAAAATATTATTTTAGAAGAATTTGAAGGTCTAGGAGAAACCGTTAAGGTAATAGATTTTAGTTTAGCTAAATTGAAAATTGCTGGTGCTTCAATGCAAAGCTTAACGGAAAAAGGGCGTGTAGCAGGTACGCCTTATTATATGTCGCCTGAACAATGGTTAGATAAAGAACTTGATCCTCGTACAGATGTTTATTCTTTAGGAGTAATGCTTTATGAAGCTTTGACTAAGAGAATGCCTTTTGAGGCTGATACTATTATGGAACTAGCAAAAAAACACGTCCAAGCCTCTCCTACTCCACTAAATGTTTGGCGGGCAGAAATACCACAAAAAGTTTCTGAAGTAATATTAAAATCTATGTCTAAAAAGGCCGAAGATCGTCAACAGTCTGCCCTTTCTTTAGGTCAAGAACTTCGTGCCGCAGCAGGTTTAGAAAGTGATGAAGATGCTTTACCCTATCAATTAAAACGTCTTAACCCAACTACATCTTCTCTAAATGGAGCTTTAATTATTTATACAAGACCACCTAATAGCAATGTTTACTTAAATAATCATTACGTAGGTACTTCAGATGATCGAGGGTCATTGCTGCTACAAAAAATTCCTCTAGGACAGTACAAAGCAACAATAGTAAGAATTGGTTATCAAGATTGGGAACAAGATGTAGAAATTGGTCAAGGTGCTTCTACTGTAGAAGCAAGGCTAGAACCTAAAAAAGAAGTTGTTGTAAATGAGTCGACAAACTAAAGAACTTGCACCAGAACGAATAACCAAAATAAAGCAACAAGTCTACCAAGCTACTTTGCTAGATGGTTATCCTAGGAAAAAGCGCTTTATTATTCGTTTTGCTGCCTTTTTAGCTTACTTGTTAGTTTCTTTAATTGGTTTAACAATGCGTTGGCAAATGCTAGGCGGAAGTGACCGACATGGCGATATTCCACTAACACAACCTATAATTTATGTTTTTTGGCATAACCGAATTTTGCCTGCGACTTGGTATTTTCGTAAAATGGGCATTGTAGTAATGACTAGTCAAAGTTATGATGGTGAAATTATTGCCCGGATGATACAGCTTTTTGGCTATGGTGCCTCGCGTGGCTCTACAACACGAGGCGGAAGCAAATCATTAAGAGAAATGGCTAGTTGTTTACAAGCAGGTTTTGACGTTGCTTTTACAATTGATGGGCCAAAGGCCCGATTTATCAGGCTAAACCAGGTGCAATACAGCTAGCAAAACTAACAGGTTGTCCAATTTTACCCGTTTGTCAAACACCAATGAATTATTGGGAGCTAAAAAGTTGGGATCGGTTTCGTATACCTAAATTTTTTTCTCGCGGCTTAATTGCTTATGCTCCAGCAATTTATGTTTCTCGTGATAGCGATGAACAAGAAGTTGAAACTAAACAAACTGAGTTACAAAATGCTTTAGATAAATTACATATAGAAAGCGAAAATTGGATTAAAAATAAAGGAAAAATAACTAGAAGCTAATGCTTTATTTAATAGATGGGAATAATGTAATGGGGCGTAAACGAACTAGGCAAGAGCTTTTAAGCTTACTAGCTAGTTTTGTCTATCATAAAAAAGCTAAAGTTCATGTTATTTTTGATGGTGCGCCTGATCCACATCATCCAGAAGGGTCTGCCTATCATGGAGTAAAAATTTCCTATAGCCAACGAGGTAAAGACGCAGATAGTAAAATCAGAAACTTTGTTGAAAGAGCTTCTAATCCACGCCAATTAACTGTTGTTACTTCTGATCGTTCACTAGCTAGTTACAGCAAAATTCATAGCGTAAAACATTTAGAAACAGCAGAATTTCTAGCTTTAATTGGAGAAATAAAGCAAAAAGAAACACTTCAAAAACAAGATAACAAGCCACAAGTTAAAGGTGAATTAAAAGAATGGCTACGTTATTTTGGCTTTGAACCCCACGAAGCAGATCAAGACTAAAAAATTAATTTTCTCTATTCCAACTTGGGGGCAGCATTCGCCGTCGGCCATCGCTAGTTAATTTTGCGCCAGGTTCTTTCTTTTGATCCCAAAGCTTACAAGTTACTTCTTTATGTAGTTGGTCTAGTGCTTCACAATAGTTAGTGTAATTACATCGGCGGATTTCTTGACCTTGACCAAGTTTCATCTTCAAAAACCAATCAGGATCAGCTAAAGATTGACGAGCAGAAGCAATAATGTCAGCTTTTTGTTCTTGCAAAGTTTGTTCTGCTAATTCAAAAGTAGAAATTCCGCCCGCAGTAATTACAGGTGTATTAAACCCTTCGTTATTAATGGTTTGTTTAATTTGCTGAGCAAGCGTTATATTCCGACCAAATGGGCCTAGCTCATCAGAATTCATTGTTGGCATACATTCATAACCACTTGGGCCGGTGTAAGGGTAAACGGCAGCACCTACTTTAGGCGGTTTTGCATCTTCAAACTTGCCGCCTTTGGAAATGGAAAGAAAATCAAAGCCAGCGCGGGCAAATTCTAAACCAAAATAAATTGCATCATCAATTCTATTTCCGTCTGAAATTACTTCATCACCTAAAAACCTAACTCCTACAACGTAATCATCGCCTACAGCTTTACGAACAGCCCTATAAACTTCAAGTGGGAGTTTGACGCGGTTTTCTCGCGCTCCTCCATAACCATCTGTTCTCTTGTTACGCGCACTTAAAAAAGATGCCATTGTATAAGCGTGTGCATAGTGGAGTTCTACACCATCAAAGCCTGCCTGACGCGCTCTTAGAGCAGCACTAGCAAAAATATCTGGCAAAACTTCAGGTAAATTTTTAATATGTGGCAAATGTTCATCAGTAACACGTTCTCGATAGCCATAACGCAAAGATTCTAGTTCGCGCTCATTCATTACTTGATCTTGTAACTCATCTGAGGCTTGAGCTAAAAATTACGGATTTCTGTTTCAGCTAGATTTAGCCAATGCTCTGAGTTTAGAACTTGGGCTAGCTTTTCTCGGTGCTGGTTAGTGATTTTTAGAAAACGAGAAAAATATTTTTCTGCTTCGGGTCGGCGTTTTACAGAGAGAAAATCTATAATTTGAATAAAAAATTTAGTTTCGCCCTGGCTTTCATCTTTTACTCTTTGGACTAATTTGCTAAGACCTTCAATAAAGCGGTCATGACCAATTCTAAGAAGTGGCCCGCTAGGAACGTCACGAACTCCAGTTGCTTCAACTACAATTGCTCCAGGTCGTCCTGCTGCAAAACGACCGTACCAATCTAAATTATCTTCTGTTACAAAACCATCTTCGGTTGCTCGCCAAGGCACCATAGCCGGCACCCAAGTTCGACTAGTTAAAGTAAGATTTCCTATTTTTATTGGTTGAAAAAGTAGCGCAGTTTTGGCTTCTTCTACTGTAGGCCAATGAGTTTCATTTAATTTATAGCGAATACCATTTGGAGGATACCACATAAGTTTATTGATGATGCCTTTTTGTAGGATTATTTTATTGCTGCTTAATGATTTATTGCTAGGGCTATTAATTTAACCAAGTGCTGCTAAAATAACAACAGTTAATAACAGGATAAAAATGTTAAAAGCAAAGTTTTGCAACCGTCAATTTGTTGTTAGCGTTAAGTGCTGTTAATCCGCAAAAATTTGCATCTCAACTAAGCCAAAACTTAAATTTTGGTGATTTTTCAGATACGCATTTTTACTTTCTAATAAAGTTTGGAGAAAATATTCTTAATGAGAAAATTTCAAAATCTACTTTCAAGCCTTTTTCTTATTCTTTTACTAGTATTTTCTACTACAAATGTTTTAGCTCAAACTGCTGCAACAAGTGAAAAACTTGCTCCCACATTAAGCACAACAGAGCAAGAAAGCTCTAAACAGGTTAAAACAGAATTAATTAAAGAAATTACTACTAAGCTTACCGATCCAGAAATGGAAGGTCGAGGAACAGCAACTCCGGGCGGCGAACGAGCAGCTAAATATATTGCTGAGCAGTTTCAAAAACTTGGACTTAAGCCTTTAGGAGATAAAGATAGCTATTTACAATCTATAAAATTTAATTCACGAGAAATTACCAGTGAAAGTGTTTTAGAGCTAGGCCAAACACAATTAAAACATGTTGAAAATTTTGGCGTGCTTTTTCCACAACCAGATAAAGATGTAAACGTTACAGGTGAAATAGTTTTTGTTGGTCATGGAATTAGCGCACCAGAAGTAAACCATGATGATTTTGCTAATATAGATGTAAAAGGAAAAATAGTTGTAATTCTTTCGGGTCGCCCCAAAAATTTAACTATCCCAGAAAAATACAACTCGCAAAGAGCTTTTTTTAATAATTTAATTAGCCGTGGTGCGGCAGGAGCTATTATTACTAGCTTTGGAGGCTCTTCAATAAGCAGTATTGCTGAATTTTTAGCCAGACCTAAATTAGTTGCAGCAGATGCAAAAACCAATTTCTCTTTTCAAATCCCTTTAATTTTGGCTGATGATTTAACAATAGAAAAGTTAATTGCTGGAGGCGAACTTACTTTAGCCCAACTAAAAGAGAAAGCTCAAAATAATGAATACATTAGCTTTAGCACAAAAAATAACTTAACTATTAAAATTAAAGTTAAAACATCTGAAGCCCTAGCTAGCAATGTTGTAGGCTTATTAGAAGGTTCTGATTCTAAGTTAAAAGAAGAAGCTATTGTTTATAGTGCACATTATGACGCTTATGGAAAAAAAGCTGATGGAACAATTTACCCTGGTGCAGCAGATAACGCCCTAGGTGTTGCAACTGTAATTTCAATTGCTGAGGCTTTTACTAAATCTCGTCCAAAACGTTCTGTTATCTTTTTAGCTGTTACTGCTGAAGAAATGGGTTTAATTGGTTCAGAATATTGGGTTAATCATCCTACTTGGCCGCTAGAAAAAATTTCTGCAAATATTAATTATGATGGAATTGGTGTAGAAACCTATGGCCCGGTTAAAAAAATTACTGGTTTTGGCATGGAATATTCTAATTTAGGTGATTTAATGCAAGAAGTAACTTTAGCTACAGGTGGGACGGTTTTTGCAGATCCTTTTCCTGAAGAAAAAGTTTTTTATCGTTCAGACCATTTTTCTTTTGTTAGAAAAGGCGTTCCAGCAATTATGCTTTTAGGTGCGCCAGATGGGGACGAAAAAGAAACTATTGCACGAGCAAGAAAATTTCTTTCAACCGATTATCATAAACCTACTGATACAATAAAAGCTGATTGGAATTGGGAAGGCCCACGCCAATTAGGTGCAGTTGGCTTTTTAATGGGACTAAGGCTAGCAAATAGCGATAAAATGGCTGAATGGAAGCCTAACACAGAATTTAATCATCCTCGTGGCACAGACTTAAAAACGGAATAACTTTAAGTTATTAAAATTTATTTAGTAAAAAATTAGGATTAACTCTTGTCTAAGAGGCTAACCCTAATTTTTTTGTTTTAAAACAAAAAATCTAGTGCAAATATCCAAATAATATTGTCAAATAAGAAAAATAAAAATATTCAACTATTTATTGCCTAAACTGATTCTAAGGAGATGTGCATGAAGATAAAAATCTCAGATCTTTGGCAAATAGATGGCACTATTGATCGAGGCGGCTATTTATTTTGGGGAGTGCTTCTTTTTGCTATTAAGTATAATCTTGACCGTTTAGTTGCTAGCTACTTTTTTAACCGTTCCTGGTCGCTGTTTAGCTACTTAGTACTACCTTCTGAGGCTAGGATAAATAACTTAAATGTAGATGATCGGCCTTTTTATGGTACTTTGCTAGCAATGGCAATACCTTTTATTGCTGTAGGAGTTTTGCTAACTTTACGAAGATTAAGAGATATACAATTGCCTAATTGGTTAGTAGTCTTTTTCTTCTTACCTTTTATTAACCTCTTGTATTTCATTATTTTAGCTACACTACCTTCTTATAAAGAAGGTCAAAAGGAAAGATATACTAATAGCTCAATAAAACGTGCGCTTGACCGAGTAATTCCAGAGCATCCTATGGGCAGTGCTGCTATGGGATTTTTAATTACTATTCCTTTATTCCTTGGCTCAACAGTTTTTGCTGTCTCGTTACTAGGTAATTATGGCTGGAGTTTATTTGTAGGTTTACCATTTACATTAGGTTTAGTTTCTGTATTAGTACATGGATATCACCGACCAAAAGGATTTATTAGTTGTATACTTGTTTCTTGTCTTTCAATAGTTTTTCTAGGGTTAGGCTTAATTGCTTTTGCTGTTGAAGGAGCAATATGTTTATTAATGGCTGCTCCTATAGGGATAGTTCTTGGGGCAATAGGTGGAATAGTTGGCTATTTAATTCAAACTCGGCCTTGGCTACAAAGCGAGTCACACAAAGTAGCAATGATTTTGCTGTTAGTTATGCCTGTGTTAATTGGAGCAGAGTCAAAAAGTCCTGCTGAGGCTCCGTTAATTCCTGTAACTACTTCTATAGAAGTAAATGCACCTGCCTCAGTAGTTTGGAATAATGTTGTAACCTTTTCTGAACTACCAGCACCGGACACTTGGCTCTTTAAGTTAGGTGTTGCTTATCCAATTAAAGCAGAAATTAAAGGTCATGGAGTTGGAGCAGTTCGCTATTGTAATTTTTCCACCGGGCCATTTGTTGAACCAATTGAAATTTGGGACGAACCAAGATTGTTAAAATTCTCGGTCACTTCTCAACCTCCTGCAATGAAAGAACTTACACCTTACTCAGATATTCATCCACCACATTTAACTAATTATTTGGTTTCTGAAGGTGGGCAATTTTTGCTAACAGAATTGCCAAACGGACGAACTAGAATAGAAGGCACAACCTGGTATCGTCATAAGATTTGGCCTTATAGCTACTGGCAAATTTGGTCAGACGCTATTATTCATCGCATTCATTTACGAGTGCTAAAACACATTAAAAACTTGTCTGAAACAAATACTACTAATAATGTAAAGAGTTAAGCTTAATACATTAGGGTATAATTAAATTTTACCAGCCCAGCATATTTTGTGCTGGGCAAATTTTTTATCTTGAGTTATTTCTAATAAAGTAATTTTCTGCTTCTAAATTAAAATTGCTTAAGTATAAATTCTCTTTACTAATTACTACCTTATTTTCTAATAAACTTTCTTCTTCAAGATTGTTAATATCTACTAGTAAATCTAACCATTTAGGTAAAGATATGGTAGTTAAATTTGGTAAGTTAGCTATATGCTCTAAGGTATCTCTACTAATTCGAGACATTCGACCTCCTACTACAATAAATATTAGTTAAAATACTTCCTAGTATTACAATAATTTACTTAATAAAGTAACTACTAGGAAGTGCCAGTAATCACAGATTATCTAAATGACAAATGAGACAGGCTTGTCATCCTAGTGGAAATATTAGCTAAATAAAAAATATGGTCTTTATCTTTTTAACAAGTGAAGTTAAAGAAGGGATTAATGGTTATTATTTGCTATTAAATGGGTTTAAATGGGTAAGCTTAGATCTATGTTTTTAGAACTTATCTATAAAGTAAAAACTAAATAATTAGCTAATTTACAGCTTAGGCATAGATGGATTGTGAAAAATTTTTTGATTGAGCATAATAGCATGTTTTATAAAAAACACTTTTTAGCTTTTCTTACGTTATTTGAGTTAACCAATATCTAAAACAAATTCAGTAATAGCGACTTAAGGAGATTAACGGTAATTAATAAAGTAATAAAGTAGGCTAACTTTATATAACTTTTTTACTACTGTATTTATATGCGGGCTAACCTATTAATTAAACCAGGGCAAATTGAGTTAAGGGAAATAGAAACTCCCTCACCAGAGGAAGGTGAAGTTTTAGTAAAAGTACGAGCAGCCTTAACTTGTGGAACAGACCTAAAAACTTTTTTACGTGGACATCCAAAATTCCCTCTACCAGCACTTTTTGGGCATGAATTTTCAGGAGAAATTGCTAAAGTTGGACGTAATGTTAAGCAATTTAAAGAAGGTGATTCTGTTATGTCAGCACCTTCCGGGCCTTGTGGAAATTGTTACTTTTGCCGACGTGATCAAGAAAATATTTGTCCTGCTGTTATGGATAATTATACTCTAGGAGCTTATGCAGAATATATTAAAGTTCCTGCTCATGTTGTAGCACAAAATATGTTTGAAAAACCTGCTGAACTCTCCTTTAAGGAAGCCGCTGTACTAGAACCTTTAGCTTGTGTTATGCACGGTTTAAGTATGTTAAAGCTACGTGAAGATGACACAGTAGTTATAATAGGATCTGGTGCTATTGGCCTACTTCATTTATTAGCTTTACAAGCTCTTGGACTTGAAAAAATAATTGTTTTAGGTCGTCGTCCTTATCGTTTAGAAATTGCTAGAAAATTAAATGCTTATCGAGTTGTTGATTTTAATGAAGGTCAACCACACGCTAGAGAAATGATTTTAGCTGCTACAAATGGTCGTGGAGCAGATGTAGTAATTGAATGTACTGGAACTCCGGCTGTTTGGGAATCTGCAATAAATATTGCTCGTCGTGGTGGCGAAGTGGTTTTATTTGGAGGTTGTAAGCCTGGAACTACTGTAACTTTTGACACACAACGCTTGCATTATGACCAAATTACTTTACGTAGCCCTTTTCATTTAACCCGCAATTCTGTTAGACAAGCTTATGAATTGCTGGCAGGTAGTAGACTTCTAGCTACTAGCTTAATTACAGATACTTATCCTTTAGATCAATTAGATCAAGTTTTTTCTTTATTACAGAAAGGTGATTGCATTAAATATGCAGTCATTCCCTAAGCGATTATGTTAATGAAAGTTGCCCGTCTTTATGATTTTAATGACATCAGAATTGAAGAAATGCCAGTGCCAGAAGTTGGCCCTAGAGAAGCTTTAGTACAAGTAAAAGCTTGTGGTATTTGTTCAGGTGATGTTACGCCTTGGTATATTCGTAAAAAAGCCCCAATAGTGCTTGGTCATGAACCTGCTGGACGTATTGCGGCGGTTGGTTCAGAGGTAAAAGATTTTCAAGTAGGGGATCGTGTTTTTGTCCATCATCATGCACCTTGTTTTACTTGTCGCCATTGTCGTCGCGGCTATTTTTCAATGTGTAGCACCTGGAAAGCTACTTCATTAAAACCAGGTGGTATTGCTGAATATTTTTTAGTTCCAGAAATTAACTTACGTGTAGATACATTAAAACTTCCAGATAGTGTTTCTTATGAAGAAGGAGCATTAATTGAGCCTACAGCCTGTTCAGTACGTGCTTTTAAGCGGGCGCAAATGAAGGGCGGTGAGCGAGTTTTACAAATTGGTCTTGGGATAATGGGACAGCTAAATGTTTTGCTAGCCCGTCATTATGGAGCAAAAGAAATTATTGGGGCTGATTTGGTAGAATCACGTTGTCAACGTGCTTTGCAATTAGGTGCTGACACAGTAATTAACGCTAGTAAAGAAGATTTACGAGAAGCTGTAAGCCGTATTACAAACGGAGAAATGGCAGACCTTGTTATTGTTGGGCCTCCAACACCTAGCGTAATGAAGCTTGGGATTGAATGCGCTGGAAAAGGTAGTACAGTAGTATTTTTTATGGGATCTGCTCCAGGTGAAAAAATGGAAATTGAACCATATCACCTTTATTTTAATGAAATTACGCTAGTTTCTAGTTATTCCTGTGGCCCATATGATACTAGGGAAGCTTTAGAGCTTATTTCCCGACGTGTTATTACAGCAGATCAAGTTATTACAGATCGTTTTCCAATAGAAGAAACACAAAAAGCTTGTAACCTAATGGCACAGGTTGGAGATACCTTAAAATCAGTAGTTGTGTTTTAATTTCAGTCTAATAACTTATTGCCAAAACAACCCTGAGTAAAAGTTTATTTTTAATAACCAAATAAATACAAAATATAGTAAAGAAAAAATAGCTACAGAAATAATGGTAGCTATTTTTGTTTTTTCTTGCACACCAAAGCGTAAATATAAAAATATATAACTAGGTAAAGTAATTAAAACGCCAAGTAAATAAATAGAAATAATTAATAATAAAAGATAGCTAAAAATCTTTATTTCTTCTTTATATAGATGATTTAGTATTTCTTTATCTGTATATTTCCTTCGTTTTACATTAAATAAATCTACTCTATCATATTTTTTATAATATTCTGATAATTTTGGAGAAAAATCTAAAATTAATTGAAAGATTAGTATTAATAAAGTAGGAATTAAAATTGCTAGAGGAACTAAACGAGCAGTAGGACTAAGCGTTATAGTAGAAAATAAAAATAGCAAGACAAAAACTGTAATAATAAAAGTAAGAATAGCTTTTTCCCTTAATTTAATCATTTGCTGTTCTTGCTTTTTGCCTAGATTGTAAAATAGGTAGAGCTAAATTAATAATAATTAATATTAGTAATACTATTACTATTGGACGCGTCCAGAAATTAATCCTCCCTAATTCATTCAGTTTAAGGGAGATATGGAAATTGGTTTCAAAAAGATTTCCTAGCACTAGAGCAATAATAAATGGGATACGGGGCCAAGCGTGTTTTTTTAAGTAATAACCCACAATTCCACAAATAAAGACTAGCAAAACATCTTCAATTCTCTGTTTATAAGTAAATGCACCAATAATAGTTAAAACTAAAATTATTGGACTAATTATTTGTGTACGAACTAGGGTCAAGCGGGCAAGAGGACTAACAACTAACACACCTAAAATAGAAGTTATCCAATTAGAGAAAAATAGCGACCAAACTAATACAAATACTAAAGTTAAATTATTAGTTAAAAGCTCTTTTCCTGGTGCTAGGCCGTGTAAAAGAAGGGCTGCTAATAAAATAGCTGTTCCTTCATTGCCTGGGATACCAAAAGCTAATGTAGGGACTAGCGAACCGCCGTCTTTAGCGTCGTGTGCTGCTTCTGGAGCTAAAACTCCTCGGATATCTCCTTGACCAAAATGTTTGGGTTCTTTAGCTGTTTGTGCTGCTTGAGCATAAGCAACAAAGCTTGCAACAGTTCCTCCAACGCCAGGAATTATACCGATGATTGTTCCAATAATTGAACTACGAATAAAAAGATTAAAGTTTTCAAAAACGGCTCGAACACCTTTCCAGACGCTTCCAGTTAATTCTTCTACACGGGTTTTACCAGAAATAGTTTCTTGACCAGAAACGCTTAAAGCTATTATTTCGCTAATAGAAAAAAGACCTAGTAGAATAGGAATCATACTTAAACCATCAGCTAAATAAGTGATACCAAAAGAGTAGCGAGCCTCGGCTGTGCGGGGATCTTGACCGATAAAAGAAATTAAAAAGCCTAATCCGCCCATAATTAGCCCTTTAAGAATGGAGCCTGTAGAAATTGCAGCAATAGTTGTTAATCCCCAAAGGGTTAGCATTAAAAATTCTGGTGAGCTAAAAATCAAAATAGCTTGGCTCATAAAAGGGATTAATAAAATTAGGACAAAAACGCCAAAACTTGAACCCATTGCAGATGCAGCGGCGGAACAGCCTATAGCGGTTTTAGCTTCGCCTTTTTGGGCTAGTGGGTAGCCATCTAGCAAGGTTGCTGCACTTGGGCCAGAGCCAGGAATATTAAAAAGAATAGCTGTAACCGACCCCATAAAAGTTGATCCGCCAACAAATGCACCAAAAATAAGCAGCACATAAAGTGGTTCCCAACTTAGAGTTAATGACACAGCTAGAGCCATTAAAGTTGCACCGCTTAAACCTGGTAATAAAGCAAATATCATGGTTAAAAGCGTTGCTACAATTGGATAAAGAATATTAGGCCAGCAAAATACTAGTTTTAGACCTTCCCAACTAGCAAGAAAAACAGGTTGAAAAGTTTTTTGCTTAATTAGGATAATTACTAAACCAATAATCACCAGCAAAGAAAAATTTAGTAAATTTTTCTGGTAAAACTTTAACAATTATTCTCGGACTTTCTCTAACGCTTTTTTAATAGTAGGAACAAATACAAGAATTTCTTTTGCGACTTTTTCTAAATTAGCTTTAGCTTCTGCTGAATTAGCAATATCAATAGAAGTTTTAGAATCTTTTTTAGCTAGAGCTTGATAATCTGCACTAGAAAGTGTTTTATAAAGATTTTTAGATAAACAATCAAAAAGACTTTGGTTTAAGCCTAATGGAGCAACTACAATGCGGCCAACGCTAATTAAATCTATAAGAATTTGAGTAAGTTTGTTTGTTTCGTCTAAATCTTTTCCTAAATTTTTAGCTTGTTCTAGTGCGACTCCTTCGCTACCACCTAGAAGGCGAACACCTTCAAGTGATGGATGTTCGCTAATTCTTTTGTTACTAAATTGTAAAATGGGCCTTAATTCCCCAGAATTAATTAACTCAAAAATAGAGTCAAAGTTAAATGATACACAATCAACTTCACCACGCATTGCAGCAAGTGACGCATTACGAGTTCCAGCAAAACCAGCTACTATATCAAAATTTATACTTAATAATTCACATCCAATAGTAATAGTTGTAAAAGATGTATTTCCAACTTCATTAGCACCAAAAATAATTGGACGTTTTTTTGCTTCAGCCAACAGGTCTGCAAATGTTTTTAGTGGGGAATCTTTGCTTACTACCCAAACTTGCCAACTTCGAGACACTCGACCTAAAATGCTAAAATCAGTTATTGGATTAGGTATATTTATTTGTCCGGTTAAAGCTGAGAGCATCAATCCTGCTGCGCCAAGTATGCCAAGAGTTAGCCCATCAGCTTTAGCTGTAGCAATTGTTTTAGCTCCAATTACTCCAGCGGCTCCAGCCACATTATCAAGAAAAATTTCTGCACCTAAATGTTTTTCATAAAAAGGCTTAAGTACCCTAGATTCTGTGTCATAGCCTCCACCAACGGCATGAGGGATAATCCAACGAATTTGTTTTCCAGCTAAATTATTACAACCTTCTTCTTTTATAGCTTCTTTATTTTGACACCCAGTTATCAAGCTAAAACCTAGTGTTGTTAAAGCTATTTGAAGGAGTTCTCTACGGGAAAAAATTGGATTTAATTTGTTATTTACCAATTTTCTTTAGTCCTCCAACCATCCAAGTAGCAAATTGTAACCACCAAAGTATTGAGACTAATGGGTCACGAAAAAAATATTTTGTGTAAGGGTCAAGTAGCTTTTGTTTATTGCTTTTATAGGTTTCTAGAAAAAATTGGACTTGTTTAATAATAGGATTTGGTGCGCTTAGGTTATCTAAAGGTTCTTTTCCTTGAATACTAGTTCTAAATTTATAAAACAGCCGGTCTAAAACTTCTAGACCAAGAAGTTGTATATCATCAACAGGACAAACAAATAATACTCCTAATGGATAATCTTTAATTGCTTCAACTTCTTGACCTTGAGCAATTTTTAGACACATCAAAGGCTCATTTATGCCTAGTTCCAGACGGTTCCAAAGCTGACGAGGATAGCGGGCATTCATTTCCATTAATTTTTGCACGCCATCACGAGGGTCAATCATGGTTTCAATTCCCATTGCCCCATACCAACCTACTTGTTTAACTATTTTTCTCATATCTATTGCATATTGTTCTAAGGGAAAGGTTTCCGACACTGTGCAATAACGAGAAGTTAAGCGAAGTTTACGCACTTTTTTCTTATGAAAAGAAAATTTAATTTCTCCTTGACGGTCTACCACAAATTGAACAGAAGTTACTATGCCACCTGGGATATATTCTTGAATTAGCGGATTGCTATGATCTTTAACTACTTTTGGTAATTTTTCTAGTAGTTCCTCATAAGTTTTTACTATTACTGTTCCACGACTGCCAGAAGTAAAACGAGGTTTAACAACTAGGGGAAAACCTTCTTTTTCTACTACAGCTTTTAAGTCTAGCGTTTCGTCATAAAGATAAGTTCGCGGACAAGGAAATCCTACGGCTTGCGCGGCTTGGACAGTGCGATATTTATCTAGCGCGTTTATGGCTGTGTCAAACTCTGGAACTGGGATAGTAACACCTAGTTTTTGAAAACGAGCTAGATTTTTAGAAAGTACATAAACATAGGGATCCCAAGTAGGATAAATTACTGTTATCTGTTCTTTTTCGCAGATTTGTAGCAAGGTTTGAACAAAGGATTCTTCCAATGGGGTATTTTCTTGACTAATTTTGCCTGCTGCCCAATCTTCTACAGGTGCAGGAGCATAATATCTTTTATCAACTAGTAAAGAATTTGCTCCATGTGAAAGTCTAGCCTTAAAGTGGCTTTCACCTTCCATCGTTACTACAATTTTATTAGCAAAAGGTCTTAAGGCGCGGATAATATCATAAGATTGTGGTGCGTGAGTGTTGGTGACAAGTAAATTCATGTTTTAGCTTTGTCCAAGTATTAGATTTTTACTATTGGCAATTTCTTGAATTAAGGTTAAATACTGGTTTATATGGGCTTGAGGTGTCCAGTTTTCTTGATAAGCTTGATAGCCAAGCATCCCAAGTTTATTTCGCTCGTCAGTGTCTGTCAATAATTGCTCCATTGCTGTTAGTAGTTCTGTTTCATTATTATAGGTAAATCCTCCACCGCTTTTTTCAATTAGTTCTGGCATTCCTCCTAGATTGTGAGCAATTACAGGAGTTTTTTCCCGAAAAGCTTCTATGATGACTAGAGCGAAAATTTCATAGCAAATTGACGGAACAATCAATGCAATTGCTTGTTGGAAAAGTTTTTGTAATTCATCGCTAGACTTAAACCCTAAAAATTCTATATTAGGGCTACTTGATGCTAAAGTTTTTAACTCATTCTCAAAGCTACCTTTACCAACAATTAATAATCTAGCCTTTTTATACTTATGAAAAATGGGGATAATGGTTTGTAAACCTTTTATTTTCTCTAATCTACCGACATAAAGAAAATATGGTAGCTCATTTGTTTCTTGGAACTCATTAGCTAAACTTATTGAAGGAGAAACAAAATTAGGTAAATGCACAATAGGAATTTTCAAGCCCATTTTATAATGAATATCTGCTGTAAATTGACTAGGTCTAATAAAACGGTCTACATTTTTTAGCATTTCTTCTAACAAACCAAAGTAACGCCACCATTGAGGAGGACGTAAATATACTAATGAACAAGCAAAGCAACTAGGCTCAGTACAAAGCTCTTTATTAAACTTAAATAATGTATGAGTTTGACACACTAGCCAATATTCATGCATTGTATAAAGCTTAATAGCTTGTCCATAAGCTAGTAGTTTAGGCCCACCTACTAAAGAAATATTATGATAATGAATTACATCAAATTGTTGATTAAGAATATCTTGAAGCTTTTTTGTCTTAAAAAGCGGCCAACCTGTTTGCTGTGTGGCAAGCGGCGAGAGCATCCCAACCGCACTTTCTAGACGATGAATTTTTACATTAGGATGCTCTATATAATTACCTGTAGTTATTTTTTTAGAGAGAAGTTGATAGGAATCTAGACAATGAATAATTTCTATTTTGTGATCGCGTTTTGCTAACTCGTTTGCTAATGAATAAATAAACGCACCATCTCCACCAAAATGATAAGGTGGATAAAAAGTTGTCACCATACAAAAACGTAAAGGTTTCATAAAAAATGAGGAAGAAATGTTTGGCGTATTTTACGGGGAATGTTTCTTAGTTGCAAATAAATAGACAATAATTCATTTGTCATCATTAAATTAAATAATTTTTCTTGTCGTAAATAATAAGTTTCTACACGCTCTAATAAATAAAGGTTACTAGTAGACTGTACTAGTCCAAGATTTGTGCTACAAGCACAACTATAATATTTTTGGACAAGTTCTAAGCTAGTTTTATCATAATAACCATAAGGATAAGCAAAACTATTAATTTCTGTTCCTAGAATATCTTCAATCATTGCTTTTGACTCATAAATTTCAGCTACTAATTCTTTTTTTGGCAATTTAGTTAAATTTGGGTGTGTAAGTGTATGTGACCCAATACTAATGTTTGCTGCTTGCATCAGTTTAATTTCATGCCAACTTAACATTGTGCGTCCTTGTATTGATGGTAAACGCTCAAGGGTTGTTAATGGCTTGGTTTTTCCTGTGGTGATAAAAATCGTGGCTGTAAAATTATATTTTTGCAGTACAGGAAAAGCTTGCTCATAAACGCTTCTGTAACCATCGTCAAATGTAATAACAAAACTATTTTTAGGAAAAGTTTTGTTTTCTTGTAAATAGTTGGGAATAGTAGATAAATTCAACGTCTGATAACCAGATAAATATAATTTAGAAATAGCTTTTTCAAAACTTTTAGGTGAAAAAGCTATATTAAAAGATGAATTATCCAAAGCATGAAAAAGTAGTATTGGTAGAGAATTATTTAAGACAAGATTTGCAGGATTTATAGATAACATTTTAAGGCTAGTTTATCAGGCTTTATTGTATTTAAGTTAGCTAAATTTTAAGTACACTGTAAACTAAGTTTTTTGATGTTTTATCTCTTAAAGCCTTAACAGGACGAAATAACTATAGTCTAAGGCATAAACCCTAGACAATAATAATTAAATATCTTTAAGCCCTGAAAGGGCGTGCATAGTCTTTTCTTGCTATTAAAAAACTCTACGCCCCGTTGGGGCTTTTAGGGGTACTATATTATCATACGTAAGGTTGAAACCCTACGCTACAAATATGCCGCCCCGTTGGGGCTTAAGATTAAAATATCAGAACATTCAATTTACAGAGTATTAAGCAGGTGAAGATAAAATTTCTTCTACTTTTTTAGTAAGTAAAGTTAGATTAAATGGTTTGGAAATAAAATAAGTTCCAGGGTTAAATATTCCTCGATCTGCAATTACTCTATCTGTGTAATTAGATGAATAAAGAACTTTTAGTTTAGGATATAAAGCATTTAGCCAATCAACAAAATTATCTGCATTCATATAAGACATTGCTATATCTGTTATCAATAAGTCTATAGGAGGGTGTTTTTCACAAATATGTAAGGCTTCATTAGCATTAGTAGAAACTATAACTTTATAACCAACTTCGGTAAGGATCAAATTAACAAGTGTACGAACAGCTTCATCATCTTCAATTAGTAAAATAGTCTTTTCACCACTAATAATAAAATCTTCTTTTGAATTTGCTCAGTAACTTCACTTTCTCTAAGTTCCCTAGGAATAAATATTAAAAATTTAGTGCCTTTGTTAAGTTCACTAGCTACTTTTATACAACCATTGCTTTGTTTAACAATACCATAAACAGTAGATAAACCTAAACCAGTACCTTTACCAATTTCTTTGGTAGTAAAAAATGGGTCAAAAATACGTGTTTTTGTAGTTTCATCCATACCAGAACCGGTATCGCTAACAGAGAGCAGAACATATTCTCCTGGTTTAATACTTAAATTATACTCCTCCATTGATTTTTCTAGTATGACATTAGCTGTTTCAATTAAGATATTTCCTCCCATTGGCATAGCGTCTTTAGAATTTACTGCTAGATTCATTATTACTTGATCCATATGACTTGGGCCAACTTTAACATTCCATAGGTTTTGGGCAAGGTTTATCTTTAATTCTATATTTTCACCGATTACTCTTTGCAACATTTTTCCCATATCATTAACAAGATTATTTAAGTTAATAATTTTTGGTTGAATAACTTCTTTGCGGCTAAAAGCTAGCAATTGACGAGTAAGCATAGTTGCTCGTTCTACAGATTTAAGGATTTCTTGTAGATTTGTTGATAAAGTGTCTTTTTCTGAAATATGCAGGCTAACAAATTCAGCATTTACATTGATTACTGTAAGAAGATTATTAAAATCATGAGCAATTCCACCAGCAAGCCGCCCTATTGCTTCCATTTTTTGTGCTTGTAGAAATTGTTCTTGGCTTTGGCGTAAAGCTTCTTCTGCCTGCTTAAGTTCTGTAATGTCTTCTACTGTACCTTCACATAGTATTTCACCATTTTGATCTTGTACAGTTTTAGCATTTATAGAAGCCCACAACAACTGCTTATCTTTACTATAAAATTGAGCTTCAAACCTAGAAACAAAACCTTGGCTTTCCATTAGTTCTTCAAACTCGATATATTTTTTGGGATCAACATAAAGCTGTGAGCGAAGATCCTTTATAGTGCTTATCATTTCTTGAGGAGAGCTAAAACCAAAAATACGTGCAAGTGCTGGGTTGGCTATTAATATTTGTCCTTGATTGGTAGTTTGAAAAATTCCTTCTGTAGCATTCTCAAAAATGCTTCGGTAACGTGCTTCAGCTTTTTTTAGCTCATTAGCTATAAGCTGTCGTTCTTTGCGAAGCTGGCCTTGTTCTAAAGCTTGTGAAACAGCTTGACCTAAGCGAGCCAAACGATCTTTTAAGAGATAATCTGTTGCTCCAAGTTTCATAGCTAAAATTGCAGTATCATCACCAATTGCACCAGAAACAATAATAAAAGGTATTTCTAAGTTGCTTGCTTTTAGCAATTCTAATGCACGAATCCCGCTAAATTGAGGCAATTGATAATCAGATAAAATAATGTCTAAATCATCTCGTAAATGCTCAAGAAAATCTTCTTCAGCATCAACTCTTTCCCAAGTAGGTATAAAACCAGCATTTTTTAACGCTCTTATCAAAAATTCAGCGTCAAGATGATCATCTTCAACAACTAAAATCCGTATTGGTTGTGGCATGTTTTATCCCTCTAACCTTGGTGCTTGATTGAGAAGCAGCCAATACATTCCCAAATTTCTTACAGATTCTATAAATTGATCAAAACTTACTGGTTTTACTATGTAGCTATTAACACCTAATTGATAACTTTCTATAACGTCTTTCTGTTCTCTAGAAGATGTTAAAACTACTACAGGAATATCTTTAGTTCTTTCATCATTTTTGATACGTTCCAAGACTTCTAAACCATCTATTTTAGGTAACTTTAAGTCAAGTAATATTACTTTGGGTTTATCTTCAATTTTACTGTTAGAATAAGGGCCTTCACAAAAGATAAATTCTATGGCTTCTTCTCCATCTCTAGCAACCTGAATATGGTTAGCAAGGTTAGCTTTCCGCAGTGCGCGAATTGTTAATTCAAGATCTTGTGGGTTATCTTCGACTAATAATATTTCTACATCATTAATTCCTGTCATTTTTCTTTATCCCTTCAAGAGTAAAATAAAAGGTAGCACCTTTGCCTTTGGTCGCTTCAGTCCAAATGCGACCACCATGACGGGTAATAATTCTTTGTACAATAGCTAAACCAACACCAGTACCTTCAAAATCTTCTGCTCGGTGTAGTCTTTGAAAAACTCCAAAAAGTTTATGAGCATATTTCATATCAAAACCTGCTCCATTATCTTCTATAAAATATATTTTTTCCTCTTCAATTTCTTTATATCCAACTTTAATAACAGCATGTTCTTGCACTCTAGTATATTTTAGAGCATTAGATAAAAGATTACTCCACACCTGTTTTAGAAGTGATGGATCTCCTTGACAATATGGTAATTCTGCTAGCTCAAACTCAATATTTCTTCCTTTATGCTCTTCTTTTAATTCTTTATATAAATCACTTACTAATTTAGTAGGATCAAATAAACGTTTACTGATAGGTTGTCTACTTAGACGAGAAAAGCTAAGCAGATCATCAATTAAGGCTCCCATACGTTGCGCACCTTCTCGAATCATATGCAGGTAACGTTGCCCATCTTTAGGCAACATCTGTGCATAATCTTCTAAAACTGCTTGAGAAAAACCATCAACAGTACGTAAGGGAGAACGCAGGTCATGAGAAACAGAATAACTAAAAGCTTCTAGTTCTTTATTAGCGGCTTCTAGTTCAAGTGTTCGCTGTTTGACACGTTGTTCTAAATCTAAATTAAGCTTACGGATTTCTTCTTCTGCTTCTTTGCGCTGAGTTATATCTTGAATTTGTGAAACAAAGTATAAGGGTTGGCCTTTGGAATCCCAAACTAAGGAAACGTTTAATTGGGCCCAAATTGTATGACCATTTTTATGTATATATCGCTTTTCCATTTGATAAGTCTCAATCTCACGATTAAGCACTTGTTGGACATATTTAAGATCAGTTTCAAGATCATCTAAATATGTAACAGTTTGAAAATCTATGTTAAGTAACTCTTCTTTTGTATAACCAAGAATATTACAAATTGCAGAATTTACATTTAACCATTTACCATTTGTAGCAACTAGGGCAAGACCTATAGGCGAATGCTGCATAGCTGCGCGAAAGCGTTCTTCACTAAAATAGAGTAATTCTTCTGCACGCCTGCGGTTTAAATGAGTGTTAAGCATATCTGCAATAGATTGAATAAGATCCCGCTCTTCTGCAAGGAATGGGCCTTCTGCTTTTATTTCTCTTTCTTCAAGATAAACAACTTCAATACTACCTTTTTGACCATCTTTAGTAACAAATTGAGATATTTGTTTCCATGGACTTTCACGCCAATCACTTGTTTGTACTTCAATTTCGCCATAGCAAATACGTGCTTGACAAATTTCAGGATATTGCCAAGCAGGAGGAAGCAATGTTACTAAGCGTGTGAAAAATTCTTTATTTGGAGGAAGTTCTGATTGAAATAGACGAAAAGCTTGATGTAGTGCTGTTAATTCTTTGACTCTTTCTGTTAATTCACGAGTTATTACAAGTAGTCTAGCTTCGCTTTCTTGTAAGGCTTGTTCGGTTTGTTTATGTTTTGTAATATCGCGGCCTGTAGATTGTATTTCTAATAAATTTCCATTTTTGTCAAAAATACCTCGATCTATCCATTCTTGCCAAAATCTTTCCCCTGTGATCGAAACACTTTCATGAATATCTATAGAAACAGGATTAGTAAAAGTTATAGACTTAATCTTTTGCCTTATGGCTTCATGATACTCTTCAGCTACTAAAGGTATAAAACTAGTACCAATTAAATCTTCTCGTTTTTGATTAAAAGTCTGGCAATAAGCATTATTTACAAAAGTACGTGTTCCATCAGGTTGCCACCTAACAAGCATTTCTGGCTGATACTCAATAACTGTACGTAAGAACTCTTCATTTTTTTTCATTGCTTCTTCTGAAGCTTTTTGTTTATTTTTTTTAGACCATTTTATTAGTAACCAACTCAATAAAAGCGGCCCAACTGTATCTACAATAACTAACCCAAACATACTAATAAAAGAGTTTCTTAATGAAAGTTTGACTATTAAATTTATGATAAAAATTATAGTAAGAATTTTAGGCCAGAAATTTTTAGGATTAAGTAAGAATGCGGCTACAGCAATACTGCTAGCAGGCCAAATAAGTATGTTTGATGAGCCAGCAAAAAGATAAGATAATTTATTAACTATAAAATATACTAAAGCAATTACTCCCAAAGAAAGTAATTCTTTTGATGAAGAATAACTAGTTATTTTAGGATCAGCCTCTTGCCCCGTAATTTTCACTAATAGCTCTTTATATTGTATAGTTTTTATTTTTAGCTATTATAATTTGTGATAAGCAGAATAAACTAGATAAATTATCAGGTATTTACCTTAATTAGCTTTCTTGCACAGTTTCTAAGAGCAAAAGATTTTTATAACCAAGTTTTTAATAAAAAATCCTGATAATCAAAGATTCTAAAGCTAGATTGTCAAACGAAAATAATATTTTAACTTATTTTATGAATAATATTTCTTAGTTTACAGAGTATTTATTCATATCTTAATGCTTCTATAGGGTTTAGCTTAGAAGCTGTAATGGCAGGGTAAATGCCAAAAACTAGTCCCACACTTGCAGACACTCCAAAAGACATTGCAATTGAAGTTGATGTAACAAGTGTTGTCCAATCAGCATATAAAGCAACTAGACGAGAAGCACCAAACCCAAATAATATTCCTAAAATACCGCCTACAAGACTAATTGTTAAAGCTTCCATCAAAATTGTAGAAGAATATCTTGACGACGTGCGCCAATTGCCCGACGAATGCCTATTTCGCGTGTTCGCTCTAAAATATTGGCTAACATTATGTTCATAATTCCAATTCCACCAACAAGTAAGGCTATGCCAGCAATACAACTCATTACAATATTAAAAATATTTTGGGTTTTTTGATTCTGCTCTAAAAGCTCTCGTGGCAGGACAATAGAAAAATCTTCGGCTTTGTTGTGTGTGCTAACCAATACTTGGTTGATTAAAACAGCACTAGGTTTTAAGGTATCAGTAGATTTAATACTTAAGATAATTTCATCTACTTCTGATTCCAGACGTTTAAGGTCGAATTTTTAAAGCCCTGTAGTTAGAGGGATATAAATATCATTACTAAAATCTTGGAGTTTAACGCCTTCAAATTCATCTTTTCCTAAATTATTATCGGCCAAAACTCCAATAACAGTAAACCATAACTTATTGATTTTAATTTGCTTACCAATAGGAGAAAGTTTGTTAAATAGCTTTTGACGACTGCGAGAGCCAATAACACAAAACTGCTCATAATTTTTTTCATCTATTTCAGAGAAAAAACTTCCTTCCAGTAAAGAATACTTAGCTAAACGAAAATAACTAGATGTAACTCCTAGAACATTTGCTTCGTCAGCTTTGCCAGTAAATGAAAATATTTGAAATGTTTTGACTTTTTTCTTAGCTGAATAGGTTTCTAAATCAGGTACAACAGTTTCAATTGCTTGAACGTCTCGAAGTGATAAACCTAAAGAAGTTTCTCGAATTTTCTTTAAGTCTTCATCCTTAAATTCTCTATCCTTGACAATAATATTACGCACTCCCATTGTATCAATAATTTTTAAGCTTTCCTGTTCGGCTCCTGCTCCAATAGATAACATTGCAATTACAGCACCAACGCCAAAAATCATCCCCAACATTGTTAGAAAAGTGCGTAATTTATGAGTTTGTAGGTTGTCTATAGCTAATTTTATTTCTGATAGATATTTCATAACTTATTGATAAACTGATTAGTACTCTGTAAACAAAGTAATTAGTTAAGTTAGTTTTTCTTTTCTTCTTTTTTGACTTTTTATCTGATGAAAAACTTTGTTTTGCATCTGGTGGATTAAGAGCTATTACTTGACCAGAAGTTAAGCCTTCAGTTACTACAACTTGGATTAAATCGCCTTGACCAAGAGTTACTGCTTTAGCTTCAAACTGACTTGCAAAGTTATCTTCTGTATTTTCAGCAACTTTTGGTTTTTGAACATAGGCAAAGAATTTACCATCTTTTTCCACTAAAGCACTTCTAGGAACAACCAAAACATTCTTTAATTCTTGAGCTAAAACTTGAGCTTTTAGCTTAATTCCTGATTTCATAACTTCAGGCTCAACATTATCTAGTGAAATTGTAGTTTGAAAATATTTTACAGGGGAATTTCTATCAATTGGACGAGCAAGCTTATCAATATTTTTTACTTTGCCGCTAAATTCTTTATCTGGAAAAGGATCAAGAATAACGCTAACTTTTTGATCTACTTTTAATGACCCAGCATCTTTTTCTAGCACATAGCATTTAGCTTCCATTTTATTAGGATTAATTAAGTCAAAAAGCGGCATTCCTACATAAACATTACTTCCGGGCATTATCGACATACGCCAATAACCACCAGATTGGCTATTTTGATCAATAACTCCATCGCTTGGAGAGGTTAATTTAAGAGATGAAAGGGCTTTTTCTGCTTGATTGATTTTTGATGTAGCATTTTGTCTTTCTAAAAGTAAAATTGCTTCATCAAGGGAATAGACTTTTCCTTTTAGATCTAATCGAGCATCAGCAAATACAATTTTTTTCTGAGTATAATCTTTATTTAATTCACCTTCTAAAATTTGTCGCCGAGTGTAGATCATTTCATCACGGGGCTGAAATTGAGCAATATTTTCTAATTCTAATTCGCTAACTTTTTTATCTTTAACTAGGTCAGATTTATCAACTTCAGCAGCAAGCTCACTTTTATTGATTTTATAGTTAGCAATTTCTAAATTTGATTTTTGTTCTAAAAACTGTAAGTTTAGTTCCGTAGGGTCAAATTCTATTAGTAAATCACCTTTTTTTACTGTTCGACCATCTGCTACTAACGAAGCAATTCTTAGGTTTTGTGCTGGAACATTTGGAACAAGAATTTTGGTTGTTTCTGCTGATTGTAATTCTCCATCAGCTTGGATTTTAACTAGAAAATCTTGTGGCTTAATGGATAAAGTAATAGGTGTAAATTCTGATTGGACAGGGACTAAAAATTGTTTAACTGGTTGAAATGCTACTACGCCAACAGCAACTAATAATAAAAATAGAAAACTTAAGGAAACAAATTTTTTTAATTTTTTCATAAACTATTTGGCTTTAGAAAAATCAGCCGCAATCCTTTCACCTGACTTAAGACCTTCTAAAATAACCACTTCTGCCAAGTTAGAATCTCCAAGTTTTACTTCGCGTGGCTGCCAACCTTGAGGAGTTTTTACTTTTACTAAACTTCCTGTAGCACTTACATAAACTGAACTAAGAGGAACTGCAATAGCACTATCAATAGAAGCAGTCTCTAATTTTGCTTTTAAGCTCATTGCTGGACGCATGGTGTTAACGTCAATGTTTTCTAGCGCAATTTCTACATCTATAACCTTGTTAGGTACATCCCAAGCTTTAGAATGTACAAGTCTACCAATAGATTTAACTTTCCCTAAGTAAGTTTGTCCTGGTAAAGCGTCAATTGTTACACTAACAGGTTGGTCAAGTTTAACTTTGCCTAAGTCAACTTCTGGAACATAGGCTTGAGCAATAATAGTTTTTAGGTCAGGAATTTCCATAATTGGTTGACCGGGCCAGACCGTTTCCCCAATTTGAAATTTTTCTCCATTCCAACGAGTTTTATAAACTACTACACCTTCACGGTCGGCTTGTGTTTGTAATTTGGCAATGCCTGATTGGATTTTATTAACTTTATTTTCGGCACGTGCTTTTTGACTTAGAACTACGTTATAGCTTGCTTCACTAGATTTTTTATACCAATTTAATTTTTCTGTAATGGCTGTAACTTCTTGTTCTGCTTGTTGTATGGCTAGACGATCTTTTTCAACAGTGATTGAATTAGCTATTTGTGTATTAGTTTGTTGCTTAAGTTTTAAGGTTTCGTATTTGTGCTGTAATTCGGCTAGTTTGCTACTAATTTCTTGTTCTTGAAGTGAGATTTGAACTTTCATTTTTTCTTCTTGTTTTTTAGACTGATCAAGCTCATTTTGTGCTTGTTGCATTTGTTCAAAGATTCCTTGGGCATCAAAATTAATTAATACATCACCTTTTTTAACAATTTTTCCTTCAGCCGTCATATTGCTAATCTTAAATTGCCATTGATTTTCAAATGCTGGAGGGCCGCCAAAATTTTGCACTGATTCAGCTTTTAACACTCCATTTGTATCAATTGAAAATTTAATATTTTTAGGAATAATTAAAATTTCTTCTACCTTGCTTCCTGCTTGTGAAGGTGGGGAAATTTTATTAAATAAAAAGAAAGTTCCACTAGTAATTACACCTAAAATTACTAAAATAAAGAAAAACTTAGCGATTTTTTTTAACATAGCTAACCTGTTGTAAAATAAATAGTTGGTTGATAACTCAAGAATTTATTTTTGAGTTGTTTTATTGATAACTAATTTATCACCCTGTTTTAATTTACCATCGTCAGCAATGGCATAAAAACGAAAGTCAGAGGCCAAAATATTAATAGCAATTGGTTGAAGTTCTTCTCCAACCTGTTTAAATACTTGAGCTTGTTTGTTGTGAAATTCAACAGCAAAACGAGGGACTAGGATTTTAGGAGTATTTTCTACCAAGTTAACTTCAACTTGGGCAGACATTCCGGGTTTCATTATATCTGTTAAGGTTTTTTCTAAGGAAACAACAACCTTAAAAATTTTAGTTGTATCAGAACGGCTAGTTCCAGCTTTTGCAGCAGTTTGTGAAATATCTTTAATTTTTCCATTAATTTTAATATCAGGATAACTATCTAAAAAAACTTGAGCCGCTTGACCAATGGAAAGACGAGGCCCATCAACTTCATTAACCCTAGCTAAAATTTCTAATTCTGTTAAATCTGGAAGATTAATAACAGGGAAACCACTAAAAACCACATCTCCAACCTGTACTTTTCTAGGCTCAAAAATATGATCTGCATAAATAACAATACCATCTGAGGGGGCTTTAAGGTTAAGATCATTTAATTGGTTTTCTAATTTTTGTAGTTCTACTACTAATTTTTCTTTTTCTAAATTTTTAGCTTGTAACTCTGCTTGTTGTTCTAATTTCTTTTTTTCAATTTTAGCTAAATGGCTATTATATTCAGTTTCAGTTTTTTCTAATAATAATTGACGTTCCTGGTAATCTCTTCTAGGCACTAAGTTTATAGGTACAGACGCATCAATTTTAGCTTGTTGGAAGGCTAACCAATATTGGCTTAAACCTGCTTCTAAGTCGCGTAGTCCTGATTCATGATTTGACTGTATTTCTACTAATTGATTTTCTGATGTAATAATTTGTTGTTTAATTTCAAGTATTCGGTTAGAAACAGGAGTATTATCAAATTCAACAAGTCTATCGCCTATGTTTACTTTTGTTCCTTCAGGCGGCATATAAGTAATTTTTGATTCACTTGCCTTACCAAACAAAGTACGCGCTCTAACAGCTTGTAAATCACCATCTAAAAGAACTTTTTTTTCTAATGTTCCAACTTCTACTAAAACGGTTTCTAATATGGGTTTTGATTGGGTTAATTTTGTAATGGGTGGAAGGTTAGTTAAGAGTTTGTCAGGATTAAAGGAAACACCAGATTTTAGTATTATTGGTACTAATAAAGCTAATATTACTAATGGTGAGAACCATAAGACCTTTTTCTTAACTGATAATAAAGGCAGTTGATTAGACATTATAAAATATCCTATCAGTATTTATTTAGGTAATAGTGATTATAACTAGTTAAAAGCTCTTTAATTTATTTCTTGTTTATTTATAGCGACAAACAATAGAATTTTAGCTCAAAAATTCGCTTAATATAATTAATAATTTTATTTAATGATTTTGGTAGCCTTAAACGGAGCATCAAAAGATTTGTTCCAAAAGGCTTAAAATAAATGCTGTAGGTAAGAAATTAGATAGCATTATTTATTAGCAGAAGGTAAGGAAACAGAAAAAACGCTGCCTTTGTTTGGCGTACTTTCAACAAAAATTGCGCCTGATTGACTTTGAACTAAGTGTTTAACAATGGCAAGTCCTAAACCAGTCCCTCCTTCTTTGCGAGACCTGGATTCATCCACTCTATAAAGTCTTTCAAAAATACGGTTGATATGTTTAGCTTCAATTCCAATTCCTGTATCTATAACTTTAATTAACTGGTAATCGCCTTTTGATTCAGCCGTAACAGTAATAGAACCACTGAGACGATTAAAGTTAACTGCATTTTGTACCAAATTAAAAACGATTTGCTCAAATGCTTTTCCATCAGCAAGAACAAATAAATCTTCTGGGATTTGCACGGAAAAGAAAATATTTTTGGCCTTAATGGAATCTCTTAAAAGTTCTGAAACTTCTTGAACTACAGTAAAAATTCTTATAGCTTGAGGGTGCATTGCTACTTTGCCAGATTCAATTGCTGCTAAATCAGAAATATCCTGGGCTAAATTACGCATCCTAGCCGCATGTTTAGCAATGATTTGTAGAAATTTAACATTATTTTCTTTGTCATAAAGTGCGCCAGATAACAAGGTTTCAGCATAGGTTTCAATAGAAGTTAGAGGTGTACGAAGTTCATGAGATAAATTAGCAAAAAATTCTCGGCGCATTTGCTCTAAGGCTTCTAGTTTAGTGTTATCAAAAAATGTACCTACAACACCAATTACTTTTTCTTTTCCATCTGCGTCGCTAGCTGTAATAGACTCAACTTTTAAGTCTAGGCTTCGTTCCCCGCTATTTGTATGCAGGCGAATCTTTTTTTCAAATAAATTTTTTTCTTTTAAGCAAACTGTAAAACAATGATAAATCTCTTTATTGCGGGTAATATCGGTTAAGCGAAGTCTATGATACTGATCTGAAGGGAAAGCAAATATTTCTTGGGCGGTTCGGTTGGTTAGGACTATTTTAGTATCTAAATCTACAATTAAAATTGCTTCTCTAACTACATCTAAAAGTGGTCGTAGCAGTGGATTACCAATCAATTCCCGACGAAGCGGACTAGTAGCACTTTTGCTAACTTCGCTAGCTTCTATTGGCTCAGTCATTAAAATCATCTCCTTGTTTTGGGTCTTTGAAACGATAACCAAGACCAACTACAGTTTGAATATACTCATCCCCGCCTAACTTTTGCCTAAGACGTGAAACATGCACATCAATTGTTCGGGATTCACCTAGGTATTCTAGTCCCCAAACACGTTCTAGCAATGTTTCACGGGTAAGAATACGTCCACGATTTTCTAATAAAAGTTTTAATAATTGAAATTCTTTGCGTGTTAAAGTGACATTTCGACCACGAAAACGCACATTCATTTGCTCAAAATCTACAATAAGTTGTCCATCATCAAAGGGAAGGATTTTTACTGGATCAATACGGCGTTTAAGCAAAGCACTAACACGCGCCTTTAATTCTCGCATACTAAAAGGCTTAGTCACATAATCATCAGCCCCTAGGTCAAAGCCATGTACCTTGTCATCTTCATTGCTTCGTGCTGAAAGAATTAAAATCGGTATATGAGAAGTGCGACGACGACGACGTAATGCCCTACAAAGCTCAAAGCCTGACATTCCAGGTAAATTAAGATCTAAAAGAATTAAATCGTAATCGCTATCTTCGCAAAGTTCTAAACCTGCCTCACCTGTCAAAGCTAGTAGCACTTCATAAGGGCCACCACGCTCTAGACTATACTTGATATTATTAGCAATATCTTCATCATCTTCTATAACTAAAATTCGATTTTTGTTTAACATAATTTATTTAGCTTCAGGAGTATGTTTAATTAACCGTCCTTCTACCAAGTAAATAACCATTTCGCAAATGTTGGTAGCATAATCAGCAATTCTTTCTAAATGTTTAATTACAAAAAGTAGTTCAACAGCGCGTCTAACGGTTTTTGGTTCTTGTTCCATAGTAGTAACTAAATGGTCATAAATGGTGTGAAAAAGCTCGTCGGCTTGATCATCTTTATGAATTGTATTAAAAGCTAGCTGGCAATCTGAACGAGTAAGAGCATCTAAACTACTTAAGAGCATATCTTGAGCAATACTAGCTAGTTGAGGAAGTTCAATATGTGTTTTAAGCTGAGGTTGGTCAATTAGCACTAGGGCATGTTTAGCAATATTTACCGCGTGATCAGCAATTCTTTCAATTATTTGTGCAGCACGAGAAACCGAAATAACAAAGCGTAGATCCAGATCAAGAGAAGTATTATTAATTAATAAATCGCTACAGTATTGGTCAATTTCATTTTCCATACTATCAATTTCATCATCTTCTGCAATAACGGACTCAGCTAGATCTGCATCACGTTCTATTAAAGCACGGGTAGCTCGTGAAATGGCTGCTTCAGCCGCGCCTCCAAGTAGCAGAATGCGATCTCTTAGAAAGTTAAGATCATCTTCAAAAAAGGACATTTATTTTTCTGCTCCAATGATTAAGGAAGTAAATAAGTGTTAAAGGATACTTTTTTTTTCTTTTTTCGGCTAGTCTTTATCCAAGAGAAATTAGAAATAAATACTCTATTTACATAAATTTTACGTTAGCGTTACAGACTTTTTACAACTCATTTACAAGGCATTTACAGCCCTGTTCTAAGCTGTCGAAAACCTTGTGAATATATCCAAAATTGTTTTTATGTTAAAAAATTTTTATCTCTTGCTTGTTGTAATGATCTTTCTATTAACCTTAGCTTGTGCCGGCCCGCTAACAGAAGATGAGAAGGGCGGAATGATGTCAGGTGATGGGATTTTACTTCAAGGTGCTGGTGCTACATTTCCTTATCCTCTTTATTCTAAATGGATTAGCGAATATAACAAACTTAATTCAACCATAAAGATCGATTATCAATCTATAGGTTCCGGTGGTGGAATCAAGCAAATTAAAGAGCAAACTGTTGATTTTGGGGCTACAGATGCTCCAATGACAGACGAGCAGCAAAAAACCTTAAAAAAACCTATCATACATATTCCAACTACATTAGGTGCAGTAGTAACTTGCTATAACTTACCTAGTGTTAATGGTGAGCTAAAACTTACTCCTGAAAGCTTAACTGCAATATTTTTGGGTGAGATAAAAAAATGGAATGACCCAAAAATAGTTGAAGCTAACCCAAATATTAATTTGCCAGATAAAGATATTACGGTTGTACATCGTTCTGATGGAAGTGGGACGACAGCCGTTTTTGTTGATTACCTAAGTAAAATTAGCCCTATTTGGGCTAAAGAAGTTGGCAAAGGAACATCGGTTGATTGGCCTGTTGGTCTTGGTGGCAAAGGCAATGAAGGCGTAACAGGACAAATTAAACAAATTGAAGGAACTATTGGTTATGTAGAATTAGTTTATGCTCTGCAAAATAAACTTCCATTTGCTTCAATTAAAAATAAAGCTGGTAAATTTATTGTTCCTAACATAGATTCAGTAACAGCGGCAGCGACGGGTGCAATGTCGCAAATGCCTGATGATATGAGGCTTTCAATTACTAATGCAGATGGCGAAGAATCTTATCCAATAGCGAGCTATACCTATCTTTTAATTTACCAAGACACACAAAGCAAGGTAAAAGCTCAAGCTCTAGCTGATTTTCTAAAATGGTCAATAAATGATGGGCAAAAAATAGCTAAACAGCTTAATTATGCACCTCTTCCAGACGAAGTAGTAAAGCGGATAAAAGAAAAACTAAAAACTCTAAAATCTAAAGGCCAACCCTTAACTATTTCTTAAACCTCTGAATTTATGGATAAAATATCACCTTTAGCAGAAACACAAGCAATAAACCTAGAGTCAAATTTTCAAGGTAAAAAACGCTGGCTAATGACTAGCGCGGCTGATAATGGGTTTCGTCAGCTAACAAAAATTTTAGCAATATTGTTGTTAGGATTAGTTATAACCTTGCTAATCTCAATGATTTATAGTAGTCGTCTAAGTATTAGTCAGTTTGGTTTTAGTTTTGTTTTTTCTTCTACCTGGGATCCAGTTAAAGAAGTTTTTGGAGCTTTACCTTTTATTTATGGCACACTTGTTAGCTCATTAATTGCACTAGCTTTTGCTGTTCCAATAAGCTTAGGTGTCGCTGTTTTTTTGACCGAACAATGCCCAATTAAATTAAGACCTGTAATACTTACTCTGGTAGAACTCTTAGCAGCAATTCCTAGCGTAGCTTATGGACTTTGGGGAATTTTTGTTTTAGTTCCTTTTATGAGAGAAGTAGTTAACCCAGTATTAGGAAAAACACTTGGATTTTTACCATTATTTCAAGGGCCAGCCTATGGAATAGGGCTTTTGACTTCAGGACTGATTTTAGCAGTGATGATTGTTCCAATAACTACAGCAATTTCTGTAAGTTCGCTAACAGCCGTTGACCCAACACAAAGAGAAGCGGCTTTAGCATTAGGTGCAACACGTTGGGAAGCAACACAAATTATGCTCTTAAATGCTCGCTCTGGAATTTTAGGAGGGGTTATTTTAGGCTTGGGACGTGCGTTAGGTGAAACAATGGCTGTAACAATGGTAATTGGCAATCGTCCAGAAATAGCTGCCTCTTTGCTTGCCCCTGCTTATACAATGGCTAGTGTAATTGCTAATGAATTTGCTGAAGCTACCTATGATCTTTATTTACACGCATTAATAGAAATAGGTGTTTTACTGTTTATACTTACTTTTATTGTCCAAGGGCTAGCACAATTACTTATTCGCCAAATTACTAAAGGAACAAAGTCAAATGCGTAAATTTATAGATAAATTAGTTTTTGGGCTTTGCTCTCTTAGCACGGTTTTAGTTTTAGGTATTCTGTTTTTAATTCTTATTTATATTCTCCTAAATGGCATTACTTCGGTTAATTTAGACTTTTTTACGCAACTTCCAAAACCTGTTGGTGAGGAAGGCGGAGGAATGGCAAATGCTATTTTAGGGTCTGCAATAATGGTCGTAATTGCCACAATAATTTCTGTTCCTGTAAGTTTAGCTGCTGCAATTTATTTAGCTGAATTTGGTAGAGGTAAACTAGCTGTAATTACTCGCTTTATGGTTGATGTGCTAGCGGGTGTACCTTCAATTGTTATTGGAATTTTTATTTACACAATAGTAGTTTTGCCAATGCAACGTTTTTCTGCTATTGCTGGAGCATTAGCTTTAGCAATGATTATGGTTCCAACCCTTGTTAGAGCAACAGAAGAAGCTATTCGACTAGTTCCACAAACAGTAAAAGAAGCAGGGCTAGCACTTGGCGCACCTTATTGGCGAGTAATAATTGAAATCGTTTTGGTTTCTGCTCATAAAGCAATTATTAGCGGAATTTTACTAGCTATTGCACGGGTTGCTGGTGAAACAGCACCACTACTTTTTACTGCTTTAGGAAATAGATTTTTTGTTAAGGTTTTAGATAGACCAATTGCATCTTTACCAGTACAAATATATACTTATGCAGTATCTCCATATGATGATTGGCATCGTCAAGCCTAGGCTGCTACGTTTTTATTAGTTATGTTTGTTTTATTAATAAATCTATCTGTACGTTATGTTACTCGAAACAAATCTAGCTAGCCTTAAAAGACACGGAAAATAAGGAAAATGGAAAAAAATATCTTAAAAGAAGCTAATGAAGTTGATAATAAAACAGCTACAAAAATTGAAATTGAGGCAAGTAGCTTTAATTTTTTTTATGGAGCAAAACAAGCTCTATATAACATAAATATTAAAATTCCAGAAAAGTCTATTACAGCATTTATTGGCCCTTCTGGATGTGGAAAATCTACGCTGCTACGCTCAATAAATCGAATGAATGATATTGTTATAGGTTCGCGTGTTGAAGGTAAAATGCTACTTAATGAGCAAGACATTTATGCAAAAAGCGTTGATGTTGTAGCTCTACGTCGTCGGGTTGGAATGGTATTTCAAAAGTCTACACCATTTCCTAAATCGATTTTTGAAAATGTAGCTTATGGAGTAAAAATTAACGGATTAGCAAAGTCTCGTAAACATTTGCAAGAGATTGTAGAACAAGCACTTAAACAAGGTGCGCTTTGGGATGAAGTAAAAGATCGGCTAAATGATTCTGCTATGGCTTTATCTGGCGGACAGCAACAACGCCTTTGTATTGCTCGCACTTTGGCAGTAATGCCAGAAGTTATTTTAATGGATGAACCTTGCTCGGCACTTGACCCAATTGCTACAGAAAAAATTGAGCAGTTGATTGCAGAGCTAAGAGAAAAGTATACTGTGATTATTGTCACTCATAATATGCAGCAGGCTACAAGAGTATCTGATTACACAGGATTTTTTTTACTAGGCAAATTAATAGAATTTGACGAAACAGAAAAAATCTTTACTCGGCCCAAAGAAAAGAAAACAGAAGATTACATCACAGGGCGATTTGGTTAAAAATTTATTGTTTAGGAAAAAAGATGAGAATTATTGACGGCGATTTAACAAAACTAAAAGAAAAACTTACCCTTATGGGAACGTTTACAGAAACGGCTATTGATTTAACTATAAAAGCTTTACTAGAAAGCAATTCAGAGATTTCTAATCAAGTAATAGTTGATGATGATAAGATTGACAAGCTAGAAAATGAAATTGTTAAATTAGCTATTGATGTTATGGTCTTGCGCCAACCTGCGGCAGGAGATTTACGCTTTACTGTTACTTGTTTACAAAGTGCAGCAATAATTGAACGAGTTGCCGATCATGCAGTAAATATTGCTAAACATGTAAAAGCCTTAAATTTAGAGCCACCTCTAAAACCTTATGTTGATTTACCTAGAATGGCAAAAGTTACTAATGAAATGTTTCATGATAGCCTACAAGCTTTAATCAATGGAAATGCAGAACTAGCTCGCCAAACCATTAGAAAAGATGACCAGGTAGATGAGCTTTTTCATTTAATTTATGATGAGCTAATTTCAATAATGAAAAGCAACCCTGATACAGTAACACGAGGAACAGAACTATTATTTGTAATTAAACATTTAGAAAGAATGGCTGATTATGCTACAAACATTTGTGAAATGGTTATTTATATGATGGAAGGACGAATGATTAAACACACTGAAGAAGCGTTTTAATTAAAGAGAAAAATCAAGCAAAATTAATTTTCTTATTTTGGTAAAATTGCGCTTTTTTTTTTGTATTGAAAATATTATCCTTACGGCGCGACTCTGTTAACAACGAAAATTTCCTATTAAAATCAGTCAAAATCTTTACTTATAGGCTCTGTCAGGTTACTATATGGCACGCCTTTTTAGATTTTAAGTAGTATGGACTAGGTTGCTAAGAGTCCAACGATTGGCGAGAAAGTACCATTAGTCTTGTCAAAAAAAGGGAGGTTGTCAGTGCCAATCATAGATTACGAAGCACGTATAATGACATGTAATTTTATTTACTATGGCCCTAGTCAAGGTGGTAAAACAACAAATTTAAGCTATTTACATCAACATGCTGTAAATAAATCCAGGGGCAATTTAATAAATTTGGCTACACAAACCGATAGAACAATGTTTTTTGATTATTTGGCTTTAGAATTTGATTTAATAGAAGAATATAAAACAAAATTTAATCTTTATACCGTCCCAGGTCAGCTTTTCTATGAAATTACCCGCAAAACTATCTTAAAAGGCTTAAATGTAGTTGATGGAATAGTTTTTGTAGCTGATAGTCAAATTGATAGACGTGATGCAAATATAGAATCTTTTTGGAACCTACAACATAATTTACAATCTTATGGGTTAAATCTTTATCAAATTCCTTATGTTTTACAAGTTAATAAAAGAGACTTACCTAATATTTGTACATTAGATGAAATGAAAAAAGAGCTAGTTATTAAAGATGAACCTGTTATTGAAGCTGTGGCAGATAAAGGAGTTGGAGTTTTAGAGACTTTAAGAGCCGTTTCTAAAAAATCATTAGAAACACTAAGACAGAATATGAATGCTAAACAGCAAGATTTAATTGCTAATATGTAGTTTTATTTGACTAATTTTTTAAGTATTCGTTGTAGGTAGCTGTTATGGCTACCTTAATTTATTTTTGTTACCATTTGTTAATAAATTAATTTATATAATAAAAATATCTTTAGGAGCATTAACTAAGATTATGAGTAATTTTTTTCGGGAGATGGATCAAAAAGAATTAGTAGAATTAGCTAAAAGTCTTCATCAATTGGGGATTCGCCGGGATCCTTGGCAAGATTTTGATGAATATGCAAAGGAAACAAATGTTACTTATATGCAGGCAACAAGACCAGAAATTTTTCGCTATAAGGGGGAATATATTGAAGCAGATATTTGCTATTTTATTCCTACCTTAGAAGATGCTCTAGCCTTTTTACTTCAAAGAAGTTTTGTCCCTACTTTGGAATATTTTGCTAAAGGTAAATGGAGAATTACCTGGATGACAGGAGAATTTACCGAAGGTTTAACACCTAGATTAGCTGTACTAAGAGCAATGGAGCATTTATTAAAATCAGAAAAAGAGACTACAGAATAGAATTTTTGGAAAAATTTTTTTAATAATGGACAACGTTTTTTTTAACTATTTTCATCTGAGATCCTGTTTAATGGCTTGATAACTAAATACAAGCATTTTCTAGTAGTAACAGCAGTTTATGACCCTTTTGTCAGACCTCTTGTCTGAATGCTCAATTGGTTAGAAAAATTTTAGTAAAAACCATTTTGGCGAAAGCAATGGTTTTGGTAAAATTGCTAACCATCTACTATTGGCATATTTAATCAAATCGTTTCCAAGTAAACATAACATTTTCTTGAAGGAGAAGACAAAATGGTTCTCACACAAAAAGGTTTTTCCAAAATTTGGGTTTCTTTAACATTAGTATTAGTTTTACTAATGGCTGCTTGTGGTGGCGCGCCAAAAGAAGAATCTCGTTGGGATAAAGCGCAAAATGAAAGTACAGGTAAGAAAGTAGATAAAAAAGAAGAACCCAAAAATACGGATGAAAAGCCTGACCAATCAATCCCCGATAAAACAGATCCAGCTAATCTTAAACCATTAGCAGGTAGTGCTTTTAATAAATTCTTTCCTGCTGCTGGTGATGGTTTTGAGCGTGTAGCAGCACAAGAAAAAGAAGGTCTTGCTATTTATAAACTTAAAAAAGATGGCAAAGATGCAGCAGAACTAACTATTTCTGACACTGCTAATAATCCTAGTGCAGCAGAAAAATTTAAGAAATCTACTTCAAAAATTGGTGGATTTCCTGCTCTTGACCAAGGTAGCACTGGCACCACACTCTTAGTAGCAGAGCGTTTTCAAGTAAAAGCTATTTCTAAAGACCCAGGCTTTACTAAAGCAGACCGCGAAGCATGGTTAAAGAAATTTGATCTTAATGGTTTGTCAGCACTTAAGTAATAATCCAAAATTATACCTTAGTTAAGGAGTTTAGATGAGTAAACCTATTTATGAAATCATAGATGAACTGCCAAAAGGTGGAATGACTGTAAGGTCACTACAAGCACTAGATTTTGTTATTCCAGGTCAATGGAAAAATATTGTTGGTTTTGAAAATACCATTATTGAAGTTACTGGTGAAACGGATCAAGATATGATCCAACAAATTGGTGAACGTGCAATACATCTTTACAATGATAAATCCCAAGGCTACCAAACAGCTTTATGGATGTACCAAAAAGTTAATAGTGCTGGTGGTGCGCTTGGTTCAGCGGCACTTGTAAATAAATTTGGTGAAAGTGTTTCTTTTCTCTCATTCTTAAATCGAATTACCCCTAAAGCTGACAACCTACAAGCTATAGATTTATGCTTAAAGTTAGTAGCCGAAGTAGTAGCATATAGTAAGATAAATGGTATTCCTGGAGATGGAATTGCTGAATTTGGGGGAGCTATTGCTGATTATAGCAGTGCTTCATTAATGCGTATGGCAGCACTAATTTGCTTTGATGGTGTTATTCCTTTAGGCCCAGATTTTATTCTTAAAGTAGAAGAAATAGTTGGTAGGTTGCAATCTGGTGAGTTAACTAGCCATCCTGGTTTTAGTTATGTTAGCAGTATGATTCCTGGTTCTGGCGCGTTAGGTCAAGTTGGATTTATTAAAGATAGTTTTAATTCTGTTAAAGGTTGGATGAGCAACTTTGTTAGTTCACGAAGCTTAACCCAAAATATGTTGGTTAGTAATCTGCAACGCTTTATTGAAGTTTCAGAAAGCAAACTAGATTATATTGGAGCCTTTTTGGATATGACTACTAATTACTATGAACATACAGGTATTCAAACCCTGGCGCGTAGTTTAGTAGAACGCGCACACGCAGAAATTTAATGTAGTTAAATTTTTTAGTTTGATAATTGGTTTATAAGGAGAAAAAACATGGATTTGAAAGATATGCTAGATAAAGAATATGAAACTAAATCACCTAAAGAACTTGTAGATGCTCCAGTTAGCGCGTTGCAAGGTATTTCTGAAGAAGGTGGAAAAGCTTTAGAGAAAGCTTTAAGAGTAAAAACCATTGGAGATTTAGCAAAGTGTAAATATTTTCAATGGGCGCAAGATATCAAAAAATTAGCTGATGGCTAAAAACCTAAATATCTATCCAAGCTTAGAAGTAAAATTAAGGGACAAGTGATTGTCCCTTAATTTTTGTATTTACAAGAATTTTATGACCTGCAAAATAACAAAAGATTTTCTAACTCTTAGAAGACATAAACGTCAAACACCCAAAATTATTTATGATCTAGGACAAAGAATACGCTTAGTTTATGGTAAAACTAACTTAAATGATTTAGTAGACCGTAACTGGTTAGTTATAAAACTTTCTGCAAGTAACCCTACTGCTTTTGGAACTACTAATTTACATCCAACTACTCAATGGTGCATAGAAATGCTAGAAAAATATTTACAAGATGGAAAGGTTTTAGATGTGGGAACAGGGGCTGGAATACTAGCTATTGCGGCTTTTAAGCTTAAAAGAGAAAATCAAGTATTTGCTTTTGATATTTATCAAGATGCTATAAAGCAAGCAAAAATAAACTTTAGGCTAAATGGATTAGAAAAGTACATTGACTTAAGGCAAGCTAAGTTAAATGATTACCCAATAAATTCTTATTCAACAATAATTGCTAATTTACCACCTATAGCAATTTCTGAACTTTTTCCAGATTTAATAGATAGATTAACAATAGATGGAAATATAATTATTTCTGGTATTTTGAAGCATAATTTCATTGATATAGAAAGAAAACTAATTAGTAGAAACTTAAAAATAATAGATAAAGTGATAACAGATTTATGGTGTTTAGTAGTAGCAAAGAAATGTTTTTAGCAATTGCGATTTCTACAAGCAAAATAAATTAAATTTGACCAAAGCTGACTATTTTCAGTATTTTCTACACCTAATCGCCAAATATTATTGCCACAAACTTGTTTCCAACGAGCTTGTGCTAAGGTTTCGTGTAAACCACGTTGGTCTTGCCAATGAATTTTTACTGTGCTAGTTGGATCAGTATCAGCATTTAACTCTATTGCAGCACCACCTCGGCTAACATTAAGAATTATTGCTTGAGTAAGTATTTTTTTCCCTTTTATATCTAAAGTGCTTATTCTAACTGGGAAATTTACTGCAATTCGAGCAAACAAACGCGGCTGTTTTGGTAAAGGCTTTGTCATAATACCTACTTAGATTAAGTTGTTAGGATGGGTGAGATTTTTTAATGGATTGTAAAAGAGAAAATATATATAGGGAATTTGACTGTGTCAATATAGGGAAGAAAAATTTTTATTTAAGAAAAAATATAGCAACTTTATTAGGTATTAAGTAATAGAAAAAGGCTCTCTAATATAAGTGGATAAAAAAGTTATCCTAACAAACTAAGCTATGATAAACTAAGCAAAATTTCGTTACATCAATAAAATTTGCGGTGTTCAAAAAATGAAATATTGTCCAATTTGCAAAGCTTGTTATGAAGATACTGATGATCGATGTAGTAAGGATCGTATTTTTTTAGTTGAAGCTTTTCCTGGTCAAAGGATGGTAGATAAATATAGAATAGATGCTTTAATTGGTCAGGGTGGTATGGGTACAGTTTATCGTGCTACTCATTTAGAGCTTGACCGAGTAGTAGCACTAAAAATAGTTTTGCCAGATTATGTTTCTAGTAGTGAGACATTAGAGCGTTTTCGCCGTGAAGCTCGTGCTTCTGCTCGGCTTAATCATTCTAGTGTAATTACAATTTATGATTTTGGTTTGCTAGAAAATGGACGTGCTTATTTAGCAATGGAATTACTAAATGGACGTTCCTTACGTGATGAAATTGAAAAACTAGGAATTTTATCTCCTAAACGAACACTAGATATATTAAAACCTGTTTGTGAAGCAGTGCAGGCGGCTCATAATGCTGGAGTAATTCACCGAGACCTAAAACCAGATAATATTATTATTGAATCGAGTGAAAATAACCCAGATATGGTTAAAGTAGTAGATTTTGGAATTGCTAAATTAAAGGAAAAGTCTGGTAAATCTATGACTTTAACCGGGCCCGGTTTAGTAATGGGAACTCCTCATTATATGTCTCCAGAACAATGTAAAGGAGAAGAATTAGATATTCGTTATGATATTTATAGTTTGGGTGTCATGCTTTATGAAATGCTTTCTGGACAAGTACCCTTTGATGCTCCTACACCTTCAGCCGTTATTATTCAACATGCCATTGACCCTCCACGCAAGTTAAGTACTGTTAGACGAGATATTAAACCTGAACTAGAAGAAGTGGTAATGAAAGCTCTAACAAAAAGCCGTCAAACCCGGCAACAAACAGTGATGCAGCTATATGAGGAGTTAGAAAAAAGCATACTTTTAGATAAACAATCGGTAAATGTTTTTCCAAATTCTAAATCTGCTACACCTATTCCACCGCCCCCACCCTTGCCCCGCTCGATTTTAGCAACTCCTCGTCAAACAGGTGCTTTAGAAGAAGAAGAAATACTAAAGTTATCACGTAAAGCTGAAACCATTGTAGATATTAAGGTTTCTGATATTCCAAAAGTAAATAAAGAAGAAAAAACTAAAAAAGATGAAAAGGAAGAAAATAACTTTATTTCTGAAGAAAATCCTCTTTCTTTAACTATGGAACAAGATATTGAAACAGGGGATTTATCGCTTTCTCCAGAAGGTTTTGCTGAAGCATTGGCAAAACAGGCTAGTAAAATGAGTGATTTAGACCTGGAGGCTAGCGAACTATTAGCACATACTAATATTTCTAATGAAGAAATTTTCTTACAAGAAATAGCTGTTTTACAAGGGCATGAACACGTAATCAAAGCTATTAACTACACACCTGATGGAAAATATTTAGTTTCTGCAAGCTCTGATGGAGCAATAAAAATTTGGGACTTAAAGAAAAAACGTGTTAGAGGTGCTTTACATGGACATGAACTAGCGGTTAATGCTTTAGCTATTGCTCCTAATGGAACCTTAGTGGCTTCAGCTAGTTCTGATGGAAGTGTTAGAATTTGGGATCTAAATACAGAAAAAGAAATAACTAGATTTGATAAATATCAAGGCTCACTTCGTTCACTGGCTTTTGCTCCTAATAGTCGATTACTAGCTGTTGCAAATGATGCAAATATTGAACTTTGGGATATTATTGCTAGACAAAAATTAACTACTTTTTCTGGGCATATTAGGCTAGTTGAGTCCGTAGAGTTTTCCCCCGATGGTAATTTGCTAATTTCTGGTGGAGTAGATGAAACCATAAGATTTTAGTATATAAATAAAAAAGGCTTAGCTGGTAAAATCTCAGCACATAGCCATTGTATCAACACCTTATCAAGTTCTGTAGATGGAATACTTGCAACAGGTGGTAAAGACTATACAATCCGTTTATGGGATGTTACTAGTCAATCAGAGTTAGCTATTTTAGAAGGTCATGAGGCTTCAATCCGGGCAATAGCTTTTTCCTCACGTGGAGATTATTTAGTTTCTGCTGATTGGGATGGATTTATAAAACTTTGGGATACTGCTACAGGAGTTTCAGTATTTAGCATAGAAGGTCATGAAAGTGCTGTGTTAACAGTAGATTTTTCACCTGATGAAAAACAAATAGCAACAGCCGGATATGACCAAATTATAAAGCTTTGGAATGTTGAAGGAGTGATGGATATTTAATAAATCTTAAAAGGTAAAATCTTTCTTTTTCTCTTTTTCATATGACCAACCATCACTTTGTTTTTTGCCTTCCCCTAACTCATATTGGGCTTTCATTCTTTCAAACTCGCTGTTTTTACCGTAACTAGTGTTTTTATTAAAGCTTAAATTACTAGTTAATTTTTCTCCTAAAGATGTACCAATAAAAGTAACTATAAAAGATATTACACTAGCACCTAAAACTTTCCATAAACTATACTGATAAAAGCTCATTGGGACAAAAAAGGTAGTAATATAAAGTAATAAGACACATCCAATAGCACCTAAAGGAGGTTCTAAAAGCCGCTTTTTAGGAAATGTTGCCCCAATAAAAAAACCACCAACAAAATAACCCATTAAATGTAGTAATCCCATTAGCATAAATCCTAAAGGGATAGACATAAAATTAGGTAAAATTTTTCCAACTACTCCACCAATAGCTAGCTCTGTAACAATAAATATTGCCATGCTAAGAACTATCCAAAAAATAGATAGATTATTTTCTTTAGAGTTCATAAAGCTAGTTCCTTTATAGTTAGGCTTGAGCTTGTTGGGTATTAATTGGATCAGTATTTTCTATATACTTATCAAATTCTCCTCGTAAAATTGCTTCGCCAAAAGCTTCTGCTAAATGTGGATCAAATTGTATACCTCGAAAACGCATTATTTCATCATAAGCTTGTTTTTGGCTCAAAGCTTTTCTATAAGGGCGTGTAGATGTCATAGCATCAAAAGTATCTGCAATAGTTACAATTCGTCCCATTAACGGAATATCTTCACCACCTAAACCACGTGGATAACCTTTACCATCGTAATATTCATGATGGCAATAAATGCAGGGGACGGTATTATGTAATTGTTTGATATGGTCAACAATACGCATTCCAAATTCTGGATGTTGTTGTATTATTTGGCGTTCTTCGTCAGTTAGCCGACCAGGTTTATTTAAGATATGGTCACGAATACGGATTTTACCTACATCATGAAGCAATGCTCCAACTTCAATAGTTTTAATTTGATCTTCAGCTAATCCAATTTCGCGAGCCAGGAAAACCGAATAAATAGAGACACGAGAAGAATGTCCTGATGTATAAGTATCACGAGCATCAATACATTCAACTAACATTTTAATAGAATCCATAAAGAGCGATTCTAGTTTTGCATAAAGGCGAGAGCTTTCTAATTTTCCAGCAGTTTGACGGGCAAGCATTTCTGCAATTTTTTTGTCAGAAGCCTTAAAAGGAGAGCTTAAAAGACGAAATAGACTTAAAACCCCTATAGGAGTTTCTTTTAAGCAAACAGGAACATGTAATTGTGTTAATGCAGTTGATTCACCAATATTAAAAGGGTCATTTACTATTTGGGTGACGGGTTTTGTTAGACAAAGTGTAGCTGTATCTTCTTGACCTAAATAACTAATAGCTGATTGAGGGATAACGCTATCTTTTTGAGCAAATAGACGTTGTTGGTAATTTCCACTTTCTTCAACTAAAACTAAACGTCCAGCTTTACATTTAACACGCGAGGTAGCTTGTTTAAGCATTTCATTAGCTACTTCATCAAAACTTGGTAGTCCTTCTAGTCTTTCGCTAATGTCATAAAGCAAGGTTAGTTCTTCGTACTTTTCCATTAACTCTAAAACAGCAGAACGCTGGGCCCCTGCCCATTGTAAACAACTTTGAACTGTTTTTGCTAATGAATCTAAAAGCTCATTTTGCAGTTGATCAGAAAGTGCAGATTCAGGCAAGCGAGCCATAGTAACTAACATGCTTATATTATTAGCATTATCGTAAATTTTATAAGCTGAAATATAAAAACCATCAATCATACGATCAAAACTAACAGGTTTGCTATGTTGGGCCTGTTCCCAAAGCACAGTGGCACAAGCCTCAGTTTGAAGCACTGATTCAGGGCCTGCTTGGATCAATTTGGTTTTCTTAACATCATAAATGATAAGACTAACCAAGTGGGTTTTAGCGAAGGTTTTAGTTAAAGGCTCAATAGAATCCAAAACAGAGCGAAGCAGTGACATTTATTAATCTCCGAAAATAAGCTAATAGGGGCTACTACTGACAAAGTTTTGCTAGCTTTGATTTTATTTTTGACTAAAGATGGGATAATTAGCCCCAAAACATTTGATAATCACTCGAAAAATTTCAGGTCATTCTAACATATTGCTGCATTTGTATCGATTAATATTTTTTCTTACTATATTTTATGAGCGTATCGAATATAATTTTAAGAAGTATGACTAGTGCAATTATCTTAGCTTTAGCAAGCTAGCGGAGGATTATGTATGAAAACAGTACATTTTTTACTAATAATATTAGTATTTTTCTTTATATCTAATGTTAATAGTTTGCTGATAAGAGCAAATATTGCTGTTAAAACTGCTTACCAAGAATGTTTAACTGAATTTCAACCACCACAAATAATAGCTAACTTAGCAGATTCAGATGTAAATGAAAGTAGCGGTGTTATAGCATCTCGTCTTAATCCAAAACAGTATTGGACGCATAATGATTCTGGAGATGGCCCATTTATTTATGCTTTTGATAGAAAAGGTAAAAAACAAGGTGTCTGGCGGGTAAATAAGGCTAAAGCTTTTGATTGGGAAGATATGGCAATTGGGCCAGGGCCAAAGAAAAATAAATCTTACCTTTATTTAGCAGATATTGGAGATAATTTTAGGGCAAGAGAAGAAATTATAATTTATCAATTTTTAGAACCAAAAATTTCTGCTAGTGATGCAAACACTCCAAAAACTTCTGCTCGAATGACCAAAAAATCTAATGCTATTAAATTAAAATACCCAGACGGCAAATATGATGCAGAGGTTTTACTAGTACATCCTAAAACAGGGGATCTTTATATTGTTACTAAAATAGCTGCTCCTACTAGCGATAAAACAGAAACAGCAAGAGTTTATAAGGCTAGTTTTCCGCTTTCTTTAAATAGTACTACTACACTTACTTTTATTACAGAACTTCCTTTACCTACACCAGTTACTTTTTTTAATCGCCTTACAGGAGGAGACATTTCACCTGATGGGCAAAGAATAATACTTTGCGATTATCAACGAGCTTATGAATTGTGCTTGCCAAACGGAGAAAGTAATTTTGATAATATTTGGAAACAACCTCTTTCTTTAGTAGAAATTAACCTTAGATTTCAAGGTGAAGCAATTTGTTATAACTTAGATGGAAAATCCATATTAACTACTAGTGAAGGTAGAGACACACCCATAGCAGAAATTATGCGTAAGTAGTTTGTAAGGATACTGCCATTTTTGGCAGCATTGCCAAGTTTGCCAATAATTTAGTCTGCCAAAAATGGCAGACATTTTTAATTTTTAGCTTTTATAAAATTAAATTTGCTCTAAGTGCTTTATTTATTTAACTAACCAATATGAGGCATAGCAATTGCTGTTGTCCAAAATCAAACTCCAAAAAATTTTTCAAAAATCAGGAAAAAATAGTTTTCAATAGCTAAATAGCATGCTTATAATAATAATACTTGATAAAAAATGCACACGCCGTTTGGCTAATAAATTCAGTTTAATATAAATATATTAAGTTTAATAAAAGTGTTTAGGAGACAACATTTATGTTTCATAGACTAAAATTTTTAACTAGGTCAAACATACGTGGCTTTTCTTTAGTTGAATATATGATAGCTGCAATTCTCATTGGCATTATGTTTGGTGGCCTTGGAAAAATTATGCTAACCACAATAAACAATGGTCGGTTTGTACAAAAATTTGTAGATGTCAACGTTCTATCATTAAAAAAAGCTAGTGAGCTTTATAACGATAGCATTAATCAAGTTAACCTTATCCCTAAAAATCAAACTCAAATTGGATCAATCAATCCTAACAACCCAATAAATGGTTATTTTGACTTACTTAATGAGTCTGGCTGTCTTCTAAGTTCCTTTGCTCAAAATCCTAATGATGATGGTAAAGGTGGCAAAGATGATAATCCCAAAGGTAAAACAGCCAAAACCGATCCTATAAATAATCTTAATCAAAATAATAAGCAAAATTACGGGGGGGGAGACTACGTTAGATTGTTCCACTTCAAATGTGCTTAATCCAAGCAATTCCCTTATTCCTAAATTCCGCCGTCAATGGTTAGTCAAAAAAGATTTCCCAAATCCTAAAGATGTAACTGCTTATGTCATAGTAGTTTACCAAGACACTAAGACCATTGCTCGTACACAAATCATCACTAAATCCGATGGAACTACTAGAAAGTAAAGGAATAATGATATGAAAAACAAAACATTAAGATATTCCTCCCACCATAAGGGATTTAGCTTAGTAGAAGCAATTGTAGTTTTTGTTATAGGTACACTTTTACTAACCACTTTAGTAAGTCTTTACATTAAATGGCTTAAATTAGATCTTCGACAAGAAAGAGTAGTTACTCTTGAAAAATCAATAACTAATACCCAAGCTTCCCTAGAAAAAGCTTTGACAACTTTACCAGCACGAGGTCTAGCCACTTCTAACGGACAATCTTTTAATACTCCAATATTGCCAGCAATTGGTTCAATGCCTAATGATAAAGGGCAACTAACACCAATTACTTTAGGCGTTGTAACACCTTATAAAGTCAATGGTTTTGACGCTTTTACCGTTATTTATGGAGATGCTAAACGTCCTCGGTTTTCTGTTGCTGAAATGTCTAATCAAATAGGTAGCTTAAGAATTGCTAAAATTGCGCTTCCTACCAATGTTTCAACTACTCTTTTACCTGGTGCTGGATCTGATAAAGAAGATAATTTAACAACAACAGAGCAAAATCAACGTCCACCAGTTAAAGATCTTCCAACTCCAACTCCATTACCATCTTCTAGCCCAACTCCTAGAGGAACTTCAACACCTGATCCAACAAGCGGAGATGAAAATGATATTGCTCCAAATGTCCCTCAAGAGCAGACCTTAAATGGTTTATCTTGGATTCCTAGCGTAGATATGTTTCAACCTGGCGAAGTGATGTTGTTAGTTAGTACACCACCCTATCAGCCAGACAATGCAGTAGAACCAGCTAAATCAATTTCCCGCTTTGTTAAAATAGTAAGCGCAACTCAAAGTTCACAAGGCACAGGGACAACAGCACGTAAATTTATTAATGTTACTTATGATTTATGCCTAAATGGAGAATGTGTTGATGTTATTCCAGGTGCGATAAATCCAACCCTTTCACCTCGTACATTATTTGGTCTTGGAACAATTCTTATACCTGTTAAAATAGCGAGTTTTTACTTAAAGCAAGACCAAATGAGTAGCAGAGTTGTAAGAAATGATGGCGGGGTAATTTTACCTGATGGAAATGGCAATTTTGTTGTCCAAGGTGGTTCAGAAGGCAGATTAGGTGAAATTGATTCTATTAGCGTAACCTACCAATTAAAAGATGGAACTGTAGTTCCAACACCAAACACACCACTAGTTAGTTGGCTTAATGATGTTAGCTCAATTAATGTTACACTAATACGTTCTTTGCCTGCTGGAATTACTTCAGAAGTAATTAATCGTAAGGCCACGATTAACTTTCCAATTGCTGTACGTAACTTGGAATAAGGGGATATTATGAACAACAATTTATTAAGAGAAAAATCTAAAAGAGTATTAAGAAAGCTTAATAGCCGTCAAGGTTGGGCAATACTTGTTACTACAGTATTTATAATGATAATAGCAACATCAGCAAGCATAGCACCAGCACTTAGAACTACTGCACATTTACAAAATGTCGCTTTAGACATAGCTATAACACGTTCAGAAAATATGATAATGGCAACATCCAGCCCAATACGCCATAAAATAGTAAAAGCAATCTACCCTAAAATCCAGCAACAATTAATTGATCATTTAAGAAAAGCGCAAAGCGGACAGCCTTATGTTTGCCAAGGTGTTCTTACTCCTCCTTCTTCCATAGGCTCATCAGGCAATCTTGAAAATCAGTTTGGTTTATGTGAACCAGAAAATCTTTTTGATGGTTTAAATGGAGCGACTAACAAAACAATTGATTATCTATCAGAAGCATATCCTGAACATAATACACCTCTTAGCGATCCATCATTAGAGGAAGCAAGAAAATCAATTATTTATCAAACAGAAAATTCTTATGAATATACACTAAGAACAACTTACATAGGTCAAGAAATAATGCCACGAGGAAGACTTGGAAACCAAAGAGAAGAGAAATATCAATGGTCAGTCCGCGCTGATGTAGCAATGCAAACCAACAAAGGCGAAATCACAAGAGGTTTAGTTATTTACTATGACGTTACCTTAACTAATAATTTCTATGCAAATGGCATTAATGGTTCTGGGAATGCTTGCGATTTCGACGAAACTAACATTGTTCCTTGTCCTGATGATCTAACCAATCCATTTATACAAAGATTTGGCTCTGAATGTGTACTTCTTGTTGCGCAAGATAATGCTACTGGTGCTGTTGGTCTTCCTGGAAGTGCTGCTAGCAATGGTTTTCCTAATAATTTACCTCCCGGACTTAGAATTATAAATGAATGTACGTTCAGGTGGTTTGCCTACTACATTAGAATGTCCAGCAGAAAATGATCAAACCCTTAGATTGGTAAGATTAAACTCAACCCGTCCACAAATAGGGTGTGCTTCTGCTAACACTGGAAAAGGTGGAATATCAGGACTTGATCCATCAGGTTATGTATTTTTCCTAACGGCTAGAATTACCCACATTGGTTCAACTTATAACTAATAACAATAAATTTAGGAGAAATTCTTATGCTAAAGTGGCTTATTGGCTTAGTTTGTACTCTTTTTGTCTTTAACCTTAGTATCTTTGCTCAACAAAATACCCCTCCTATTGTATATAGAATAGTTAATCGTGATGTTTGGCCGATGTTTGATGGTAACTTATCAGTAATAAATGGTTTAACAGGTGTAGAAATACAACAAATTAGTTTAGATGGTAAAGCTGGGGATGACATACAACTATCAAAAGATAAAAAAATGGCCTTTATTACTAGACCTTTACCTGGTTTTAATGGAGGGAATCTAGGGTTACTTGTTGTAGATTTACAACAAGGTATTGCTAGAACAATACTTAGTACATTTGCAGTTATTAATGTAAAACTAGCACCAGATGGGTTGGTATGGACAATACTTGGGGACAATAACATGGTTGCTATCATAGATCCTCAAACTTTTAGAACCATTAATACAATAAATATTGCTAATCCTAGAGATGTAGCGTTTAGCCCTGATGGAAGACTTGCTTATATTTCTTCAGGTGGTTTAATTAGTGTTTATGATATTCAAACTAGAAGAGTTATAGCCACAGTTAATAACCTTCCTATTAATAAATTTCTTCCATCTATATCAATAGATATTTCTCCAGATGGTAAATTATTGGCTTTTGGTGTCAATAATGATACTAATAAAAGTGTTGTTATTATTGATACTTCTTCTTTACAAGTAATTGATACTGTTAGTTTTACAAGTACAAGAACTGTTACTACAACAGCCGTTAAGTTCAATTTTGATGGTACACTTTATTTTGCTGAGTTTAATGGAGTAGATTTATATAGATATTTACCATCTTCTAAGACATTAACTAAAATATTTACTGCTAATGTTTTTACTATACAAGCATTTACTATATCTCCTGACGGAGGTTTAATTTATATTACTGATTTTGCAGGCAGATCTATCTTTGATCTTAGGACAGATGTATCTATTTTCGCAAAGGAAGAGTTTAACACCTTTTCACAAAACTGTTCTGGGCTAGAGCTAGCAGGGGATTTTACAATAGGGCAACCGCCAAGCATTCAAGTAACAAGCCCTACAGCCAATCAACAGCTAATGCCGGGACAAAGCTTTAGAATAGAATGGCAAACAACGGTTGCACCTCAAAGCTTTTCAATTGCTAGTCACAGGGTAGAACTATCAACCGACGGCGGCCAGACTTTTACGGTTATTCCTGGAGCAGAACAACTTAGAGCAGACGCTAGAGACTTTAACTGGACAGTGCCAAATATCCAAGTTGCTAACAAAGCTCAAATTAGAGTCTCAACCGTTGACCTTGGGGCTAAAAGGGCTAACTCAATTACTGGTAATTTTACTATTGGAATGGGTGGAGGTGGCAATAACGACACTCAAGCCCCTACGGTTAATTTTATTGCTCCAATGGGCGGCGAAAACTTCAAAAGTGGCAGCAATTTAGCAATAAGCTGGATGTCAAACGATAATGTAGGGGTGGTTGCTCAAGACTTGTCTCTTTCAACCGATGGAGGGCAGACTTTTACAACTACACTAGCAACAGGCTTGTCCGGTTCAACTCAAAGCTTTAATTTTGCAATTCCTCAAACACTTGAAACAAATCAAGCTCGCCTGCGCTTAATTGTTAGGGATGCTGCTGGTAATTCATCTCAAGCAATTACAGCTAACAACTTTCGCATCCAATCAGCAGTTGACAACCTTGCACCAACAGTAACCATTAGCCAACCAACATCAAATCAACAAGTTATGGCAGGTCAACCTATCCAAGTCAACTGGCAAAGCACTGATAATAGGGCTGTTATGTCTCAAGCCTTGTTGTTATCGTTAGATGGTGGGCAAAACTTACTCAAGTAGCAAGCTTTGGAGCAACTGATAGTAGCTTTTACACTCAATAATATTGCTGGGTTAAGCTTAACAACACCACAAGCAATAGTACGAATAACAGCAACAGACGCAGCAGGTAACACAGGTCAAGCAACGGCTCAATTTACAATCAACCCAACCATTACCCAAACTTCATTTCAAGCTAAAATACTGACAATCAATGGCATAGGCTTTATGTCCAACGGTGCTAACACCTTACAGCTATTTGTTAATGACAAGTTAATTACAATTGCACCTCGTAGTGTCACCAATACAACATTTACTATCAAAGGCAATAAGAAAAAGCTTAATTTGATTAAAGGCTCTAGCAATAGTGTCAGACTTGTTGTTGATGGCCTTAGCTCTAATATGGGTAGCTTTAATTTCTAAAACTTACTAACAATTTATCTTAAAAAAATAGCCTAGTGATTGCTCACCAGGCTATTTTTTTGGTTATTTTCATTGGTTAATGGGCCTAGAGGTATGACCCACCTCCAGGCCCGAGTTTCCGTTCCTAATTAAAAGTTAGGTGGATTTCGCCCATTTGCACACGCCAACACATTTAAGTTAAAGGTTCAGTCTAAATAATCGTGTTTTACACTTAAACTACCAGCCCATAAGGATTTATTTTTATTATTGATGAGCCGGGCCGATTATGAATCAGCATCTCGATTTGTAAGACCTTTAACGGTCGATTTGACGTTCGGCGAAAATACTGAGCTTAGGAGTGATAATCTCAGCCTTGGGTGACATAAGTCGCTGCCTCTTCCAATTGGGCTACCCTGCCATAAGTATAATTATTTAGGTGGCAGGGGTAGGGTTTGAACCTACGCTTTTACGCTTAGTCTTCAAATTAAATTTAAGTTTAAGCTTGTACTCCACCACCAATAATAATCAACAGACAAGGGTAGGTGCAACCTAGTTAGCCAAAAATATAGTTAAAAACTTTTTCTCCCACTTTTTGATCTTCTACTTCAAGATTATTTGCTTCTTCACGAGCAAATTTAACAGCTTGTTGAAGTTTTTCTACTTTAGCAAGCAGTTCATTAACTTTTTGTGCTGGTAAAGAGCCAGAAAATTTTACCGTCCGCCAATAACCAACAATTACATCTTCATAATAAACTTCTACTTGAGCAGGGTGTTTATCTGTAGCGGCGGCTTTTACGTGGTTACGTGGGACTTTTTTGGTTTTTACCGTTTGATTTGGCTCACTTGCCCAACAATCGGCAGAAGGGTCAAACTTCCATTCCTCTGAAGGATCTAAGGTAGGGAGTTTCCTTACAAATGTGTGGATATCAACTAATTGTTTTTCTAAAAATAATAGATAACTAGCAGGTACTTTGCTTAATAGCACTTTACCATCTACTACAACATCAGCTGAAGCTCTGCAATTTGCCCAATCTTTGGTTGCAGTTACATCAAATAATTTAGAGAGAATTTCTGTTGTTTTACGAATTATTTCTTCTGCCCTACTTGTACGCGGTTAGATTCAGATGGGAGTTGCTCGCCTTCTTCATCTTTTGGGCGATAGGTCCTTGAAATTCCTGCTAAAAGTGTGGTTTTTGTAAAAATGGTGAGCTTCTGTAAGTTCTTGAAAAGAACGGCTTTAATGCCTTTTTCTACTGCAATAATTTGATTAAGTTTAGCCATAATAACACCTCGAAATTTTGATGGATAATTTTAAGTTATCACCACATAGCCAACAATAAAATTTTCCTTTATTGAAAGGAAAAAAACTAAGAAAAAAGTTCCAAAAAGTTTTAATATTTTTCAGACTTTCTTATAATGGCTAATCTCTAAGTTAACGTCAACCAGATGACAAAATTTTCAGACACAAAATAAACAATAGTATAGATTTAAGGATATAATGGACAGTAGGGAGGACTACATGAGTAAAACCCTAATGAAACGGTTAGTAATATTAGGTTTTATTGCTACGTTAGTATTAGCAAACACTCAATTTAATTCATCCGCTAAAGCCTCTAGGAATGATTTAGAAGGTATTGTTAGAAATACCCCAAGGGCAGGTGTAAGCAAAGATGATTGTACTGTATTAAATAAGAAGAAGAGATTTATAGATCCAAAAGAATATGCTCAAGAATTATCAAGAAATACTGAGATAGCAGCCGCTAAGCTTTCTCCACAAGAATATAACGCAACAGCAAAAGTTCCCCGACGTAATTTTATTGATGATCAGATATTTGACAAAATTGAACAAAACGGCATTTCCTCATCACCACTTGCAAGCGATGAAGAATTTTTACGCCGAGTTACACTAGATCTAACTGGACGTATTCCTACACCAGAGCAAGTACGTCAATTTGTAGCTGATACCTCAGCAGATAAAAGAGATAAAGTAATAAATTCCTTAATAGGTTCTCCTCAATTTGTTGATCGTTGGACATTGTTTGTAGGGGATTTAGTAAAAAATACTGCTTTTTCACAAAATATTGATCGATTTGAAGAAGGCCGTAACGCTCTCTATAACACAATCAAAACATCTATTGCTAGTAATACTCCTTATAATCAATTTGTTAGAGGTCTGATTACTGGAACAGGTAACACCTTCCAAAGTGGTAACGCTAGTTACTTAATCGGGGGTATTACTCAAATGGGGCCACCTCAAGATACCTATGACACTACCTTAGTACAAGCTACCACTAGATTTTTAGGAATCAACACTTTTGATTGTCTGCTTTGTCATAATGGTCAAGGCCATACTAACGCCTTAAATGTTTGGGCAACACAAGTAAAACGCACTGAAGCTTGGGAAATGGCTGCGTTTTTCTCTCGTGTAGGTATTAGAAGAAATATAGTTAGCCGGCAGCCAAATATTTTTAACTTTGATGTTATTGATTTGCAAAATGGTAATTACACACTTAACACTGATGATGGCAACCGACCTGCTCGCCAACCTGAAGCAGGTAGCTCAAATGTAGTAACACCTAGATATATTTTTACAGGTGAAAGACCTTCAACAGGTGAAAGTTATCGAGCCGCATTTGCTAGATTTTTAACGGCTGACCGTCAATTTGCACGTGCTACAGTTAATTATCTTTGGAAGCAATTTTATGGAATGGGAATAGTTGAACCTGTTGATAATTTTGATTTAGCACGCCTTGACCCAAATAGCCCAGTTGAAGACCCTTTTACCATTCAACCTACACACCCAGAATTGCTAGAAAAACTAACTGATGAATTTATCGGTAGTAACTATAACCTACAACATATAATGAGGTTAATTACTCAATCTAGCAGCTATCAACTTTCTTCAAGATATAACGGTGTTTGGAAAGCTGAATATGTACCGCTATTTGCTAGAAAATTTGTCCGTCGCCTAGATGCAGAAGAATTACACGACGCTATCAGCATAGCAACCAATATTTTCCCAAGCTACCAAATATTTGGATTTAATAGCCCTATTTCCTTTGCAATGCAACTGCCTGACACAAACGAGCCTTTTAACCGTAGAGATAGACGCGCTAACACTCCTGCAACACTCGTTGGACTAGTATTTCTAAATACTTTTGAACGTGGTGATAGAGATGATTTACCACGTAGTAATAGCCCAACAATTTCCCAAGGTCTAGCTTTGATGAACAGCCCATTTGTTAATACTCGTATTAGTGCAAATATTGCTAATAGTACGCTTAACCGTCTACTTGCTAATAGTAGCCAAGATGAAAAGCTAGTTGAAGATATGTTTTTAACTGTGCTTTCTCGTTTTCCAAACAAAACAGAAATGAATCAAGCACTTAGTATGTTAAAGCCCAACCGTAGCCAAGGCGCGGAAGATTTAATGTGGGTTTTAATGAATAAGATTGACTTTATCTATAACTACTAATGGCAGCAAGGAGATAGGACAATGAATAAAGAATCAAAAGAATTAATTTATGCACAAGAAAAATTACCAACATCCCGCCAAAGTTTAATTGGAGGACAAGGTTTTAGCCGTCGAGAGTTCTTTAAGTTGTCAGCCCTTGGCTTAACAGGCTTTTTCTTTAGCCAAGTAGCTAAACCAATGGAAGTTTTAGCCCAAACCGGCCCACAACTAGAAAATACTGCGCGTTACTGTATTTTTGTTCATTTAGACGGCGCACCAAGCCATGTTGATACTTTTGACTTAAAAGAAGGCGATTGGACACCAAAGGAGTTTGAACCAACTACAATTGGTCAATTTCGTTGGCCTAAAGGCTTACTTCCAAAACTGGCCGAACAACTAGATAAAGTTTCAATAGTTCGTTCAATGAGTGCTTATGCTCTAGTGCATCCACTAGCGCAAATTTGGACGCAAATAGGGCGTAATCCTGCAAGTGGTCTTTCTAAAATTGCTCCAAATATTGGTGCTGTTGTAGCACTTGAATATGAAAATCGTCGGACTGCTAATCAAAAATTGCCAGGCTTTATAGCTCTTAATGCAGGTAATATTGTTGGTCGGGGCTATTTTCCTCCTCAAGTTGCTCCATTTGGCGTAACTCCAAACCCAACCGGACTAGCTAACTCTACTAATCCAGTAGGAGAAGCAAGGTTTACTAATCGCTATAACATGCTTCAAAGCTTGGATGAAGAAAACCGCAAGGATAATGTAATTGGTGCTGGTTCGGATGATATGGCAGCAGCTTATACACAAGCACGCGATTTAATGTATAACCCAGCAATACAATCTGTTTTTCAATACTCTGAAAGCGACTCAATGAGCTATGGAAATAATGCTTTTGGCAATGCTTGTTTAGTGGCTAGAAATATTGTGAAATCTGACCTAGGAACACGTTTTATACAAATTAACTTAGGTGGTTGGGATAATCACAATAATATTTACACTCCACAAGGCTTGTTTAATCCAGCTAGGGCTTTAGATTCAGGTTTAGGACAGCTAATTGCTGATTTAGCTAAAACACCTTCACAAACTGCTGGTAAGAGCTTGTTAGATGAAACTCTAATCGTGGCAATGGGTGAATTTGGCCGAACTGTAGGAAGGCTTAATAACCAACAAGGTAGAGATCATTACTTACAAATGTCTTGTTTATTTGCTGGTGCTGGTGTTCGTGGTGGTCGTCCAATAGGTTCAACCGATGCTATGGGTGCTGCTACGTTGATCCAGGTTGGGCGCGAGGTGTTACCATTAGACCTGAAGATGTATTTTGTACTATCTATTCTGCTTTAGGTATTGATTACACCCTTGTAAGACAAGATGACCCATTTAAGCGGGGTTTTGAATATGTTCCATATGCAAATCAAGGCGTTTATGCGCCAATTGATGTACTTTGGACATAATTAAAGTTATTTGGTTTTCTGTATTGGACAAATAAATAGGTGACAATCTTAATGGTTATGGCGTTAAATTTTTATTTGTCCTACAGAGCTTTTCTAAGAAAAAGCACAAGGGTTTTTAGCCTTTGTGCTTTTTTATTTGAAGTTATGGAGTCGCGCCGGCTTCTACAAGGATTTTAGCTAAATCTGGGCTAGTGCTTTCTTTAGCACGAAGTAGCGCGGTACGTCCGTTTCTATCTCTGCTATTAATGTCTGGTTTAGCACTTAAAATTATTTTTAGAATTTTACTTTCACCATAATCAACAGAATACATTAAGAGTGCTATTAAAATTATCTTTAGCATTAACGTCAGCTTTTGCAGCTAAAAGCATTTTACTCCAGAAGCATTACCAGTGCTTATTGCATACATTAGGGCTGTTTTACCGCTACGATCAGCTAAATTAACATTAGCTTGAGCGTTTAATAGTAGCTTTATTGCTTTATTACTTTCGTTAATTGCTGCAACCATTAGGGATGTCCTACCGCTATCATCTTGAGCGTTAACATTGGCATTGGCTTTAATTAGTAATTTAATAATTTCTTCTTGATTGGCATCAGCAGCAAAAATTAAAGGTGTATAGCCAGTATCATTTTTAGCATTAGGGTCTGCTCCTGCTGCCAAAGCTTCTTTAGCCAATTTATCATCGCCTAAATAAGCCGCATCAAATAAGGCTTGGTCTACAAGTCTAAGCGGAGTTTTAGCCCTAGAAGGGTTTTGACAAAAGACAACTTGGCAAAGCAAAGTAATAGCTAAAAAAATAAAAACAAGTTTTGAGTTAATAAACATGATAACTTCCTAAAATTTTTCCTGACAAAAAATATAAATGGATTATACTTTGTCAAAGCAATAGATCCTAACCCTTTACTTAAACCCCAACTTTATGCATGAAATTTCAATAAGTAGTTCAATAGATAATCTTGATGGTTATAAAGTTATCAAAAAGATTGGTCAAGGGGGTTTTTGTGCTGTTTATAAAGCAGAACAAACTAGCTTAGATCGTTTTGTAGCAATAAAAACTTTACTTAATGATTATTATGATGATTTAGATATGACTACTTACTTAGTTAGTCAAACAGAAACAATAGCATTACTCCAACATCCAAACATTGTTCCAATATATGATGCTATTTGGGTTGATAAAAAATATTTAGTAATAATGCAGTATATTACTGGTAAAACTTTGGCTAATTTGTTGGATGAGCAAGGAAGTTTAAGTTTTGACCAAGCACTAAAAATATTAGAACCTTTAGCAGAAGCAATAGATTTTGCTCATCGTGCTAATGTTTTTCATAGGGATATTAACCCTACAAATATTATTGTTGATGAAGAGCAAAAGCTTAGTTTAATAGGTTTTAAGATGAAAGTACCTGAAGGTGTTGTAGTTGGGACACCTGGCTATATGTCACCAGAACAAATAATGAATGAAGCTATTTCTGCTAGGACAGATATTTACTCGCTAGGGGTTTTAGCTTTTGAACTACTTGCAGGCTCTATTCCTTTTCAAGAAGGTAGTTTGACAGAGATGTTTCATCAGCAAGTAAATTCACCAATACCTAGCCTTTATTTAACTAATCCAAAGCTGCCAAAAAGTATTGACGAAGTAATAAAAAAAGCATTAGCAAAAAATCCTACTGAAAGGTATTACAGCGCAAAAGATTTTTTATATGACTTAAAACAACTAAATAGTGAACCTACGGTTAAAGAAGAATTATCAATAACACAAATTATTTCACCTATAAAAGAAATTACTGAACCTGTTTTACTAGATAAAGTAGTCACACATACAATAGCAATTCCTTGTGAGCAAAGACCAACAAAGAATGTTGCGCCTGAGCAAAAAGTTAAAATTAAAAATCGTTGGGCCTATGTTGGTATACCTAAGCTAAGACTACTACATCCTAAAGATGGGACATTTGATGATTTTGTAATTATTGGTGCTATGAAATTAGATGACGGCGATTACTTAATGTTAGCAGAAAGGTTAATAGTAGAAAAAAATCAACATTTAATACTTATAAAAGTAATAGATAAGCATACTGTAGAAACTGTAACAGCAGAAGTAGTAATAAAATATTTAGGCCGTATACAAGAAGAAGTATTAGAACAAACTTCAGGCATAAGTAAAACAATGGTACGCTCAATGCTTGGAGATTTACCCGTAGTTGACTCAGAAAATGAACTAGAAACAACATATATTGAGCCGATATTAATTAATTGTTTTGCTTGTAATGAAAAAGTAGGACATACAGAAAGCACTTGTTCACATTGTGGAGTTGAAAGACTTGCTCCTAATTGTCCACAATGTAACAAACCTGTAGCAGATTGGCAAAATAGACGGTTTTTTGGGGATCTAAATGTTTATGTTTGGAATAGTGATTGGGATGGTTGTTGTAAGCATTGTGGTTTGGTATTTGAAGCAAATTTAGATGTAAAAACAGGTCATTACTGGTTTGATCGAGGCCCGAGTTCAGAAATAAAAATTACAGGTAATGAAAGTAGCACTACGGTTTTGCTAGACTTTTGGCAACACTTACCAACAATTGAAGTTAAGATAAATCGGTTAGTTCCAGGAGGAAAACTAGCTAAAGAGGAAAAAATTACTTTAACTATTGCAGAATTTGAAGCTATCACTCTACAAGTATTAATGCAGCGTAAAAGCTGGGCAGAGGATACTACTTAATAATTATTAAAGCTTAAAAATAGCACGTAATTTTAAGACTTCTTCAGCCTGACCAGCAACTTTGATTTTTCCTTGAAGAAATGCTACTTCTGCTCGCTTTTTCTTAAGCAAAATTGCCGCCCAGACACCTGATGACATTGTAACGGTAAATGTGGCGTTTTCTGGAATTTGTCCATACTCTAAATTAATTTTTGAATCTTTGATTGATAAACTTATTTTCTCTTCTGACACTCCACCATCAGCCGTTAGATGAATCCCAATTGTAATATCCCAACCAGTAGCCGTTTTTGGATCAAAACTTTTAACTAAATTTTCTGTAAGTGTTTTTGCTTGTGGGGCATAGATGGAAAGATCTTTTGGGGTAAATAAAGAAGCTATAGACCAGGAAGTTTTATTTTTTGGTTTACTGCTTTGACGTTTACGCCAACTATAAAATGAGGGCCAATGGCTATCTAATTCATCCAAATAGACTTCTCGATTAACTCTAGCTGTTTTTTGGACTGCTAATGCAAAGCGTAGAATTTCGCGGCCCTGCTCAGCAGAAAGCATAGGACTAGCCTTACCCTTAATTGCATCAATAAAGTTTTGTGTTGAAAGCTGAAATCCAATGCTCCAATCAGATTCTATTTCTATATCTTTCATTGATTTACCATCAAAAATAGAAAGTGCTGGGCCAGTATGAATATTTCCTGTGCAGCGTCGGATAAAAATAATTCCTTCTGAGCCATTTATTTCAATCCATTCATCGTTAGCATAATATTTAGAAGGAATATGTAGGTTAGTCGAATGAGTAAGATCACAGGCTCCATAACGATTAGAATTTTTATATTTCCAAATAAAAGTTGCTGGGGTGTCTAAAACGTCTTGGGAAAAATCAATCCAGCCCATAACCTTTTCTATTTCACCCATTAAAAACCAAGCAGTAGACCAAAGATGATGTCCATGATCAAAGGTTGCTGTCCCTCGTCCAGCTAAAATTTCTGACATTCGCCATTCCCAAGAATTACTTGGTACTGTCCAACCACCGGATGAGCCGCTAATAAACTTAATTCTTAGACTTATTGGCTCTCCAATCGCGCCAGATAGGATTAATTCTTTAGCTTTTACAATTGGAGGATAAAAAACATAATTTTCTGTTACTTTATAGATGAGTTCTTTTTCTTTTACTGCTGCAAGCATACGGGTTGCACTAGCTAAACTAGTTGTCATAGGCTTTTGTACTGCAATATGTTTTCTAGCATTTGCAGCATCAATAACTAATTTTTCATGTAAGTTATCATTATGAGGGACTAAGATTTCTACTGCATCTATTTCTTTATCTGCTAGTAAATCTTGATAGTTAGTATAGGCTTTTGTGGCTTGCCACTCTGTTTTGCGGTTTTCTGCAACTACTTTATCAATATCACAAACGGCATAAACTCTTGCATCAGGACTATTTTTATATCCAAGGTAATGTAAATCTGCAATACGTCCGCCGCCAATAATACCAACATTAATTTTTTGCATTGATTTAACTCCTGATAAAAGCAAACCCAAAATATAGCATGAAGAAAAAAAAATCTTGTTGGGAAATATTTCTCTATCTTTTCTAAGATGTGAATTTTTACTTGTTAAAATAAAAACATTTTTCCAAATAAGCCTAGCACTTTATTTAGATAATATTAAAGATGCTTGATAAATTTTGTGTATCTAAACTATCTATAACTTGAGCATTAATAAATAGTTAGAAAATAAATAGTAAAGTTTAATATTATGAATATTGATTTATGGAATGCGATTTGCAGCAAAAGACTTTTGCCAGTCAGAATTATTGATATTAATGAAAATTTCCTCAAAACAAGTAAATATAAGCAGGTATTTTAGCTTTAATACTGTTTGAATATCTAGTTAGGTGTAGAACAATTTTTTTACCCCCCATTAGAAGTAGTTTTTGGTTTAGTTAATAATAGAATAGTCTTAAGTTAAATAACTTATAAATAGTAAAGTATTTAACTTCTTAGAATTTCTTAACCAAGAACTACTAAAACACAAATCAACAACCAAAAGTAAACTACCAACCTAAAAATTTGTGAGGAGGGAAATCTATGTCTTTGAAATCTCGATATTTATTTTTTATAACTACTTTATTTGCAGTTTTTTTCTTTACCCAAAAATATACTTTTGCTCAAACTAATATGATAAGCCAATTTACAGAAAACAACCTAGTTAGTGCTGTAGCTACTAATAATCCAAAAAATGTTACCACATCAACGGATAAAAATAACAGTTCGATAGAAAATCTAACTATACAACTGCAAGCTCAACAAGCAGAAATCAACACATTACGCCAACAAATAGAAAAGTTAGAAGCCTTGCTAGAAAAAACTATTAATAAACCTGTAATAGAAACAACGTCAGTTAATAATACTAAGCTAAATCCTGAGCCTTCTATAAATCCTCCATTGCCAAGTATTAAACCATCACCAATAGCTAAACGTGCGCCTAGTGAATTGCTGCCAGATCTTGGACATATTGGGGCTGAGGTTGGGTTAATGATTGGAGGTAGCCAAAATCCTTTTCAATCTAATGAAGGGTTTTTTGCAGGGGGTTTTATTGATTTGCCATTAAAAAGGGTTAAAGGTGGCAAAATCTCTTATGAAATTATGATAGGAGCGCAAAGAACTATTACCCAAGTACAAAGCACTTCAGGCGTAATTGCTTTAGTGAATAGTGCTTTAAATACTGCTTTAGGCAACCCTCCAAGTGTAAATAATTTACTTTCCCCACTCCCAATAACTAACCGAGTTAAAGAACGTCTAACAGTCTTAACTGTTGTACCAGCTAGTTTTAAGTACACAATGTTATCCTTTGATAAACAAAATATACGACCTTATGTAGTTGTTGGGCTTGGTACTTATGTAGGGTTAAGTAGCCAAAAGTTAGTAGATTTTGATGCTGCTAAATTTGTTAATAACCCTGCTTTAGCTAGTTTACTAAATGCTTTACTTAATGGTGCGCAAGTTGGCGGACTTGCTCCTATAGCTCCAGAACTTAGATCTCGTGGTCTTTCTGCTGGTCAAGGCGATTTCCGTTTTGGTCTAAATGCTGGTGGAGGCTTAGAGTTTCGTATTAGTCCAAGATTTTCTTTAGGCTTTGATTATAGAATTAACAAACTAGAAGGAAGAAATGGTACTTTTTCAACTTTTACTGCTAAACCAACAGTACATTTTTAGGGTTTTATAAAAGATCCTTAAAAGTTTTGTAAGCCGTTGATTAAATTAAATTAACATCTTATATATAACTCAATAGCTTACAAAACTTTCAAATAATAGAATTAATTTGAAACTTTCAATTATGGTTATCTACATATAAATAGGAATAGAAGTAGGATTAGTAGGGATAAAATTTGGAAAATAGCTTTGCAGTGCTGTAGATAACGCTCGAAGTGCTGCAACACGCAAGCCAGAAGCTGTTTCTTCACAAACTATTTTATCTTCTGAAGAAATGCTTAAACGGGCCCTATAAGTGGGTTGGCCTTGGTGCGGTTCAACACTAAGTTCTAAAGTAAAAACACTAATAGCACAAAAATAAACAATATCCTCTAAACGAGGAATAAAAACCATCTTTTCATTTTCTTCTTTTAAGGAAACCTTTTTTTTATTTAATTCTTCCATTAAATTTACTAATTCTATATCAACTAAATAAACACAATCCATAAAAAGCATTTGCCAAAATAGTTCGCAATCTTCAGTAACACAGAATTGATCACCTAATCGCCATTTATGACGCAGCTTAAATTGATGTAATCTTAGGGCTGCTTCTATCAGTTCTGCGGAAAACTGTTGAGTGTCTTTTATCATAAGTTTGATTTTAATTAGCTGATATATAAAGTTTAATGCTAAAAGAGCAGTCTAAACTGAGCAGGTCAAGAGATGCAAGGGTAAATACGGAAAAAATAATTTATCCCTTACAAGATAGCTTGATTTTTATAGCTTTAGTTTGTTGAACTTGTATTTTATAATGTCTAGCAAAATATTAGCTATCAACAAAATATAATTCCAGTTTTATTAAAAAATCTTAAAGCTATAAATTAAGTTGTAAATAAAGTAATACTTAAAAGTTACAAAAGATATTTTAAGAATATCTTAAGCCTTATCTTTGTTATTTTAGGGCTAATTATATGAGGGAGAAAAAATAAAAAGTTATGTCAAGTGAGCAAGAACAAGTAGCTTATCTTGATTTTTTAGATGAAGATAACCTTCCATGTAGAGTTGAAATTACACAAAATTCTTTTTCTATTGGGCGAGCATATGAAAATGATTTGCGTATAGAAGATTCTCGTATTTCCCGCCGCCATGCAGAAATTGTAAAAATTTGGGGCGGAAAATACGTTTTTCGGGATAAAGAAAGTAAATGTGGTAGTTTTATTAATGGTTTAAGAGTACAAGAACATATCTTAAAAACTGGAGATGAAATTGTATTAGGAGGGCTAAACACTACTAAATTAACTTTTGGCTATGGTCAACCTAAAATTAATGTTACTAACCTAGATACAGATGTAACAGATAGTCGCGCTCCTTTAAGTATTAGCCCAGAACTACGCGGGGCAACTGTAATTACAGATCAACAAACACGCTTTCTTAACACTGCTTTAATGCGCCAACCAGAATATGTAACCGGAACAACTCTACAAAGACTAACTTCTTTATATGAAATTACTCATAAACTTCTACCTGCTCAAAGTGTCACAGAATTAGCTGAGACTTGGCTAACAGAATTACTTAAGGTAATGCCTATAGATCAAGGTGCAATTTTGCTTCATAACCCTGTTACGGATAAATTAGATCTAGCTTTAGCTCGTAGTAGAGATGAAAAAGAAATTAGTTCTACTATAGTTAGTAATACCATAGTAGAACATACTTTTCAAGAAAAAGTTGGTATTCTTACACATGACGCTACTAATGATGAAAGATTTGCTGCAAATGTCAGTGTTATTTTAGAAAATATTCGCTCAGTTTTAGCTGCTCCAATAAGCTCAAAGTTAAGAGTGTGGGGGGTAATCTACCTAGATAGTCGTACTAAAGCAGCATTATTTAATTCTGAAGATTTGGAATTTCTTATGGCTACAGCACGTGAAGCAGGTTTGGTAATGGAAAACTTAAGACTTATTGAAGAACTTCGTGCTACACAAGAACAACTAGTTAAAGCAGAACGACTTGCGACTATAGGTAAACTTACCTCAGCTATTTCTCATGAGATTCGTAATAGGTTGGCTTTACTTACAGGAGTTGAATTTATTGAAATGAAATATAGTCATGATCCAGAAGTAAAGCAATTTACAGCAATGGTATTAGAAGGCCAACGACGCGCCTTAGCACTAGTTGAAGAAATTAGGGCGTTTGCTCGTAATCGTACTGAGCAATATGAAAAAACTTGTAAGCCAATAGTTCCAGCAATTCAAAGAACACTGTCTTTAATGAAACTTGATGCAGGAGTAGCGAAAAGGACTCTTAATTTTTATTATGATATTGAACCAGAACTAGTTTTTAATGAGGAGAAAATAGACCAAGTAATTATTAATTTAATTCGCAATGCGGTTGAAGCAACAAAAGAGTATAGTGGAGAAATAACTATTAATTTAACTGTTGTAGGAAAAGAAGTTATTATAGAAATTGCAGATAATGGACAAGGTATTGCCCCAGAAATTATGCCATCAATTTGGGAGCCTTTTTTCTCTACTAAAGGAGAAGAAGGAACAGGGCTTGGACTTGAAATTTGTCGGCGTATAATAGAAGCGCATAATGGTCAAATTAGCTGTAAAAGTCAGTTAGGATCAGGTACCTGTTTTACTATTAAGCTACCTTTACAAAGTAGTTTATAAGAAAAAATAGAATAAAATTGTAAATAACTATTTACAGACTTGTTTCATTTTGGATCTCTATGTATGATACACAGTCAAAGAAATTTTTATTAGTAAATCAAATTAACTTTTATTTAAGTTTTCAATAATTTTAATAATTTAATTCATTTTTTATTTTTAACGAGGTGTTTATGAGTGGGGGAATTGTTTCAACACTATTAGTAGGGTTAACGGATGTTGGGCTAGTACGTGGCAATAATGAAGATATGTTTTTAATGGTTGAGCCTGAATCAGGGATGTTACTAGACAATAACTATAAATTAATACGTCCTTTAGAAAAACATAATATCCTACTAGTAGTTTCTGATGGGATGGGTGGATATGAAGGTGGAGAAGTTGCTAGTTTACTAACAGTAGGGGCAATAAAGAATGAATTATTAAAACTCCCAAAACAATTATCTCCACAAAGTCGCTTAGAAGCTGCTGTAGAAGAAGCTAATCGTACGGTTTCTTATCATCGTAATTTGGATCCAAAATTATCTAATATGGGAGCAACCGCAACAGCAGTATTAATTGAGCAAGATATTGCTTATGTTGCTGAAGTAGGAGACTCTCGCGCTTATATTCTTAGAGATGGTCGTATTAAGCAATTAACTACTGATCAGACCATGATACAAATGTTAATAGATTCTGGTGCTATCTCTCCTGAATCTGCTTCTACTAATAAAAACCGCAATATTTTGTTACAAGCTATTGGAAGTCAAGAGTTTCTACAAATCGCAGTCACCTCTATTAAATTACAAATTAATGATATTTTACTACTATGTAGTGATGGTTTAACAGGTAAGGTTAATGCCAATGAAATAAAGAAAGTAATTGATAGTAGTGCTACTTTGCTTGATGCTGGCAATACATTAATCAATTTAGCAAAAGAACGTGGTGGGGATGATAACATTACAATCATTCTTGCTAAGTTTGAAGGTTCAGGACTTCAAACTAAACTAAATGCTGGGGGTATGGCAGCAACACTAACCAAGCAAATTAAAGTTTTAGCTCGCTTTGATCCAGAACAAGAAGCTGAGGCGAAGCCAAGAAGAGAAGTCCGACCAGCTAATTTCCAAGACTGGGTTGCTTCGGCTGTGATAGATGCTTTTGCACGCTCAGATGAACAACGTGAAGCTTTAGCTGCTATAGGTAAATTTGGGGATTATGTAGTTTTTAGAAAAGGGGATGTTTTACATGTTGAACCAGGTAGTAGTGCTAAAGAACATTATTGGTTAGTTGGTGGTAGATATAGGGTTATGGCAGATAATCAGCGAGGCGAAAAACAATCTCTTTTCTTTTTAGTTCCTCCAACAGATCGTCGTTCAGATGATTTAATCCAAGCTGGAGAAGCATTTGTTTGGGTAAGAAGGCAGTTTTTTATCTCTAATTTAACTATGCTACAACAACAAGCACGTAATCCGATTATTCGTTGTGAAGATGATAAAAATATTGCTATTCATATACCTGGGGATATTTTTGATCAGCTTTCAGAGATTTTAGGGGATAGATTTGTTTCTACTGTAAGGCATTCTTAATTAGTAGCTATAAATCGCTATCATTTTACTAAAAAGCTCTTACTTAGTGCCTAAAGAAAAACTTTCTTTAGGCACTTTGCTTATTTGGGTAAAATTTTTAAATAATTTTAATACTTGATTTAGTAGAATGTAAACTAAGTAAGTTGATATTTTTTCAATATCTTAAGTCACGCGCGTGACGAAATAATTGTAGCCTAGGTTGTAAGACCTAAGCTTAGTGATTATACATAACTAGAGTCACGTAGCAATGACATAATAAACCTAATTAACACAATATTTTAATTATGTCGTCACGTTCGTGACTCTGTAAATACTATACTATCATACGTAGGGTTAAAACCCTGCGCTACAAATATGTTGCCCCTCTGGGGCTTTAAGAGATAAAAAGCCAAAAAACTTTGTTTATGCTCTAATTAACACAATAAAAAAATTAACACAAAGTTCAAATCTAATATGTTTGAACTTTGTGTTAAGCTGGTTTTACAGTTAAAGTTAATTTGCGTTAATTAAATTTATTCCTTGTGGATGAGTCAATATTAAGTTTTGGGTTTTCTGATTTAATCCTAATTGTAATAAGGAGTCAAAACTAACTTGGAATCCTTCATTTAAATCAGCTAGATTAACTTTATTTAACTCGCCACTATCTGTAGCAACGAAAATTGATAAACCATCTAAGTTTATGGCAACATCCGCTAAAGAAGAAGTGTAGGTTTTATCAAAAACTACATCAAATAAGTTTGGAGAAACTACAGCAATATGACCAGGTTTTTGGATATGACCAGGTTTTTGGATATGACCAGGTTTTTGAATATGGCCAGGCTTTTGGATATGACCAGGTTTTTGAATATAAACTAGATTACTATTGTCGTTATATTGAATATTGATTGCTAGGAATTTAGCATCTTCAACTTCTGTGTCTGCTAAAGCTGCAATATATTGGCGAGCAATTGGACTAGCACTATTAACATCATAACAAGAAAGAAAACCTTTGTTAGAGGAAGCTACATAAACTTTGTTGCCATTATCGCTAAATGCCACTTTTGAGCCAAAGCCAATTATCTCATCACGCAGTAATGTTATTAAACTTTTTACTTCTAAATGCCCTTCTTCTGTCAAGCTATAGACATATAAGTAATATTGTCCGCTTACTTGCTTTATAACACCTAATCGGTTATTTACTGCATCATATGAAATACTTTCTAAACGATTTTCTGGACTATATAGGTCAATTCCAACTCTTTCTTGAAATACTACTTGTCCTGTACTGATGGAAAAAACAAATATGTGGGATTTATTAGAATAAATACCATATACACCATTTGATGAAACCGCTATATCGTCTGGTAAGAATGAGTCTTCTGCTGAAGTAGGCACTGCAAAATTTATAAATACTTGGTGGGAATTATCAAAACTACCATCACTATTTATAGGCACTGTAACTATAGATGCTTCATCAGAAACACTAGCACTAGCAGCAATAACTAAAACATTGTTACTAGTTATAGTTAATTTGGTTGGATTAACGCCTGATGGTTGAGTATCAAACTTATCAAGTACTTTACCAGTAACAGAATTAAAACTATAGACATAATGTCCATTAGAATCATCTGATTCACTATAAGCTGCTACTAAACCTACTTCACCATTTTGAGTGAAGACTACATTATTTGTAGTAGATAGTTTGCTTGGTAGTGCTGTTAAAACACTACTTTCTGGAGATTCAGCTTTTGCTGACCAACTATAAAGCAAGGCTACTATACAAATTAAAAAAGTTAGAGTTTGGTACTTAAAACGGATTCTCATAACTTTACTCTTACTACTTTTACTAAGTTAAAATTTTTAATGTTTCCTATTTACTAGCTACAATTCTAAGCTAATAAATAAATTAATGACCAGGTTTAACTATGTTTATGGGTTTATTTTCATAATGACCAGGTTTAACAATTGCAGAGGCTGTTATTACTGTTGTAGTTAGTACAAGTGCAATACCAAAGAGCTTTAGGAGATTTTTTTTATTCAACATTGTTTCCTCTTTTAACTAATTGTAAGCATTACTAAAACTTTATGATAATTCTTTTAATAGAGCTAACCGATTTTTAACACTAAGCAAATCAAAAGTCAAGAATTTAGAACTAATAAGTAGAATTATTTAATGATTAAAAAAGAAATGAACATAAAAATTTTTGCAAAAATTTTTTTATTCAACACTTCACATATGTTAGTAGAATGATATAATGCTTTTTTATGAGACAATGGAACTTTAAAATTACCCAACATAAAGCTCCAGAGCGTTGTGAAGTTTGTCATCAAATAGATATGTTTGACAAACAAACTAATATTTGTCTTCGCTGTAACAGCCTACCTTTAGAACAATTAGCTAATCCTGTTTTTGTTATTAGAGCTTCAAGAGCAGCTACAATTCTTGCTGCTGTACTTGGAATAATTTGTTTTTCTATTGGACTTATAGATATAAATGCTATTTCTGGACAAAAACTTCAAATGCTTATGTATAGCCCCTCTACTATTCATAATAAAATAATTATCTTTAATCTAATTAATTTAGTTATAAGTTTTGCTTTGTTTGGTTGGTGTAAAGATAAGCATAATGAAAGGCTAACTTATACGGCGGTGATCTGGGGAAGATTTGCTGCTGTAGTTGGAATTATAGGGAGTAGTATAGGATTACTACTCCCACTTCCAGGGATTTTAATTAGGTTTTAACTTATCTTCTACTACCTAAAGTAGCTGTTAATGTTAAAGCTTCACCATCTCTTAAAACCTTTAGTTCTACCATATCTCCACTTTGATTAGCTCTAATACGACGGCTTAGATCACCGGGGCTATCAACAGAGAATTCATTAACTGATTCAATAATATCACCTTCTTGCAATCCAGCCTCTTCAGCAGGACTATCAGTTAATACTTCACCTACTTCAACACCCATTGCAACAGGTTCAGACGCACCACAAAGACTTGATTTAACTTTATAAGTTTCTAAACTACTTACACCTAAAAAACCTTGGTGATGGCAAATATTATCAAGTTGTAGTTGGTTACGATAAACAGTATTAAGGCTAATGTTAAGCTCTATGTTATCGCGTAAAACTTCCATTGTAATTGGTGAGCCAGGAGTAACAGTACTTAATTTTGACAAAACATCAGCGGGTGAGAAAATTTCTTCACCATTAACAAACATAATACGATCTCCACTAAGTAGACCTGCATACTCTGCTGGACTGCTTTCAACTATTCTCTCTATCAATGCTCCTCCAGATTCATCCGCTTCATAAATAAGATAAACTCCCATATAAGAGCGTTCATAACTACGATTAGCATAAGATTCAAAAGTTTGTGAAATAGTGGGAAGTGATTGATTACTAATAGGTTCATTATTAAGTAAAGCAACAGTAGAGCTACCAATAGCAAGGGCTAGAATAAATCCCATAATTGGTAAAACATGTCGTTGCCAGCTAGCAGTATTTGACGATTCATTGCTAGCACGTAGTAAGACTGGCACACGAGAAATATTTGGGACGGATAAATTTTGAGTAGAGATTTGAAAACCGGCTAAACGAAAACCGCAAGCACGGCAAAACATTTCCCCATCACACACATAAGCACGACAATTTGGACATCCAGACATCTTTTTGGCCTCCTTAGATTGACAGTTGTGTTGATTGACAGTTGTATCTTCAAATTATAGCTATAGATCACCTAATGCGCTAATAATAATTTCAGACATCTCCATTCGTTCAGCAGATTTTTTTCCGTCTCCTAGCTTATCTCTAGAATAAGTATAATTTATTGCTGCTAAACGTAAGTTGAGTCGGTCTATATCTATTGTATCTGTTAGATTTAGTTCTACTGACTCCCCATCTTTAGAAAAATTTAAAGGACATACATCTAAAAAAAGGTCTTCGCTTTCCTCATCCTTAAAAGTAATAGGAAATCCATGTGTTCGACAAATAACAGGACGTGACTCATAAACGCTACAAGCAATGCCATCTAAAAGCGGACAAGTATTTGTCTCATTAGTTTTATTTTTTATAGTTTGGGCAGCTAATAGAACTTTTTGCTGTTGGGCAGTAGGTAAATTTTTTATAGCAAGACTAATAAAATCAACTTCTACTAAAGAAAGCGTTAATTGTTGCTGACAACAACCAATGCACCCTAAATGACAGGTGATTTCTTGACTAAATCTTTCTTTTAAGTCTTTAGTAATTAAACTAATATCACTTAGTAATTCTTGATAGTGTAGAAAAGCGTCCTCTCTAATAGGCATAATTAAATGACTTCTCGTAAAATTACCACACAACCAGAAATCTCTTTGTTTTCATCCCAAATTGGATCAACTGTTGCTTGCATAAGGAGTTCTTCTTCTCCTATTAGGATTTTTTCTGTGATTCTTTGCTTAGTTTCAAAAGCTTGTTTTAATAATTCTAATTTTTCTTCGCTAGGGAAAAGATTATGAGAATACTGTCCTAATAAAGTTTCAAATTTTTGTCTTAATAGCCTTGCTCCGCTTGTATTAACACGGCGCAGACGTTTTTTCGATCAAAGATAAAGATTCCATCAGATATTGAATCAAAGGTTTGTTCCCATTCTTCTTTGCCTTTTGCTACTAAATCAAATAAATGGGCTTGTTGAACAATTGCTGCTGCTTTATCTGCTATTGAACTTAAAATAAAAATATCTCGCTCAGAAAAAGCTTCTAAACGTCCGCTTTCAATATTTAAGACTCCTATAATTTCTTTACCTACTCTTAAAGGTACTGCTAATTGTGATTGAGTATTTGGATTTTGTAAGATGTATCTTTCATCTTTACTAGTATCTGATAAGTAAGTAGTTTTCCTGTTCTAGCAACATAGCTAACTAAACCTGCTCCTTCAATAGTAACACGGCGTTTGTCATAATTTTCAGGAAAGCCTGAACTAGCTTTAACAAATAGTTCCCAGCTATTTCTATCAATTAGTTCAATAGAACAAGCTTGATAACCAAAGTCTTTACATAAAATACTAACAATACGGTCTAAAACATGAGGTACTTCACTTATGGAAGATAACGCACTACCTGATTCTAGTAATGTAGCGGTTTCGCGTGCTGTTTTTTGCCAGTCTTGTTGAAGGCTAGAGACTTCTTGTTTTAATTCATAAAATTCTAAAGCCCGAGAAATAGTTAAGCGTAATTCAGCAAGTTTATAAGGTTTAATGATATGACCAAAAATCAAGTCCTCACTAATAGCTGTTTGTATTTCTTCTGTGTCTGTTAAACCTGTTAAAAGAAACCTTATTGTATTAGGGGAGTGTTTAGCTATTTCTTGCAAAAGTTCCAATCCTGAGCCTTCAGGCATTTTTTGATCAGAGATAACTAAAGAAATCTCTTGTTCTGAAAGCAGAGTAAGAGCTTTTTCTATAGTTTCAGCAGTTAAAACAGTAATGTTTTTGCGGAAGACACGTTGTGCTAGCCGAAGGTTTTCTAAATCATCGTCTACAAAAAGAATCTTATGCTGATGTTTCAGCATTAATTTTAATCCTCATTTATTGATTTAAGCTTGAAAGGGACAAGAATAAAGAGATTTTACTATATTTATTACTACTTACCAGCAAAGAAAGCAGTTTTACTATCAACATCAATAATTTAGTTATGGCTAAACTAACAACTTACTTATTTAGCACAACGAAATCCTGTTGCTTCATAGGTTTTACCAATTTCACCAGGGAAACGAAAAGTTGCATTAAGAGGCGGGCCAGATGGGGTATTATATCCACCTCCTCTAATCACACGAAAATTTTCTTTGTTTAAACGCTCATCGTCTATAAGTGGTGCGCCTGGGTAAGGTATATAACGACTAGATGTCCATTCCCAAACATTTCCAATTGTATCTTGTAGTCCATAAGGGCTAACTCCACTAGGCAAGCTACCTACAGGTGCAGTTGTTTCAAAACCATCTTCTTTACCTGATAAATTAGAAAGATTTGGCTGATAGTCTTTTCCCCATGGCCAAATTCTTGCTTCAGGGCCACGTGCAGCTTTTTCCCATTCTTCTTCTGTTGGAAGTCTTTTACCAACCCAAGCAGCATAAGCATTAGCATCTTCCCAAGAAACATTTATTGCTGGATGATTTGGTTTATCTAAAAAATAATTTTTATCCCATGCAGGGTTTGTAGGATAAACGCGATTAGTAGCATCACAAAATAGCTTGTAATCTTCATTTGTTACTTCATAAACATCCATATAAAAGCCAGGAATAGAGACTTTATGTTGAGGTCTAGCAGTATTGTTTTTTGCACCTGCATTTACTCCAATTACAGTGTCCCCAGCAGGAATAAAGACCATTTCTCTTTGTGGCGGAGTAATAGGTTTAGGTGGATTTACAGTAGTTGGCGGAGTAGTCGAATTATTGGTTGATGTAGTATCAGCTTCTTTATTAAGTTCTTTGTCTGGTTGCTTGTCAGGTTCTTTTTTTACTTCTGTTGTATTATTTGTTGTATTTTCATCAACTTTATTTAAAGGATCACTGGTTTTTGCAACTTGTGTAAGTGAAAGATTAAGCACTTTATCTTCTGTAAGCTGCAAACTTTGTAAATCTTCACCTATTCCACGTTTGTAAATGCGTAAGTTATAAGAAATCTTTGGATCCAAATCAGGAATAATTAGTTTTCCATTAGCTGTTGATGTTGTTCCTCGATAAACATCATTTATATATACTTCACACTCTATAGGATCAGAAATAACAGTCAAAGTAAAAAGCGACTTTACTTTTTCCACGGCTTTTTCCAAGTTGTTGTCTGGTTTTTCTGTTTTTCTGGGTGTAGGTTTGCGCACAGGCGGCTTTTCCACAGGTTTTTTCTTTGGTGCTGGTTCACTAAAAATGCCAATATCCTGTGCTTGGGCTTTGTCTACAAAAATACCTGTAAAAACTAGGGCAATGACTAATAAGATTTTTTTTGATGCCGTCATATTTTTATTTAATTGATTTAGCACAACGAAAACCTAAAATATCATCCTTAAAGTTAGGAGGAACAAAATTGCGAACGTATGTAGTTAAAACTTTTTGATCAGATCTAAAACTTCCCCCACGAATAACATTAGCATTTGCTAATTTAGAATCAACAGGTTCTTTATTATTTGGATAAGAAGAGAATTTATCTGCTGTCCATTCCCAAACATTTCCAGCCATATCTAACACCCCAAATGGACTTGCTCCTTTTGGTAAACTTCCAACTGTGCGAGGAGCATCTTCTTTTAATTCTTGTGATATTGCTACACCTTGTTCCCAACTCTTACCCCAAGGATAAATACGTCCATCTGTTCCTCGTGCAGCGTATTCCCATTCTTTCTCTGTAGGGAGACGTTTTTCAGCCCACTTAGCATAGCTTTGCGCATCTTCCCATGTAACATTAGTTACAGGAAATAAATCTTGACCAGAGGGAAATTGATTATTTTTCCAATTTGCAGGAGCAGGATGTTTTGTTGCATCAATAAATTTTTTATAGTCTTGATTGCTTACTTCTGTTTTATCAATATAAAAGTCTGCTACTGTTGTCTCGAATGCTGGCCCAACATATTTATTTTTATCATCATCTGCTGGCGCATCATAACCCATCTTAAACTTTCCACCCTTTACTAAAAGCATTCCTTCGGGTATTTTTGCTATCGGATTTGTAGTAGTACTATTTGTAGTGCTTGTTGTAGTTGAACTATTACTAGACCTAAATAAAGCAAAATAAGAAACAGCCACTAGTAAAACAATAGCGGCTATGCTGCCAAAAATAAAAATACTTTTAGATTTAGCTTTAACTTCTTCTGTTTCACGATAAGGTAGTGCATTAATAGCAGAAGTATTGCCTAAAGAAATAGGTGTAGGTATATTGCTGGGAGTATATTGAGGAGTATTAACAATAAAGCTAGGAGTATCATCTACTTTCTTTGTGCTACTCGTTATTAGAGGAGTTAATCTTCCTGTAAGAGGTTTTTCTGGCATAGTATCTCTAGAAGGTTTTTCAGGAGATAATGAGCCTGTTGTAGCAAATTTATTAACACCATTGTTTAAAAGAGGTTTAAGTTGAGGATTACTTTTATAAGGATCGTGTAGATTAGCTAGATCTGGGCTTACTATTGGAATACTAGCACTGCTAGTAGTTGGTAAAGTATAAGCTGTAGATGCTCCAGGTAGAGGTGGAAGAGCTATGGCACATTCTATAGAGGCTTTTTCTAGTTCTTGAGCCATTTCTATAGCTGATTGAGGACGGTTTTCTGGTTTTTTCTCTAAAGCATCCATCACTATTTTAGCAATGGGGTCTGGTAGATCAGGTCTTTTTTCTTTTACATGAACAGGTGTTTCTGTTGTGTGCATCATTGCAACAGCAATTGGTGTAGGAGCCTTAAAAGGTACATCGGCAGTAAACATTTCATACAGCACAATACCTAAGCTATATAAGTCAGATCTAGCGTCAAGTTCAGAGTTTTGGCATTGTTCTGGCGAAAGATAATGAGGTGAGCCAATAATTACGCCTTGACGAGTTAATCGTCCTCCCGATTCATTGCTTGGGCCGTCTTTAAGTTTAGCAATACCAAAATCTAGAACTTTTACCAATTCACCTTGACCATTATTATTTTCAATTACAATGTTATCTGGTTTAACATCTCGGTGAATAATACCGCTACGATGGGCAGCATCTAAAGCCAAACAAACTTGACGAACTATAGTAATGGATCGCTCTATAGGTAGAGGGCCTAGTTCCTCAATAATATCTCTTAAGGATTTGCCTACAAAAAGCTCCATCACAATATAAACAATTTCATCTTCAGTCCGTCCAAAATCAGTAACTCCTACTGCATTTGGGTGTTTAATACGAGCAGCAGCAGTTGCTTCACGTTGAAAACGTGCTACAGCATGACGGTCAGCCACTAAAGGAGAATGGAGAATTTTCACTGCTAAATCATTTTGAATTAGCACATGTTTAGCTCTATAAACTGTTCCCATTCCGCCTTCGCCCAATTTTTCTTCTAAACGATATTTGCCATCTATGACGCGACCAACTAGCGGATCTTCCATTTCTCCATCTAGCATGTCTCCATCAAATGGACAAAAAACCATATGATCTGGGAATTTGCGGCTACAACTAACACATTCCTTCATTTTAGGAAAAATACCTTAAGTTTACAGTGTGAAGAAAACAAAATTCTAACAAGCTTTTATATATACTAGATCCTAATTTCTTAACTCAGGTTGCTGAGATAAGGGAAATTGAATGTAAAATTTGTGTTATGAATATTCCTACTATATATGACAATCAAGCATATACTAAGCATCTGTTAATTGTCAATTTTCAAGAAAGCTTAAAAAAAAAAAGCTGTATTTTTATTTTTTTAAGCTGTAATTGCTCGCCTTGCTTGACCAAGTGTAATAGTTCTATTAGTCTATAACGTTTTGTAAAAAGCTAGCAATTATCAAAATATAATTCTTAAAAACATATTAAATAATTATATAAAACTAAAAAAACAAGGTTACTAAAATTTTTATAAACCCAATTTAATAACCATAGTAAGGAGATAAGATTTCAATGAGAGCAAATCAAATTCGACGCGGTATGATTATCCTTTTTAATGGCATACCTCATCGTGTTATGGATGCGCGTCACCATACGCCAGGCAATCTACGAGCAATGATGCAAACTAAACTACGTAATGTTATGACGGGTGCTTCATTAGAAACCCGTTTTAGTGCTACTGAAGACGTTGAACGTGCAACATTAGAACAACATATGTTTAAGTATCTTTATAGTGATAATAGCACTCACTATTTTATGAATGAAGAAACTTATGAACAAATAGAACTAGATGATGAAGCATTAGGAGATGGAACATATTACTTAATCCCAGATTTAACCATCCAAGTAGAATTTTATGACGGTAAACCTATAGGAATTGACCTACCTGCTTCTGTAGAGTTAACAGTTGTTGAAACTGAGCCAGAATTAAAAGGTGCAACTATAAGTAATTCTAATAAGCCTGCTAAATTAGAAACAGGTCTAACAATCCAAGTCCCTCCTTTTATTAAAGAAGGTGATCGTATTCGTGTTGATACAACGGAAAATAAATATATGGAACGGGCTAATAAATAACTGCTTCTTTATCTAGCAGTTAGCACTAATTTATGTATTTTCTCTATAATGTAGGCTTGTTTTTAGTATTAGTGCTAGCTGCCCCCTACCTACTCTATCAAGCAGTTGTACATAAAAAATATCTTGCTAACCTAACTGCTCGTCTAGGCTTAAGTCCAATAAAGTTCTCTTCTCCCATAAATAAGCCTGTAATTTTAATTCACTGTGTTTCTGTAGGTGAATTCTTGGCTGCTGAAGTTTTAATTGAGCAAATCCATAAAAACTTACCAACATATCAAATAATAATTACTACTACTACTACTACAGGTCAACATCTAGCTAAAGAACGAGCTAGTAAATTTGCTGAGATTTGTTATTTTCCTTTAGATTTTGCTTTTGCAGTAAAAAAGTTTTTTGCTCAAGTCAATCCAGTTGCAATTGTAATTATGGAAACAGAAATTTGGCCGCAATTTTTTCACATAGCTTCTGAAAATAGAATCCCAATTCTAATTGCTAATGGCCGAATTTCTGATCGCTCTTTTCCTCGATACAAGTTATTAAAATTTTTACTAGTTAGAACTTTAAGTTTAGTTACTAGATTTATGATGCAATCAACTCAAGATGCAGAAAGGATTTTAGCTCTAGGTGCGCCTCCAAATAGCGTTTTGGTTTCTGGAAATATCAAATATGATTTTGGGACACAAGAGCAAAGCAAACGTTTAGACTTAATAGCTATAAAACTAGATAAATTACTTAATCTTTCTCAAAATGCACCACTGTTAGTTTTGGTAGCACTACACCAGGTGAAGAAGAATTACTTTTAGCTGCTTATCAAAGACTTTTACAGGATAAACTGCTTGCTAACACTAGACTTTTAATTGTTCCTAGACGGCCAGAACGCTTTGCAGAAGTAGCAAATCTACTAACCAGTCAAAATATTAAATTTACACATCGATCAAAATTAGACGACTCTAAAAATAATAATCAAATTGAACAAGTAATTTTACTAGATAGCATTGGAGAGCTAGCCGCAGTTTATCGATTTGCAACTGTTGTTTTTGTTGGTGGAAGCCTTGTACCATATGGAGGTCATAATATTTTAGAACCAGCACTTTACCAACGTGCAATCATTACAGGTTCTTATATGAATAATTTCCATCAAATTATTAAAGATTTTCTTGCAGCTAAAGCTGTTATTCAACTTCCTGCTTTAGAAAAACAAGAGTTAATCTTAGAGATAACAGAAAAACTTAGCTATTTACTTAAGAATGAGTCTGCTAATAAGCAGTTAGGAGAAAATGCTTATCAAGTAATAGCAAAAAATCGAGGGGCATTCACACAACAACTAGAAGTAATACTAGATATTGTAAATAAAAAATAATTTCTACCCTAGCCTAAAAATGACTCAACCCTCTGACTTTTTACCTAAATCTAAATTGCTCCGCGCATTTATTTACTTACCAGCCAAGCTATATCAATTGATTGTTAGTTTGCGAATGCTGCTTTATGAACAGCAGTATTTCCAAGCAAAAACTTTAAGTAAAACTGTGATTAGTGTTGGAAATATTTCTGTTGGTGGAACAGGAAAAACTCCATTGATAGAATATATTGCTAGATTTCTTAATGAAGAAAACTTAGAAACAGCCATTCTTAGCCGAGGTTATAAACGTGCAAATAACACAAAAAAACAGTTAGTAATTTCTGATGGAAAACAAATGCTTGCATCTTTGCTTGAAGCGGGGGATGAAGCCTTTATGTTGGCTGAAAAGTTAAAAGGAGTAAAAATTATTGTTGGTGCAAACCGCTTTCAAACAGGACAGTTAGCCATAAAAGACTTAGGTTGTGATGTGATTTTGCTTGATGATGGATTTCAACACTTAAAACTTAAGCGAGATTTAGATATTGTTATGCTAGATGCTACTAATCCTTTTGATAATGGGGAAATGATTCCCTATGGCAAATTAAGAGAGCCTCTTTATGGTCTAAAACGCGCTCAAATGATTGTTGTTAGCCGAGCAGATCGAGAAATTAACAGAGATCTAATTTTTCAAGTTTTATCAGGTTTAGAATTAAATATTCCTGTTTTTTACTCTGACCATGATTTTGTAGGACTTCGAGAACTAGCAACTAATAAACCTATTGCACTACGTAAACTTATTAGTGCTAAAGTAGCTATTTTATGTGCTTTAGGAAATCCTGATGTTTTTATCTCTGATTTGGAAAGCTATCAAGCCAAAGTAGTTTCAAAACATGTCTTCATCGACCACCATAACTACCAACAAATAGATATAGATAAAATAGTATTGGAAGCAAAAGAAGCTAAAGCAGAGTTTATTGTTACTACAGAAAAAGATGCAGTAAAACTTCGTAAATTCTCTTTTGAACTACCAGTTTATGTTGTTGAAATAAAAGTAAGTATTGAAGATGAACCAAGGTTCAAATCTTTAATACTTAAAACTGTAATGAAAAAGCTTAAAACCTAGATTTACTTACATTTAGAATAGCCACAATCACGACAAGAATCACAATTAGAAGCATGTTCTAGCTGTCCGCCACATTCTGGACAAGTGCCTACAATTGAAACTTCCTTGTTGCGAGAAGTATCAGTCTTACCTGTTAGACGACGTTTAGTAATTAAAATACATTCTGCAATTGCTTGTTCTGGTGAAGTGCAAAGCCTTTGATTAAACCAAACTGAATGTGTACCAGTAACTTTATTTAAGCTTCGTGCTACTTCTTCAGCTTCAAACCCTCCGCGTAACATCTTGGAAGCTAGCAAACCAACAGAAGCGCTAATTGGGCCAGAAGTAAAGATTTCTAACACCCCGTTATAGTCATGATTTACTGTTACATATAAATTGACTCCATCAAAAGTTATCCGCCAAGTGTAGCCTACTAACTCTTTAGGTCTTTCTACATGCACAAGATTTCCAGCCGCTTTTTGTGGCTCTGCTTTACTTACTGTGCTATTGCTGGATTTTTCTACATTTTCTTTTTGTGTTGTTGGCTCTGTTTGTTTAATAGCTGTTAAAACTTGACCTTCACGGCTTCCATCTCGATAGTAAGAAACACACTTTACTTTTAAGCTACGAGCTAGGCGATAGAGCCTATCAACGTCTGCTACTGTGTCATTTGCTGAACCATTACAAGTTTTAGAAATAGAGTTATCAACATGTTTTTGAAATGTAGCTAATACACGAACATGTTCTTCTGCTCCAATTTCATAAGCATTAATAAAATAGTCAGGTAGTTCTGATTGTCGCTCTACAACAGTTTGAGCAGCTTTTTCAATAGATGCTTCATCCAATGGATCGTACTTAATACCTAAAGCTTGAGCAGCTAAAGGATGTACGTAGAATCTTTTTCCTAAAGTATCTTGCCTTAAATAAGCCCAAGAAAAGTTAGGTTCGATGCCAGAAGAAGTTTCAGCTACTAAGCTAATTGTTCCTGTTGGCGCAACTGTTGTTGTTTCATAATTACGAGGAGTTAGAGGACGTTTTGCATCAATTCCAATATCTTTATAGAGAAACTCTTTATAAAGTTCTTCATTTGGCGGAAGTTCTGGGAAAACTCCCTTTTCTTGTCCTAGGTCAAAGCTTGCTTCCCAAGATTCTTTGCGGATAAATTTCATTAATTTTTCTGCTAGGTCTAAGCTTTCTTGAGAACCATAGCGAATGCCAAGTTTTAAGAGCAAATCAGCATAGCCCATAATCCCTAAACCTACGGGACGTGTTCGAGAAACTACATCTTGAATTTGTGGTAGCGGCCAGGCACAAACATCTACTACATTATCTAAAAATCTAATACTTGTATGAACTGCGCTACGTAGAGCAGACCAGTTAATAACGCCTGCGTCACAAAACTTAGCAACATCTACTGAACCAAGATTGCATGAGTTATAAAAGTGAAGAAATTCCTCGCCGCAATTATGGACTACTATCCCATTGGCAATAAAGGAATTAGTAAGAGGTTCAGTTAAATCATAAACATCTTCAATACCTTCTGATGTAATGCTTTCTACTGTAGCAATAAAGTGTTCTTTATTAGGTTGACGCTTCCGATTAGCAAGAATTATTTCCAGTTTGGTTTGTTTATTTGGTACTAAGAAGCCTATTTCCTTAGTAAAAGTCTCAATATTACCTTTGGAAATATGTAGCTCATGATAAGCTTGGCAATTGTAGTTACGAAGTCCACCTTTAGAGTCAGGGAAAGCTCGTTCGCCAGCAGGCCGACGCTCTAAATAAATTCTACTTGCAATACCAAAATTAAGGAGTAGGCGTTGTACTGATTCAAGTAAATCTTTAGAAATAGAAGTTAAACGAACATGATTTCCTTTTTGAGCATCAACATGCACCGTGCCATCAGCAGAAAATAAGGCTTGTAGAAATCCACGCTGCATATTTTCTGAGCCTTTATAAACGTTCTCAGGAACTTGTAATTTATTTTCTGTTAATCCATATTTTTCAACGACTTGATAAAATCTTGTTGAGCTAACGCGAGTCTGGGCCTGACCTTTAACAGCTACCGTTGAAATAGGATAGACTCCAGCTTCTTCAACTGTAAGAGGTGCAACAAAGTCATTAACATATTCAGCAAACATTGGTGCAAGTATTTGTTCTTCACCAAAAAAACCTAGTACAACACGGTTAACAGATTTATTTATATGTCCATCACCAACAAGCCAGCCAAGCGTTCTACCCATTTCTAAGCTGCCTTCTGTACCAAATCCACCTTTACGGTTAAGAATATGAATTTTGTCACCAACTTTTAGCTTATCTAATTCTACCCAACCGCTAGGAGTCATAATCTGATGGTTGGCTGTTGCACGAAGGGTATAGCCCTCTTGGGTGCATAGCTTAAATACTTCCTTTTGCCCTGTCCAAAAGACAGGAGAAGCTTTTGTAATATTTTGTTTATGTCCAAAACGTCCATCTACTACTATTTGGAAAAATTCATTGTTTGCTTTGCTAAAATCATGAAAAAGGCTAGCCGCAGTAATTAACCCTTGTGATGTGTAAATTAGAGTATCTCCAGTAACACAAGGATTACAGCTATAAATCTCTCCCATAGAATTCATTAAGTAGTTATGTCGATTTACTTCATCAATAAAAATAATTCCTGGTTCGGCATATTTCCAAGCTGATTCAACAATACGCCGCCAAATATCAGGAGCATAAATCATTCCAGCTTTAGGAGGCTTTTGGCCTTCATATTCATAGTCTTTGCCTGTTGTTGGGTCAAAAATAGACTTCTCCCAAGCTTTGCCTTCAAATTCGGTTTGGAACCACTCATTGCGGTCAACTGCTAAAAGAAAATCATCTGTAACGGTTACAGAAATGTTGAAGTTGGTTAAAGAGGACTGGTCATTTTTAGCATGAATAAAGCGTAAAATATCCGGGTGACTAATACGTAGTATGCCCATGTTGGCACCGCGACGAACGCCGCCTTGTTTAACGGTTTCTGTCATTGTATTAAAGATATTCATAAAAGAAACCGGGCCAGAAGCTACTCCATGAGTAGAAGCAACAATAGAACCAGATGGACGAAGTTTCTCAAAAGTCATCCCTGTGCCGCCCCCTGATTTGTGAATAAGTCCAGCGGCTTTAACTGAATCCAGGATTGCTGCAATTGAATCTGGTACATCTAGTACAAAACAAGCTGCTAGTTGACCATCTTCTTTACCAGCGTTTACTAAACAAGGAGTGTTAGGAATAAATTTACGTTCTAACATCAATTGATAGGCTGATTGATAGAATTTTTGCTTTTGATTAACGTCTGTTTCTGCTTTTGCAATCGCTGTTACTACTCTTTTACAAATAGCTTCCCAGTTTTCTAAAGCATTTCCTTCATTGTCTTTTAGCGCGTAACGTTTGGCAACAACTTTTTCTGTGTTAATGCTTAAGGATTTACCTTGCCAAACTTTATTAGTGCTAGCACTCATGACTTTTGCTCCCAAATTTTACGTAATAGTTTAGTTAAATTTAGCTAACTAATTAAAAATACAACATTATTGTTTTTATTAATATTTTGTAGATTAAAATAAGCTATAGAATATAGATTAAGTATTATTTTAAGTAGAGAAATAGTTATAGCTTTTTTAATTAGGGAATGCTAGACCTGGCTTTTATGTGTGTCAACAGCGAAATACAATATATTTGTGGCTACTAGGATAACCTATTAGTTTTTAAACAGCTTATATTTTTGCTCTTATTTCTTATAAAAATAGATCAAGAAAGGAAAATTAGCTTAACACTATTAGTTGTGGTTAATCTCCATACAGCCCACGACTAATAGATGTTTTTCTGATCAAATTGGCAGAAAAGTTTTTCGCCCAAAGAGTAAATATTTCTTCTGGGTCTAATTGATTTTGCAGAAATATATCTATTGCCAAGTAGTTAGCTTCAGGATGAGAACGAAAGCTTATATGTCCTATAGGAAGTATTAAGCTATAAGCATAACCACCTTGAGGTAAGGTTAATAATGTTATTTCTGTAGTTGTAGGATGGGATAGTTTAGTAGCAGAATCTTTTAGGAGAGTTAAAAAAATGTCTTGATTAGATAATAGGTTTTTTTCTATTCCAAATAAATCTGCAAGTAGATGTTGGGCAGGTAGAATTTTTTCCATGCTTTTTGCTCATTTAATAAAAAATAATAAATTTTTATCTATAGAATAAATAACTAATATTTATACTTGACAGGGGTTTAACAAGTATAAAAACAAACTATAGATTATCGCTAAAAAGGCTTATTGTACAGTATTTTATAAATGGTTTTAGCGTTGATTCTAGTTGGACAATGAACAACTTTCCAAGGCAAGAAACGATAATTGTCAAGATTATAATTTTTATAAATTAAATAAAAATACTAAAAACTTAAGAGCAAGGATAAATTAATATTTTGAACAAGTTAAAAGACTTAAAAGAAATTGTTATTAACCGTCGTGCTACACGTCAATTTCGTAAAGATCCTATAGATGTAGAACTACTAAATGAGTTACTAGATATTGCTCATTGGGCCCCAAGTGGTTATAACCTACAACCAACGCATTTTCTAGTAGTTACAGACGAAAAATTAAAACAAGCACTTTTTCCGATTTGTATGCAACAACGGCAAATTTTAGAGGCACCTGCAATTATTGTGTTTGCTGGAGATCGGCAAGTAGTGGAAAATAATTTTGAAAAAGTTTTGGCTATGGATTTAGCTGTTGGGGCAATTAATAATGAATATGCAAATAACATGCGTGGATTTGTTTCTTTGGCTTTTAAGCAAGGCCCATTAGGGGTTAATTGGCTTTGGAAAGCATTATTAGTTCCTATTGTGAGGTTATTTAAGCCTATTCCTAGTATTCCAGGCGTTTATAAACGTTACTGGATTGCCAAACAAGTAATGTTAACAGCAATGAATTTTATGATAGCTGCTAAAGCAGCAGGTTTAGCAACAGTACCAATGGAAGGTTTTGATGAGGGAAAACTAAAAAGTCTCCTTAATATTCCAAGTAGTTTTGAAGTCCCAATAATTATTCCTGTTGGTTATGGATTAACAAATGACTCAAAAAAAACACGACTTCCTTTACAAGAAATTTTGCACAAAAACAAATGGTAAATAGAATAGTTTTATAAAAGGTTTTTTAAGAAAAATAGAACTTAATATAAGTTTGCTCAGAAAATAAATAGGAACCCCAAAGAGGTTCCTATTTATTCTTTAAGCCTTATGAATGTGAGCGTTGTGCGCTTACAGTTGTTTCTGTATCGTGAATATCTACTTCAATTAATCCTTGACGATATAAAGCATAGCCAGAAGATGTAGAAGCAATCACCGCAGGGATCCCACGTTGAACAAACCACTGTTGCCAAGCGACAAGGTCACGATAATCATCTGAACGTTTGCTTTTTACAAAAGTTGAGAAGCGGTTGGTTTCAGTAATAGCAACCTGTGACATACGAACTCCTTTATTATTAAAAAAATGATTATTAAGAATTAGTTTTATGTTTGTTTACTTTTCCATTAGCTGGAAAGCTCATTATTATTTACTAAAATAACACAGATGTAAACTAAAAAGTTAGTTTTCTTTTTAGTTTATTTAAAGAATTTTTTCTCCTTACCTCTTTGCTTTGAGCATTTATCAATTTAGATTAAGTTGATAAATGTAGGGAAAAATAGGGGTATTTATTTAATTATTTTTTAGAAATTTCTCAGAATAAGCAACTTCTGAAATAGGGATTTTTTCTGATTGCCAACGAGATACGATGTATTGAAAATGTTTTTTTGCTTGAGGTAGATTTGATTGGATCTCTGCAATTTTGCCAAGGTAATAATTAGCTTTTAGGTTATCTAAAATTACTTCTGTTCCAATAGGACTAGCTGATTGTTGGTGCATAACCATTGGCGCATTAGCTAGTTTGGTAAACTCAACTTGAGCTTCACTATATCTTTCTAACATAAATAAACAACGTCCAATAGCAAGTTGATAATTATGTTCTATACCAGATTGTTTACGTAATTCTAACCATAAATCTAAAGCTAAAGAGTAATTTTTGCGGGCTTCAGCCAAACTTGCCTTAGCATATAGCTTAAGCATTGCTGCGCTAAATTGAGTATAAGACTTTTTATTTAGCTGAAGAAATTTTTCTATTTCTATTTCCACTTTTTCTAATTCACCTAGTGCAATTAGTAGTTTAATGTAATTAAGTTCTACGTTTCGGTCATTATAGCGAGAGAAAAGATCTAACTGAGATGAAGCATCTTCCATTAATTTTTGGCTATTATTTAATGCTTGTTTTGCTTTTGTAAGATCGCCCATTTCTAAATAAAACAAAGCTAGTTCAACATATGTTAAAACAGCCATTGGACGAGTTCCTCTATCTAACTCATCTTCAATTGCACTAGTAAAATACTTAATTGTATCTTCTTTATTTCCTCTTAAGAGAGCAATCATAGCTAAGGATTTAATACTATCAGCCCCACCAAGATTTTTGTCTTTTAGTGCTAATTGTTTACGATAATAAGCTTCTGCTTGGTCAAGGTCGTTTAAAACCCTATAGGCTGCTGCTATTTTCCAGTAAGGATAATAATTAATAAAATCGGGTTTGATTTCTAAGGCTTTTTTATATTCTAAAAGTGCTTTATCTGCTTGACCTGCAAGTAGATAAATATCTCCCATTGTATCATGTGGGTTAGGTTCATTGGGTCTAGCTAAAACATATTTGCTTGCATGTTCTATAGCTTGAGAGAAATTTCCTTTAGCTGCATATGCGTAAGCTAAACGATTATGTCCTTCTAAATAATCTGGATCAAGTTTAACTGTTTGTTGAAAAGCTATAATTGCAGCATCAAGCTGTTCGTCTGATAAATAAGCTGTTCCTAATTGGCGAAAAGCTTCTTTATCTTTAGGGAACCTTTCGGTAATCTCCTTAAAAATTTCAATTCTTTTTTCTGATTGACCTTCAATTAATGCTTCAAGACCACGAATATAAAGCTTTTCCTTACTAGCTACACGATCTATTAGCTCAACAGCTTTGCTAATAGCAGCACGAGTCCCTTTTTCATCTTCTAACCTTAATTTAGCTAATCCTAATTGTAGGTAGGCCATTGCAAAATTAGGATCTATTGCAACAGCTTTTTCAAATTCAACTACTGCATCTGATAAATAAAGTTGTAAGGATTTTTCAACACCTTGTTCATAGTGTTTATAAGCTGTGATTGAAGAAGTAGTTACTTCACTTATAGAAATATCAGGTTTATTTGTATTTTTAATTCCAAAGTGATTAGTCAATTTTACGGTTAGCTCATCAACAATTGAGAAAATATCATTAATATTTTCACCATCAATTTTATCAGAGAAAATTATTTTACCGCTAGCAGTATCTTGCAGATTAATAGTTAAGCGGATTCGCTTACCTATTTTTAATATAGTTCCTGTAACAAAAGCAGGGACATGGGTTTGTTGGGCAATTTCTAAGACTTTTTCACGATTTAAGTTCTTTGGTTCATTATTATTAACTCTTGCTACAAGCTCATAAATTTGTTGACTACTAACAATGTCAAAAGCTTCAATTTGTGCAAGATTTGTTGTTAGCATTTCTGCTAATCCACGTTCAAGCCATTTTAATTCTTCATCCTGAGAAATATTTTCAAAATATATAACAGCTAAAGAAAATTTTTCTAAATTTTTATTATTACTTATAGGTAAGTTATTTATAGGAATAGTTTTAGAGTTTTGCCAGAAAGTAAACACAAGCGTTGTAGTTAGCATAGCTACTAGGCTTACTACAACTAAGCGAAATAACTTGGTTTTAGTTAAGGATGTTAAGTAAAAAGTATTAGCTGTAGCCTGTTTTATATCTATTTTTTTAGTTGTGCTAACATCAGTACTAGAAGTAATTTTATTGATAGAATTTGCTATAGTACGATCACTATCAGCAAGTTTAATGACTATATCCCCACTATTGTTTTTGCGGATTTTTTCAAGAAATTCTGGTGGGTTACGAATACTAGAAATAGAAGTTTCTACTTCTATTTCTAATTTTATAGCACGTAAAATTTCTACTATTGGGCTAAGATTTTGATAACGATCATCAGGGTTTTTAGCTATAGTTTTATTTGTTAGATTTACTATCTCTTGGGGTAAATCTGCTCGAAACTCTGATATATCTGGAGGATTATACTGTAGGGTAGCAACTAATTTTGCTCCTAAATTGCGACCGTCAAAAGGTAGATGACCACTTAAAGCTTCATAGAACATAACTCCAAAAGCAAAAATATCACTACGAATATCTGCTGGCTGGCATTGGATCATTTCAGGAGCTAAATATCCAACTGTGCCTTGGATAATATTTGGATCGCTTTTTAGTTCATCTGTAGCAGGCTTTTCTGCAAATTCATATTCTAGTTTTGCTAGCCCAAAGTCCAGGATTTTAATAAAACCATCTTTGGTTAGCATAATGTTTTCTGGTTTTAAGTCTCGATGAATAATTTTTGCTTGATGAGCTTTGTCTAATCCTTCAGCAATTTTAAGAAATATGTCTAGTGCTTCCGATAACTTTAAGTGGCTTTTTGCTAGGTGTTCACGTAGGGTAATACCATTAACAAATTCCATTACCATATATTCAAACTCTGGAGTTTCTCCTATTTCATAGACGGTAAGAATATAAGGATGGTTGAGGGCTGAAGCTGCACGAGCTTCAATTAGAAAACGGCGTTTAACTGTTTCATCTTTTGCTGCTTGAGGAGGGAGAATTTTAATTGCTACAACACGACCTAAACGGTTGTCACGGGCTTTATAAACCTCTCCCATACCGCCTTGACCCAGTTTAGCAATAATCTCATATTGAGCAAATTGTTGCCCTATTAATTCCATAACAATAACTTATCGGCAATTGAATAGAAGCGTATCACTCAAAAGACTAAATTTTAGCTAAAATTAACAAAAAAATAATTATTTGTAGTCAGAAAGATTATTTTTTTTAGCGTTACTAGATAAATGTATGAAGTAATAACTAATAATTAGATTCACTACTTCATTATAATTTTTAATTCCAGATTGAACACGATTAGCTTTTAAGTAGGTATGATTTACTTTTTCAGAAACTTTACTTAATGCACCAGAGTAGTAATTCCAAAAATGAGACATAGCTTTTAGATCTGTCCTTGGCCCGGAGCTAAGTTTTTCAATAGTGTTTTGGTAATGTTCTGGAGCAACTAAATATAAAGTATTAAGTAAATGTATTGTTGCCATTAAGTAACCTGAATAGCGAGAGTAGGAATCTTCAGATTTAATACAAATTAGTAAGGCTAAAAAATTAGCTTCATCTTCTAAAGCAAAACCACGTTGATGAGCTTTTTCATGTGCTAAGGTAAAGGGTATTGAACAATCTACTTGTGCAACATTAACATTTGGTTCGCCGGTTAATGGAATAAATATTCCAGAAATTCCAAAACGGCTCATAAAAGTAGAGAGATAGACAGCCTTAGCTGGCCCATAATTTCCCTTTGCCAAATAATTTAATAAAGGTTCTTTTTGAAATGATCTTTCAATATTGTCATTTAGTTTTTGCCAAGTTATAGGTATTTGGCTATGAGAAATTTTAGGTGTTAATAAATTGTTATTAAATGCTTTATCTGCACTAGCTAAGTAAAAAGTTGGTGGGGTAGCTTCTCTATAACTTTCATTAGTAGCTTCAATGAATGCTTGGCAAACCTCTAATAATTCTTTAGTGTCTACCTTACGACTTGGTAAATTAAGATTTTGTGCTAAAGGCTGTTTTTGGTAGTTTAGGCCCCAAAGAAAAAGAAAAAGAAGTAAGCCTGCGCTAGTGAAAACGCTTAATTTCCAAAGTGAACTTAAAATAAGCTCTTTTGCTGGAGATTTCTTTAGATAAAATTTTCGTATTTGCCAAAATAACCAACTAGGTAAAACTATTAGTATTACTAACAGTATAAGTTCAGCTAAGGAAAACCAAATTAATTTATTAATTAGGCTTAAAAATTGTGCAATATAAGGGTAAATTATTTGATGGTAATATTTCTCTATTAAACTAGGGTGACTACTAGCAGATAATTGTAAAAATATAGCTGAAGTTAGAAATAATAAAGGTATTAACCAACAAGTTAATTTGTTGGTTAGTTTAGGTTTTTTATTTGCTAAATCTTTAATTTGTTGGTTAGTTTCCATAATTAATAGTTTGAGCAAAATTATAGCTTAGAGCAGCCAAAGGTCAAGAAGCAGCTTTGTAAGAGTAATTTTTTGATGAAAAAAAATCTATAAGTAGTTTATATTGAGAGTTCAATTTGAGTTTTAAGTAAAAAAGTATCAGTATTTTGATAGGACAGAAAAATAGATATTTTAACTTATATAATTTTGTGATTAACTATTGATTCTTGATAGCTTGGCACAATAATTAGCAGTAAGCTATACTGCAAAGAATTTTAGAGTTGCTATTACGGAAGAGAAAATGTCAGCAAAAGATCCTAATCAAGTAAAATATGCCATTGCAGATTTTCAAATGTTTTTAGCCGGCAAACGCGCCCCAGCTTTGATTGGTCAATCACTTGCTACTATTATTCGTCAAGTTGATATACAACAAGTTGCTTACTTAGTGCTTGAATGGGCCAGAAATAATAAAGAACAATATATAGTAGATTCACTAGTTTCAGCCCGTAATAAAGTTTTTGATATTTTTTTCTATCGTGTAGTTAAATTTGAAAGAATACATAAGTTTTTTCCTACCTTTGAACAAACTTTAATATCTATTTGTCCTAGCCCAGAAAATGCCCATTTAGCTGCTCTTTTTCAACAGTTTAAGTGGCAAGATATCCGTCCTATAGGTACTATTCGGGATCAACGTTTTGTTATAGAAAAACGCCAAGAAATAAAAGTTGAAGCAGAAAAATTTAATGAAGATGTTTATAAAAATGCTACTTTTAGCGTCCTTTCTGCTGATAAAAAATATAGTTTTGCTGATGAAGCTACTAGTAATCAAATAGCAGGTTATCAAGAAAAAGTTAAAGAAATATTTTCCGACTTTGTTGATTTAGTTGAAGATAAACAACAAAAGAAAGAAATTCTACTTGCTAATGAGTCGGATAAATATAATAACTACCAAAAGAAAGAAGCATTTAAGATAGAGCTATATCTAACTCAAATGTTAGATTTAGCAATTGCTTTATTTAATGATGATTTCTTTTATCAAAGTATACAAATTTTTACCATAATTAGAGAACTACGCGATCAAAATAACTTAAAACTATCAGAAATTAAGAAGTTTCAAGATAAAGCAGAACTATTTAGTATGCAAAAGCTAGAAGATGCTGCTAATAATAATGCTAATTGTCTTTTAGTAAAACAAATAGTTAGTTTATTTAACCATTGGCAGCCAGAAAGAATTTTAGTTCAACTTCAAATAGAAGCTAATCGTCGTATTCGTAGATTCTTATTAAAACTACTAGAATGCTATGGTAAGGATGTTTACCATATACTTGTAGTAGAGCTAAGTAGCAAAGCAGCTAGTTTACCTTGGTGGTATACACGTAATTTAGCCTATATTTTAGGTCGCATTACAACTGACAATGACACAGTTAAAAATCAAGCTGTAGAATTACTATGTAGTTATTGGCAGCCCAAAGCACAACGCCAATTAATTAACCAAATTATTACTACACTAGGTTCAATAGGCACAGATTTAGCTTGTGAGCGTTTAATAGAACGCTTAAAAATAATTGAGCCTCAAATAGAAAAAGACAAACAAAGTGCTGAATATTACCAAAAAATAATACCTGCTTTACTTTCTATTGAATCTGAACGCTCAATAGAAACTGCGTTGGAATCTTGTTTAAGACAAGAACAACTAAGCCAACATATAGATAAATTTCCTAGAGCTTATCTGTCTGATAAAACAATACAATATATTGCTGGCAAAATACGTAAGGAACTTCAAAAGATAAAATATACATTTTCTTTATTAGGTGATAAAGAAACAGCTTCAGAACTACTTAAAATTATTGGTCATATGGCTAATGAGCCAGTAAAAACACTTTGTAAAGAAATAGTAAAAGCTCTACCGGGTAAACATAAACTTACGCAAGAAGCAGAGAAAATACTTGCTCAACCTACAGCATTAGGTCTTTATGCTCGTGATAAAAACATCCAAAAACTCGCAACACTTAAAAATATTCCAGAAGCAATATGTCAAATCCTAGAAATATCAGGTAGTGGAAAATTAGCTATTATTACAACTGATGGAGTAGAAAGCGAAATTGACTTTGAACGAGGACAAGCAACACGCGCTTTTGTACGGGCTTTTTACTTAGAAGGGGATAATGCTTTCTATTGGTCTTTTTTACTAGATCCCCGCGATATTGAACAGATTTATTTTAATTCTCCTCCTAGTCGTAGTGAGCCTAATATAAGTCGCTCTACAGAAAATTTAATCTCTGAAGGTTCTGTTCAACGAGGTCAAATTTTACAAATTGCAGGTAAATATGTTTTACCTGAATCTAAATTCCGACAAAAACAAGTTAATAGCTACTATACAAACTTTAATAACACTGATGCACCAGACAAATACCAGCGTGTTTGGGATGCTTTAATAGCCAACACTGATATTGCTAGCTTACAACAAGCTACACATCTTTCTAAACACGATGTTTATAAAATTCTCTTTTATTTCTTAAAACAAAATATGTTAATTGTTGATGGAGATGAAGAGAAAGAGAAACTTGTTGATATTGAAAGCGGTTTAGTCACCCTAACTGCTACTTTACAACGTATAGAACGCCGTCCAGTAATGTTTAACTACTACCGCACATTTGCTGAAATCTGTGCTGATTTAATGCGTTCTATAGAAGATGATGTAATACGTTTTGCTATTGGGGTACTGCGTAACTACTGTTTGGAGTATTATCAAAGCCGTAAAGTTTTTACCTCTGTTAATATAGAAATAGGACAACAAGTATTAGAATGGGTTGCTGGTTATGTACAAAACCCTAGTGCAGAAAACCGACAATCTTTACTAGATTATATTAGCTTTACTTTTCGTATTGAAGATGCTTCTCTTCAACCACTGCCTGCACCGCCTCCAGAAATTGATGAAAATACAGCATTAGAAAAACTTGAAAATATTGAACTAGGTAATGATCCTTTAGAAGGTGGAGATGAATTTGATGAATCTATGCTAGATGATGTTTTTGGCTCTCTTGATACAATTCTTGGTTCAGGTATAGGGGTAAGTTCAGGTGAATTTGGTTCAGAAGATGGCACAGGTTTAACAGATGCAGAAGATGCAATGATTAGAGATCTTTTTGATAATATTGCTCTTGCTTATGTAAAACCGCTGAAAGATTATGTTAGAGAGTTATACCGTAATTGGGAAGCAGAACGTCCAACATCGCTAGAATGGACTGAAATTATTGAGCCAATTTTTTCTTTACTTTCTGGAGCATCAGCTAAAATGGGGTATCAACAAATTTCTGATGCAGTAAAAGATATGGAAAAATTGGTAATGGATGATAAAAACTTAGCAGAAACACAAAGCCGAGATAGTTTTGACCAAATGGCTGCCCAGCAAATAATTGTTGCTTACCAAAAACTAGCAGAACTCCAACCAAAAACCTTTGCTTTAGCTGTTTCAGAACAAGACTTAGAAGACAAGAAGGAAATTCTTATTGTTAAATTTGTCTTAAAACAAATCCCAGAAGTTACAGAAAAAATACTAAGTAAAATATTGTTTGCAGGTCTTAATACTTTTGATAAATTTATGCAAACCAATGTTGATGAAATAGCCGCCTTAACAGGTATGGCTAAACAATTAGCAGAAGAAATTTATCTAAAGTTTTATCAATACCGTAATATTTACTATCAAGATGATCCAGATTATAGTAGTAAATTTATGGCAATGTTTGACTTAAACCTAAGACTCTTAAAACAAATGCACGAAGAAGTAGAAATTTTGATTTTAGATGAGCAGCTAGGAAGAGAAGGCGTAACTGCACATAAAGAAGAATTAATAGCAGATCGGCAAAGAATGCTTTGGTCATTGTTTATTTTACTTTGTATTAAGCAAGAATACGATTTAATAGAGACAATTCAACAGTCTGTTTTTGATGTTAGAGTTCAGTTACTAGATGATTATTTCTGTCGTCTAGTTCTGACTTATACAGAAACAGCAGTTGCTTAATTAGAAAATCTATTTTATTTTTTATAACCTTCAAAAAATGCTTAATATGAAGGAACTTAAGACTTATAGTTTATTCCTAACGGATGTGTAAAGCTGTAAGATATGTTATTATTTGGCTAAATACAAATCTAACTTCTTTAATATCACTGTATTTAAAGAAGCAAGAATTTAGTAATCTAGGTTAAGATGCAAACTTCTAATGACAAAAATAAGAAGGTTTTTCTGCGTACAACAAAAGACTCTGGTCTTACAGAAAATCCTTCTGAAGAAGATATTGACCGGGAATTACAAGAAAAACTAGCTTCTCTAGGTATTAGTCTTAGTGGTGTTAGTGAAACTTCTTCAACAAGAACAACACAATCTTTACCAAATAATTTAGGAGATAAACACACCACAACGCTTGATATTGGTGAATTAAGAAATGCTCTTAAACAACAAATCAGTATTGCAGAAATAAAAACAGAAGTAGAAAAAATTATCCGTCAAATAATGGGGTTGGCCCTATATTAGAAGGTCAAACCAGGATCTAGAACTACGTGCCGCAGCCTTAATGCTTCCTTATTGCCGGGAGTATATTCCAGATTTTCCTCCAGGTGTTCGCCCAGCAGAATTTGCCGTAGACTTAAACCTTCAAGATATTATTGACTTTCATTCTGACCTTTCAGATCTTGCCCCTGTAGAAATAGATGAAATGGTAGAACAATATGCAGTTCAAGTTATTCAAACTCTACTTAGCCATCCATTAATCCCACAACAAAATGCAAAGAAAATAGGGGTAGACCTAAAAACTACGGCTCTTAAAGATCAACGTGGTACAGCAATGTACTCTAGTGGGGATGCTCAGTTTTTAGAAATCTTATTTGGTGAGCATAAATTACTAGAACGAGGTGGAGAAATTGGACTATTAGCAATTTTAATCTCTGCTAAAAAATGGAATAAAATTGATAGTGATACTCTTTTTAACAATGCTGTTTTATATACTTTGGAAGCAATGGCAAAAAAACGAGGTATTCCTGGCATTTTACTACGTAGTCAAGGAGATGATCACCCGGTTGCTTATATACTCTCTGAGTATATTGCCCATAGTATTGACCACTCCCTAGAATCACTAATTAAATTTATAGAAGATTTTTTAGTAGTTACTTACAATGCTATTAATATTGCAAATGAAGAATTTATCCATAATATACAAGAAAATTATCTACCAAAAATAAAAATAATCTTTCGTAATGCTATTCATCAGTCATTTGATCGATTTGTAGAAACCTTTCGCCGAGAATACCAAAATTCACAAAAAACTATTCGTAGCAAAGTTTTTTTTCTTAAACGTGTTGGTGATTTATGTGAACTTTCCTTTTATACCTATGAAGCTATTAGAGTACTAGAGTCAAGTTCTGGTGAGGTTTATGCCAGAGAAAACTTAGATGAAGGTACTAGGCATTATGCTGGTCGTAATAATATTCCTTTAGATGAAACTTCAGATATATTATCACAAAAAAATATGTTATCTGAACTACTTCTATTTAGCTTAAAACAAAGGTGTTCTTTACGTGAAAAAGGAGCAGATTCAGCACACTTTATTTCTAAATTAATGAATGATACTTTGTTTTTCCTGGATAGTTTACGTAGAGTTTTTGATCATGGCTATGCACGTGGGCGTGCTACTTCAGCTAATGATTATAGTAGTTGGGAAGAGATAGTTACAGATTGTTCTCGTGGTTATGCAAGGCTGTTTTTTGGTCGTAACTTAAATGATTTGGAAAGATATCATTTTGAAAATATTTATAAAAGATTATTAGAAAAGCACTTATCATTTTTTGATTTACAAGGCCCGGGGCTATTTCCTGTAGATTTTAAGCTAGAAAAAATCTCTAAAGTAACTAAGCCTGAAGATATATTAAAAGAAAAATTTCTTCAATTTTTAGTTGCACTTCATCAAGCCTTACTTAATTTTAATCCTGAAAAATCAGATGATATTATTAAGGTAAAAGAAGATTTAAGTGTTTTATCTAGGTCTGCTAGTGAAAGCAATTTGTCTGTAAAACAAAATAATACAGCTACTTTTACTCTTGATGCAGTACAAACACGTATATTTTTATCACAAAGTGAGTTGCCTCTATCAGAATATACCTTAGAGGCACTACTAACAGCAGTTAGCCCAGATGCTAAAGATAAAACCATAGTTCAGCAAGCCTTAAGAGCTTCTATTGAAATGGTTGAAAAGGGCAGAATAGTTGAAGAAATAGCATCTTTAACAAACTTTTTGCAAAACTTAAGGCAAAGAGTTAGTCTTCTTATTGGGCTTAATGACCAAGAAAAAGAACAATGGTTTAATAGCATTACTGCTGGCTTAAAAGACTTAGAACAAAGTGATCCTATCTCTATATCGTCTTATGGAATAATACTAAGTGAAATAGATGACTGGGAATTAACCCATGAACGTATATTAAATGAATGGAAAAATCCAGAAACTACTATTTTACGGTTGCAACAAATCTTATTTATATTATTACTTAAACATAGTAGTGCAGAAAGAAATAGTTTGGTTGACCAATATCAACGTTGGATTAGCTTAAATACTTTAGCTAGTGGTTCAGTACGTCGGAAGGTTTTAGAAAGACGCTTGCAATTATTGATGGCTTTTTCGCGTCAAGGCACAATTAGACTAGGGTTTTTACGCTTTCTTCTTTCAATGATGCGCTATGTCCAACTTTCTTATCAAATTACTAGTTGGCAACAACCAGAAGCTTATTTGCTAGAAGATATGTTAGCCGTAGAAACACCTGTAAAACGTATACAGGAAATTATTATAGTTCTTTCTACTAAAGAACCTATAGAGGTAAATAAACTGGTAAAACAATTTACTAAAGTATTATCAGAGAGATTTCAACAAAGTGCTTCTGGATATAGTTACTATACAGATGAAGAACGACTGCTTATGCAGGAACGCTTAAGCAAATTTGAGGCTATAAGCAAGCGTTCTAGTTGGGAAGCTAAGCGGGAAAGATGGCTATTTTCATTAGGCCATTTTTTAATTCAACCAATGAAAAAACTTTCTAATCAAGAAAGAATATAAATAAGATAGTTTTTAAGGAGATTATAACTGTGCCAATTTCGCCTAAAGAAAGACTTGCTTCACTACAAGAGTTACTAACACAAAATCCCAAAGACGCTTTTGTTCATTATGGTTTAGCAGATACTTACTATAAATTAGGTGAATTAGAAAAATGCGCTGAATATGCAGAAAGCTACATAAAATTAGCTGATGATGAGGGAGCAGTTTATCGAATTTGGGGACATTCTTTGTTAAGGCTTGGACGTATGGAAGAGGCACGAAAAGTTTTTGAGTTAGGGATTTCGGCTGCTGAACGGCATAATCACCCAGGTATGGCAGATGAATATAGAGATACTATAGAAGACGAATTTGAGTAAAAATTATAAGGAAAAAATAATTTTGGCTTTAGATAGTTGCCTAAACTTTTAGCGGCAGGTATTATGGGTTTTTCCTTAAAAAAGTTTTATTTTGAGGCTTGTTAGATAAATTTATGAGACCATCAATTGAAGCAGTCTTGGGAACGGTTATTGATGGAAAATACAGACTTGACTCTTTAATTGGTTTAGGTGGCATGGGGCGTGTTTTTTGTGCTACCCACTTGCAGTTAAATAAAACTTTTGCCCTCAAATTAATGAATTTTCCCGCCCACAATTCCCCACAATTAGTTCGTTTTAAGCGTGAAGCAGAATCGCTTGCTAAAATACGTCATCCTAATGTTGTTGGTGTAACAGACTTTGGTATTACTATAGAACATACTCCTTATATAGTAATGGAGTATATCGAAGGCATGTCATTACGTACTATGATGGAGGATAAAGGATATTTTACTGAGCGACAAGCCTTGCTTATTTCTAAACAAATGTGTGCTGGCCTTTATGCTGCACATTTACAAGGCATAGTTCATCGTGACTTAAAGCCAGAAAATATCATGATTGAACAATTAGCTGATGGTGAAATACTTGTACGAGTATTAGATTTTAGTATTGCTAAACTGCTTCAACTAGGTGATAACGAAGAAAATATTAGTGAGCATGAAGAACTAATAGGTACTATAAAATATATGACACCAGAACAATTTCTGGGCAATGCTGTAGATGCACGGTCAGATATTTTTGGTATTTGTCTAATGATTTATGAAATGTTAGCAGGTGTTGTTCCAGCCGCAACGGTTTCGCTTGCTAGGCCCTTAAAAGAATTAAGACCAGATATTTCTTCAAGATTAAATGAAATTGTTCATAAAGGGCTTTCTCCTCTACCTATAAACCGCCAGCAATCAGCTTTGGAGCTAAAGAGAGAATTAGAGAGTCTAGAATTTATCCCTTCTCCTGATTTAAGTACACAATATTCTTTGGTGGGTAGTAAATATGGTATAACTACTACTGAAGATGGACAATTTGACTCTTTAGAACTTCAAGCCGGCCAAAAAATTTCTTACTACCAAATCTTAAAAAAATTAGCTGAAGGTGGAATGGGAGAAGTTTATTTAGCTGAAGATGCGCGTTTAGGGCGTAAAGTAGCCTTGAAATTACTACCAAAAGAAATTACTCAAGACCCAAAAAGGACTAAAAGATTTGAGCAGGAAGCTCGAACAGCTTCAGCCTTAAACCATCCTAATATTCTTACTATTTATGAAATTGGAGATTTTGAAGGCATACAATTTATTGCAACAGAATATATTGAAGGTCTAACTCTAAAACAAAAAATCCAACAAGGACTAACTCTAAAAGAAATACTAAAAATTGCTGTACAAATTGCTAATGCTCTAGCTGTTGCCCATCCAGCAGGGGTTGTTCATCGAGATATTAAGCCTGGAAATATAATGCTACGTGCAGATGGTTACGTAAAAATTCTGGATTTTGGTTTAGCAAAATTTACAGAAGCAAATGGAAATAAAGATAATACTGGGATTAATACCGAATCTGGAAAAATTATGGGAACACCCAAATATATGTCTCCAGAACAGGCTCGTGGACAATTTGTAGATGCACGAACAGATATTTTTAGTTTTGGGGTAGTTCTTTATGAAATGATTACTGGTAAAGTACCTTTTGATGGTGCTACAAATACAGACATTATTGTTTCGGTTTTAGAGCATGAAGCTTTACCCCTAAGTCAACATGTAGCGGAAATTGACTCTGAATTAGAAAGAATTGTTCAAAAAGCTTTACGTAAGGATAGGGAAGAACGCTATCAAACTATTAAAGATATGTTGCTAGATCTAAAGAGCTTAAAGCAACGCTTAAATTTTGAAAAAGAGCTAAACCGCAACAACTCAGAAAATACTAACCCTAGTGGCGAAACTACTACACCTTCTAGTAAAGATAAAACAGATAAAAGCTTAACTGCTGTTGAAACTACTATAAATAATAATTTTATAGATAAACCTAAGAATAAGCAAAAACGCCTAATACCTTTAATTGCTTTAGTAATAATATTTACTGGAACATTAGCAGGGTATTTTGTATTTTATAAGAATTTACAAAATAATAAAAAAGCACGTAGTTTAGCTATATTACCTTTTCGTAATTTAAAAGATGATCCAGATACAGACTTTTTAAGTTTTTCCTTAGCAGATGCTGTAATTAATAAACTTGGTTATGTTGACTCTTTAACCTTGCGACCTTCTTCAGCTATAAGTAAGTATCGTAATCAAGATATTGATATTAAAGAAGTTGCTAGTCAGCTAAAAGTTAATACTCTTTTAATGGGAAGTTTCTTAAAAGAAGGCGAAGAGCTAAGAATTCATACACAACTTGTTGATGTAGAAAATGATAAAGTAATTTGGGTAGGTAGTCTGGACTTAAAATATGAAAAATTACTAACAGTTCAAACAAAGGTTGCTGACCGAATTGTTAAAGAATTAGAAATAAAGCTTACAGATGATGAAGTAAAAAGGTTGAATCGGGATGTTTTTATCAACTCTTTAGCCTATGAATATTGCTTAAAAGGCATAGATTTAATGGTAAAGTCTGCTAATAATTTTTCTGAAGCTAGAAGTATGTTAGAAAAGTCTGTTGCTTTGGATCCTAATTTTGCTCAGGCTTGGGCATACTTAGGTTTTTGCTATGCTTCTGCTGCTACGGCTGAATATAGCGGGCAAGAATATTATATTAAAGCTCAGGCAGCTTATGATAAGGCAATAGAATTAGATTCAGAACAAATTGAGGCACGTGTTTTTAGTGCTACATTGCTAACTGATACTGGAAAGGCTCAAGAAGCTGTTAGTAGATTAAAAGAGGTTATTAGAAAAAAACCTCAATATGCGGCAGCTTATTGGGAATTAAGTTATGCTTATCGCTATGGTGGACTAATAAAAGAATCTATTGAAGCAGGAGAACGAGCCGTAGAGTTAGATGCAGGTGTAATGAATCGCACTTTTAATAGTTATTTATATGCAGGAGAATATCGTAAATTCTTAGATAGTTTACCTGATAGAAATGATTCTTATTTTATTTTTTATAAAGGTATTGCAGATTATTATTTGCACAATTCTTCTAGTGCAAAAAAACATTTTGATGAAGCTTATAGACTTACCCCAGATCAAATTTTTGCTCAAATAGGCAAAACTTTTAGTTTATCTATTGAAGGTAAAAATGCAGAAGCACTAAAACTAATTAAAAATAGTGAAGAAAAAATCAGAAGTAGTGGTGTTAGCGATGGAGAAGCAATTTATAAAATTGCTCAAGCTTATGCAGTTTTAGAAGACATACCTTCCGCTTTAGCAATGCTTCGCTTAAGTATTGAAAAAGGTTTTTTTGCTATCCTTATTTTTTACAAGATATATTACTAGATAATTTGCGTAAGGAAAAAGAATTTACCGAACTTTTAGAAATAGCTCGCAAACGCCATGAAGAGTTTAAGAAACAATCTATCCCTTAATTTACTACTAAACAAGTAGAGTTATTTAAGTTACAATTAATAATTAAAGTGTCTTTCTCTTGCTTCCCCTAACAACATAAAAATTTTTGCTAAAAACCATTAAAAAGCATTAATGTTTGTGCTAAACTATGGAGCTAATCTCAATATATAGATTTGCTTAATTTCTCGAACAACATAATTTATAAATTCTTAGCCCTAATCATAAATAAAATCTCTTTAATTTTTCTATAAATTTATTTTTATTTTCTTTTTAAAACTATGTCTAAATCACCTAATGATTTAAATAATTATGATGATGTTTCTTTTGATCCAATAACAGGAGAAACACAAACTTTGACTGATGTTGACAATGTTTATGGAGAGCAACAAATAGGAATAGATCTACTTAAGAATTTAGAAGATTTTGAAGCAAAAACAGCCCCTTTATCTAACCCTTTATCTAAAAGTGATTTTGTTGACAAAGTTGATAATAAAAATATGCCAACTTTATCTGGGCAAAAACAAATAGATAATATAAAAACAGAAAGTAAAAATCTAGTTTTCATTCTTCAAAAACAACTACCTCACAAAACAATTCTTTAATAAAAGTAGTCTTATCAATAGCTATTACTTTAGTACTTGCAGCAGCGGCAGCAACATATACTTTTTTATCAAGAGCTAATGAAACTAGTGATTTAACAAATACACAAACAACAGAAGTTTCTACTGACCAAACACAGGTAGAAGAACAATTTGTTGATGGTGCTAATGAAGTAGCTAGTTTTGTTAGAAACTCTGCTTCTAAGCTTACAGGTTTAACAATTGAAGAAGCTTTAGCTACTAACTTAAATATTACTTATGGAAGAACTTGGCAAATTTTAGGTTGGAAAATTGAACAAGCTGAAGGTAACTTCCAGACTGTTAAATTTGTTTATAAACAAGATGGAAGAAAAGAAATTTCTTGGAAAGTAGACCTACAAGCTAGAAAGCTTATTGCTACTAGTCCAGAAGCAGAAACTATTACTTTAACAACAAAAACATCATCAAATAACAACAATGTTATTGATGGTCAATCTAATCAACCAACTAAATAGAGTTTATCTAATTTATTTATTTTAATAAATCTTTCTTAAAGAGAAAGGCATAAAATATGGTCTTTCAAAAAGCAAATTTAAAAGGTTTTTCTATAATAGAAGTTTTGGTAGTTGTGACAATAGGGCTAATTTTAACTACTGTTGCTATTGTTGGTTTTCGTGGTGTTAGAACAAATATCAAAACTGTAAAAGCAGCTAATGTAGCAACCTCTTTAATACAACAAGCTCGACAACGTGCAATTACTAATCGGGTACCTCATTCAGTTACAATTAGCCGTGTTCCAGATAGTTCAGGTAATAGAAATGTATTAACTATAAACAGTATAGATATTACTAAAACCCCACCTGTAACAAATGTAGTTCGTGTAGAATACCTACCTCAAGATGTTGCTATTGCTCTACCAACAAATATCCCATTAACTATAGCAGCAAATATGCCTCCTCAAGATACTTTTCAGCTAGCTGACTTTATGGGAATGGATACAGCAACAATTTTCTTTAATATTGATGGCTCTGTTACTAGTGGAAATTATTTTCCACTCCCTGGTAGCAATCCATTTCGAGGATCTTTCTTTTTTGCAGATGCTCCTAATGCATGTACCACAACCCAAAGATCAGAATTAACCAGAGTGGTTAGTCTTTATGGTTCAACAGGTGGTGTTAAGACCTGGTATTACGATGGTACTACTTTTCGCACAGGCAGTAAGAATTTTTAAGTAGTTATTATGAAAAGTTTAATTAAGCTTTCTCATAGATCAGGATTTTCCTTAGTAGAATTAATTATTTCTATTGGAGTTATTTTAACAGCATTACTTGGTTTAGCAGGACTTTTAGGTTTATCTATTCGTAGTAATGAAACTATTCGTCAAACAACTCTTTGTAAAACACTTGCTACAACAATAACTGAAACTATTATTGTTGCTAGAGAATCAGAAATAATAGATTTTACTAAATTGGAAACAGTTTTTTGCTGGTGCCAATGTACGCCGACCTATTTTAGCTCCAGGCCCAGATAATATTTATGGTACTAGCGATGATGTAGGAGATTTAACTTTTTCTGTTGGCCCAAATCCTGCACTTGCTGTTGGACAACAAAAATTTGACCGTACAACAGAATCTATTTTTAACCTAACTCAACAAGGTTATGGTTATAGAATTTTAGTTATTCCTGTTGCAGGTAGCAACAATGCCTTAAAACAAGTTTCTGTAGAAATTTATCCTCCAGGCTCAACACAGCCAAATGATAGAGGAGTATATAGACTTAATTTGGTACTTGGTTCCTATCCAACTAGTTTAACTGGTTGATTTTTGAAAACTCAAAATTATTATTTTTCACCTACGTAAATTAGTGATTATCTAATAGGAGAAAATCACATGTTAAATAAAAACTTTAAAAAAACTTTTAATATAAAAGGATTTAGTTTAGTAGAACTCTTAGTCACAACAGTTGTTTTTATAATTGTTGTTGTTTTGAGTGGTCAATTAATTAGACTTGCTAATTTTGATTCTCAAGTAAATACAAACCTTAATGAAGTCCAACAAAGTTCCCGCGTTGCCTTAAAATTCCTAGAAAGAGATATTACTAATAGTGGAGACTCTTACCTAATAGGCATTGCGGGTGGTTTAGGTATTGTTGGCCCAAGTGTTTCATTAAATGCTTTTGAGCAAATCAGAGGCACTAACCCAACCAACACAGCTATTAATGTACCTACTCCAAGTGATAATAAACAACCTTTGTTCTCATTACTTCCAGTTAGAAGAGCAACAGCTTTAGGCAATGGTGCTAATGGAGGTGGACAAACCGCCTTAGAAAATGGTAGTGCCGATAAAGTAACAATTGCCTATGAAGATGAATTTTTTCTTGCTGGTTCAGAACAAGGATTTCAAGACATTGGTAGAACAATCCCTCTTCCTGCTCCTGATGATACAGCTAAAAGCCTTAGTGCAGATGTTGAGTTTCAAGGAGTTTGGAACCGTACTACTTCCACACTAAACTTGGGAGATCCAGATCCAGTTAGCCCAGCAGGACAAATTTTTCTTGAAGGCCAAGATGATATGGGTAGCCCAATTTATTTTAGAAGGGTTTTTGATACTTCTACTGTTAGAGTAGGTGATATATTTAAGCTAACAGGAGGTAGTAATAGCCAAAGTGTTGTATTAGCAGTAGTTTCCAATGTTACTGCAACTAGTTTAGAATTTGCTCCAGATGTAATTGGATTTAATAAAAAAACCTCTAATATAAATGCTGTTATAGCCAATATAAATAATCTAAATGCTCAAATTGGTGCTTTAGATCCTGCTACTGCAACAGCCGCAATAGCTGCATTAGAAGCTCAAAAAGATGCTGCACTTAGCCAAGTTTTTCCTTTAGATCTACTTCCTGAAGTTCCAGGTGATCCTGCTGGTGGGTTGGTTACAGCTACTAGAATAATGCTTTATACTTATATGGTTGATCCACTAACTCAAGACCTAATTCGCCGTCGTTATACTTATCAACCAGAAGCTACAGGAACGCTTGGAAATGCCTTTGTTAATGATCCAGTGTGTCAAAATGTAGAACGCTTTTGGGTATCATTTAAGTTGTTTGTTCCATCTACTTCAACTGATCCTGCTCGTCTTAGTAATGATATTGAACTTGACCCTTCAACTGATACAAATGATTTTGCTGCACTACAAAATATTCGGCTAGTAAATGTTAATTTAATTTTACGTTCTACAGAAATTGACCGCAGAAATGCCCAACCAGCACGCTTTGGTGTACAGGCATCTTTTGCACCAAGAAACATCGTTTATCGAGTTAACCAAAATGCTAGTTAGTTGCTCATAGGAGGGTAACTTATGATTAAATACTTTATTAAAAAATACTTTAAACCCATAGGACAGGATCAAAGGGGAGCAACTTTACTAATTTCTGCTTTGATCCTGGCTTTATTGACTGTTTTTGTTTCTACCGCTTTGATTAATACTACATCTTCTTCTATTAGCATAAATAATGATGCTGTAACAAAAAATGCTTTCTATCTTTCTTATGCTGGCCTAGAAAAGATGAGCAAGGAATTCTCTGATATCTTTACTGCTAATCTAGCTCCTTCACAAGCACAACTTGATGCAATTGTAAATAATGCAAAAGCTTTGGCTAATGACCCAAATCTAGCAAAAAATGGTACAGTTATTAATGCAAATATTAGAAACCGCAAACTTGTTGATCCAGAAATAGACCTTACCAACGGCCCATACTCGGGGTTAAAAGCTTTGCGAGAGGAATATATTTTTACTGCTACTACTACTACTGGAAGTGGTGTAACTGTACAGCTTACCCGTAGTTTATATAACAATTTAATTCCTATATTTCAGTTTGGTATTTTTTCTACTAGGCATTTAGAGTTTTATAATGGGCCTCCATTTAATTTTGGTGGTCGTATGCACTCTAACCGAGATGTTTATCTTACACCTAATAGTGCTACTAAGTTTGCTGATCGAGTGACAACCGTCGGACAATTTACTTATGGAAAATTAAGAAATGGTGCTGATAGAAGTCAAGCTGTTGGAAGTGTACAGATTTTCTTTCCTCCATCTTCTAGTTATAAAAATTTAACTTTAGGTAGTGTAGTAGGTGGCCCAAATACAACAATTGATCCTCGTCCAGGCCATCCAGTAGGGACATCCAATAAAACTTCTTTTGAGAACTTTATTAAAACTAATTTACCGGGACAAGTTTTCTTTAATGCCCCACCACTAAAACTACCTATTCAAAATACTAATAACCGACCTATAGAAATTATTCGTCGTGGCCTTCCAAGCGAAGATCCAACTACAAATATACTTGCTCAATCCCGTTTCTTTAATAAAGCAGGACTACGTATTAGTATTAGTGATCTTCAAGCTCAATTACCTGGTGGAAATGGTGGTGTTCAATTAGATGCTTCAAAAGATCCTATTACTAATGTTACTTATACAGATGGACGTTTAGGCTATAAACCACAAAGCCTAGGTGCTTATCAAGCTTCTCGAATCAATGGTCATAGGATGAAGGGCTGGATCAAAATTGAAACTGTTACACGATTAGACAATGGTTCTATTGTAGTTAATGATGTAACAAAAGAAATTCTAGCTTTAGGTGTAACTAGTTATGATAACACCAATGATCTTACAGAGTTGCGTAATGTTAAAAATGTAGATCCAGCAGATCCAGCATTACAAGCTTATGGTAATTTGGATGATAGGAAATCTGTAATTCGTCTTCAACGTGTTTCTATGCTTGCAACAACTCCAACAGCAACAGTTATTGGTAGAAGTGATGGAGGGTTTGCAGGTGCTTTAACAAATAACAATAGAAATAATTTAGTAGTTAATGGAGTAACTCAACTTAGTGGAAATGGTAATGGCGATCCTTCAAATCCGCTAATTACTGCTCCTTTAGTAGATAACATCCGTAACAAACCAGAAAATAGTGATACACCTCCAATTATTTATGCTGGTGTTACAGATAAGTTAATGAAAGATGGCATGTTTATTACCTACCCAATAAATATGTATGATCAACGTGAAGGTAGCCCATTAGATACAGCAGGCCCGGCCAATATACCTGTTAATGGTGTTATTTCTTTAGTTGATATAGATATGCAAAATCTAAAGAGACTTCTTACAGGTGCTTTTGATCCAGATTTTGCTGCTGGTGGATTTTCTTTCCGAGCCTCTAATATTGCTAGTGAAACAAATGGTTGGATAATTTATCTTTCTGACCGTCGCGGTGATAACTATGCAATTAACTTACTTAATCCAAACAATCCTCCTAACCCAGAAATGAATAATTTTGGTAAATATGACCATGAAGCAATTTATGGTAACACTAACACTGTTGTTGCTGGACAACGCAGACCTTATATTCCAGGTGGGCCAAATGAAACTTTATTTGAAATAGAAGATACTAATGACAACGGAACTATTGAATTTCCTTTTGTTGACTTAGGAAAAAATCTAATCAATACAGAAGGTGGTCTACCAAATGAATTTATTGATAGAGTAGACGCTATTACCAAAGGGCCTTGGCACCCAAATAGCAGACAAGGCTTAGCTACAGGGGCTCCTGCTAAACTACCTCCTCCAATAAATATTAGTGCTGCTGTGGAGTTATTCCGTAGTACTGGGGATAATGTAACTAATCTTACTAGAGTGCGCCTTGATGATAGTACAGTGGCATTACAACAAAGTCTATTTCGTCGTGGTGTTCGATTGTCAAATGGTACTGATTTAACCGCTTCTGGTACCAACTCTATTCCTAATAATAAAGGTTTAAATCTAAATCGTGGTATAACAATAGCAACAGAAAATCATGCCTATGTTCTTGGTAACTATAATACTACTAATGTAAAAAACACTACAGGAGCTACTGCAAATGTAGCTACAGATTACTTAGGCAATGAAGTTCCTGCTGCAATCATTTCTGATAGCATTACATTGTTATCTAAAGATTGGCGAGATTCTAATAGCTTTACCTCTCCTTATAATCAAGGTGGACGTGTTGCTGTTAGTACACAATATCGATTTGCTGCTTTTACTGGACGTGTACGAGATGGCCTATTTGTTGGTGCTACAGATACTGTTAAATGGGGAGTTAAAGGAACTAGTGGAGCAATTGGTACAGAACCAGATGATGTTCGCCTCTATGGTGGTGTACATAACTTCTTAAGATACTTAGAAGATTGGGGTAATGATAAACTAAGTTACTGTGGTTCAATCATTGATGGTTGGGATAGTTTCCAAGCCAATGGTAACTTTAAATGTTGTACTACAGTATATAGTCCTCCTACTCGTGACTATACATTTAATACAGCATTTACTAGTGTTGCTCGTTTACCACCAGGAACACCAAATCTACAATACATTCTCTTTACTAACTTTAGAGAAAATATTAACCCAAGTCAGTTTTAACTGATTTATTTAACAACTTAAACTCCAAAAGCTTTCAGCCACAGCAATAACTGTGGCTGAATTTTTATTTAGCTTTTGCTTTTTTACCAAACGTTACGTAGAATTTCAGTTAAATTCTATATAAAAACAAAATCTAAATTCAAAATAATATAACTAGAAGGAGATAAGCAAAGATGGCCTTAAAGGGTGTTCGTCTATTAATGACGGCTGTTATTTTGGTAGTCCTTTTGCTGTGTGTTAATCCTATTTATGCACAATCTAGCGGAGGTACTACATCTTCAATAACAGGTGTGGTACGTGATAATCAAGAAGGTGTTATTGGTGGGGCAACCGTTACAGCTAGAGATATAAAAACTAATCAAATTCGTGAAGTAGTTAGTGCCGAAGATGGTTCATTTTTAATTAATCAGCTACCTCCAAGTGAATATGAAATTAAAGCTAGTGCTGATGGTTTTTCTGGCAAAGTTTTTCAAACTACATTAGATATTGGTACAACTGGAGTCTGTAAGTTTACGTTACAACCAAGTACTGTAAGTGATGTTATAGTGGTAGAAGCAACAGGTGGAATTTCTGTTGAAAATAAAACAGAAAAAGCTACCAATATTGCAGTAGATGATATTGCTAATTTACCAATAAACCGACGTGACTTTTTAGACTTTACTTTAACGACTGCTGGAGTCACTCCAGACCGAGTTTCTGCTACAGGTGCTACTGCTAGTTCAGGTCTTTCATTTAATGGACAATCTGCTCGTAATAATAATGTTAGTATTGATGGAGTAGATAATAATGAGCAAGGAAATGGTAGTGTCCGAAGCACTTTTAGCCAAGATGCTGTGCAAGAATTTCAAGTTGTAGGGGCAAATTCTTCTGCTGAATTTGGACGCTCAATAGGAGGAATTGTTAATATTGTTACTAAAGGCGGAGGAAATGAAATACATGGAACGCTTTATAATTTCTTCCGCAATGATTCAATTAGTGCTAGAGATGCTTTTTCACCATTTAAGCCAGAATTTCGCCAATACCAATTTGGTAGTACATTGGGTGGGCCTATAAAAAAAGACAAAGCGTTTTATTTTGCATCTTTTGAAAGACTATCATTAAAACAAAATAATATCGTTACTATAAATGACCAACTTGTTCAATCAATACGACGGTTAGGAATACTTGCTACAAATGGCCCAATTCCTTTTTCAGAAAGTTCTTCACGTGTTTTAGCTAGGGCAGATTTTCAAGTTAGCCAAAATGATCGTTTAACAGTTCGTTATAACTATGGTGGTATTTACAATGGTGCGCGGCAAAATTTTGGTGGTAGTAGAGATGCTACTGCTGGCGGGATACTTGACTTAAATGATAATACTATAGCAGTTAATAATACATTTATTAATCCTACTAGTAATATAGTTTATGAGACTAGATTTCTATTTACCCGTAGAGACGCTGTTACTAGACCAATAGATGCAAATGGCCCATCATTAAATATATTTAGTGCCAATGGTTTAGTCACCGTGGGACGCGATCCATTACTCCCTACAACAGGTTTAACTCGTACCTATGAAGCTGTTCAAAATATTTCTTTTAGTAAAGGGCGACACCAATTTAAGACTGGACTCGATTTTCTTTTTGTTCGTATACCGGATGGAAAAATTTCTACACCAGTTTTATTTGGAGGTTTAGCAGTATTTACTCCATTAGATTTTTCTCAAGCTCTAGGCATTCCTGGGTTGCCTAGATTTACAGCAGAAGAATTTTTAGATCCAACCCGACGTAGTCCTGCACAACTAGCTTTTCTTGCTGCTGCTTCTGGAATACTACCTGTACAGTTTCCTGGTTTTCCTGCTGGATTACCTCTAGCACAACTACCTATTCCTCTTACTTTTCTACAAGGCTTTGGTAGGCCAGTTACATCAGTTGGTTATGATTATTATTCTGCTTATTTTCAAGATGATTTTCGTGTTAGGCCAAATCTACTAATTAAAGCTGGCTTACGTTATGACCAAGAAAGAATACGGTTTGCTCCAAAAAATAGTGGTAATTTTAGCCCTCGTCTAGCTTTTTTTTATAGACCTGGACAAAATGAACATTTAAGCATTTTTGGTTCTTATGGTATCTACCATGTTGCTACACAATTTTCTCCAGCTACTGTTACACGATTTCTTGATGGTAAAACAGTTGTAACACCTGTCCTACCTTTCCCATTCTCGATAATTCCATTTAACTTACCTGGCAGACGTTTTCCAGAAGGAACATCAGTTCCTTCACAAGTTGCTATTACTCCTCAACTTGCTAGAGATACTGTACTAGATTCTAACTTACGTAATGGTTATGCTCAGCAAGTGAATTTTGGTGTAAATTATGTATTTAATGATAAATATGGACTGTCGGCTAGTTATCAAATGGTTAGAGGGTTAAAAATATTTTTAGCTCGCAATATTAACCCTGTAGTGCGACCTGTACCAAATGATCCAATTATGAGTGCAATTACAGGTCGTGTAAACCCAACTCGTGGCGAGCTAATCAGCTTTGAAACCTCTGGAGATAGCTATTATCACGCAGGAACTGTAGCCTTTTTTGCTAGATTGCCAAAACGCTTTTCTGTTCTCACACACTTTACTGTTTCTAAAACTATAGATAATTATATTGATGCTCTTCGTGTTGATATTTTAGAGTTAAAAGACCCACTAAATCTTGGTGGTGAAAGAGCTTTATCCTTGCAAGATGTTCGTGGACGATTTGTATTTTCTGGTAATTATGATACATCTTCGCTTAAGAATCTTTTCCTACGAGATTTTTTAGTTTCTTCAATTATTACTTTAAGCTCTGGACAACCTTTTAATTTGTTAGCAGGTGCAGACTTTGATGGTAATGGTGATACAGCAGCACCAGCAGACCGGCCAGGTGCTATTGCACGTAATGCGGGACGCGGGCCAGGATTTGCCAGTGTTGATATGCGTGTTGCACGTTCTATTAGGGCAGGTGAAAATGTAAAACTTATTGGCTATTTTGAAGCATTTAACCTCTTTAATCGTCTTAATATTAGCGATGTAAATCGAGTTTTTCCACCCGGGCCAAACGGTTTTAACTTGCCACCTCAAGAGGATGGACGCTTTATTGCTACTCCAGATCGCTTTGCTGGAGCATTCCGCCCACGTCAACTACAATTTGGCTTCCGTCTTATATTCTAAAATTAGTTTCAAAATAAAAAGCTCTGCTTAAATGCAGAGCTTTTTATTTTTCTAGTAAAATCTATAAATTTTAATACTTTAAGAAAGTTTCTTCTGGGAAAGGTAATTTATAGCGAATTTGAGTGTAAAGAATTTCTTGAATTTGTCGGCCATTTTCAAAAAGTATTGATTTTGCAGGTACTAAAGTATTTTGAATGGGTCGAAAATCATAAAATGATTCTCGAAATTTTGTAGGCTTATCATTAGATAATGCTACTTCATATTCTAAATGTAAGATCCTATAAGACTTAGAGCTAATATAAAAACGTGTTTTAGAACCATCTCTATGAGTTAAATCTAGTAGTAAAGTTTCTATACCTACTATAGTTTCCATACCAGCACGTTCTAATGTGCTTTCTTGTTCTTTATATCGCAGTAATGCTTCATAGTTATGTACTAAGGCAGCAGAAAAGCTTTTTTCTGCACCCTCTTCAGGACTAAATCCTACACCATCACGAGCCGCCCAAACGGTAAAGCCATTAAAACCAAAAGTAATTTCTTGGTTTGGAAGCTTTACATCTATACGAGCAAGATCAGTGCCTTTAGGGTTTTTACGAGAAAATTTTTTAGTAATACGTCCTTCAATTTCTTTGTCATCTCCAAGTAGTTTTATGGTGCCTTCTTCAACACCGCTAGTGCGAACAAGTTCTAATTCTGCACGCCCACCATAAGAAATTATTACTACCTCAGCCAATTCTTCAGCAGTGAGTTTTTCTACTTTTTTCTCTTGATCAGTTTTTTTCTTTTCTTTTTTGTCTGTTTCTTGAGCTAATTGGTTAGCTTTCGTAACGTTAGGAGAAATAAAAGTGGCAGCTAAAAACATTGTTAAAATTAAAGAAGAAGCTATAAATGGCCTAGTTAGTTTCATTTGTAAGATTGTAAATCCTTTCTTTATGCAAAACCAAGATAAATTAAATGTATATTTTTTTAGAGATGCGAAAATAGTTGATAAAGATGTCAGTTCTTTTAAGTACCAAATTAATATTATACATAAGTGAGTTTTTTAGGCGAACATTTTATTGTCAACTAAATTATTTCTAAAGCTATTTTAGATTGACTTTAAGGCTTGCTATTAGTAATGTTGCAGATTACTTAATAAAAATTCCATTTCAAAATCATCTTTTCTATAAATTATTATAAGATTTTTTTTAACTAGTAATTAATCTAACACATTACAGCCATTCTAAGCTAAATTGGGAGGTAGCCAAAATGAAAATTGGTATCTTGGTAGGGAGGGAAAATACTTTTCCACCAGCACTAATTGATAGAATTAATTCTCTAAATAAAGGTGTAAAGGCAGAATATGTCAAGATTGGTGGTATTAGTGAAGTAGCTGATTGCCCCTATCGTGTGATTATTGACCGTATTTCTCATGAAATCCCCTTTTATCGTGCTTACTTAAAAAATGCAGCATTAACAGGAACTATTATTGTAAATAACCCTTTTTGGTGGTCTGCTGATGATAAATTTTTTAATTATTCCTTGGCTTCACGTTTAGGTGTAGCTGTTCCTAAAACTATGTTAATGCCGCAAAAAGCTTATAAAGAGGGTGTTGTTTCTGAATCACTAAGAAACTTAGAATTCCCTCTAAAATGGCAAGCTATTGCTGATTATATTGGCTTTCCTTCCTGGCTTAAGCCCCATGATGGAGGCGGTTGGAAAAATGTTTATAAGGTAAATAGTTTACAAGAACTAATACAAGTTTATGACCATACAGATCAACTTTGTATGACTTTACAAGAACATATTGCATTTGAACAATATGTTCGCTGTTATTGCATTGGTCGTCAACATGTTAGAATGATGCCTTATGATCCGAGCCGACCATATCCTACACAATATATTGATGTTAGCATTGAAGACTATATTGGTAAGGAACTACAAGAACGTATACATAAAGACTGTATTACTCTTTGTAATGCTTTAGGATATGATATTAATACTTTAGAATTTGCTGTTCGTGATGGCATTCCTTACGCAATTGACTTTATGAATCCTGCTCCAGATGCAGATTCTTTTTCTGTAGGCCCGGCTAATTTTGAATGGATGCTTCAACACGTCTCAGACTTAGCTATTCGCTATGCTTTAGAAGGTACTCCAACTGCTAAATCTATGAGTTGGGATAGCTTTATTAATCAACGTATCGCTGTAGGTGAATAGCTTAGATATTATCTAAAAACTTAAATAGGTAAGGAAAATTCTTCCTTACCTATCAGTGTTTATAGTGATATATAAGTAATATTTGGTAAGCCAAGGAGACAGATATGGAAAAAGTACGTGAAGCAGTAAACTACTATAATTCATTACTAGAGGAAAGCCCTAGTGTAATAAATGAGAGTAGAGATTTTCTTTATGAAAGAATCAAAGAGAAAAAAATGATTTTTGGGGGTCGTGTTCTTTCACCCTATATCCGTCCTCATTTTGTCTCACAAAAACAATGGGATTATATGAAAGATATTTGCCGTGTAATTTGGCAATGTATAGAAAAAATGGGCATAGCCATTAAAGCTAGTAGCGAACTTCAAGATGAATTAGGAGTTACAGAAAAAGAACGCGAACTTGTGCTTTTAGATTCAGGCTTTACAGGGGTTTCTGTAACCTCTCGGCTAGATTCTTTTTTAACAGAAAATAGCTTTCAGTTTGTTGAGTTAAACGGAGAAAGCCCAGCAGGAATTTCCTATTGTGAAGTAATGGGACAAATATTTATGGATTTACCCATAATGAAACGCTTTGCTGAAAAATTCCAAGTTACTCCTCTTTATGCTCGTAAAGATTTGCTAGATACATTGCTACGTGCTTATTCAGAATGGAGTGGAGCAAATAGTAAAAGTCCAAATATTGCTATTGTTGATTTACGTGGGCTTCCTACCCAATGTGAATTTGAGCAATTCCAAGAATTTTTCCGAAATGCTGGTTATACAGCAGAAATAGTTCATCCTGATGAACTTGAATTTTCTAATGGACGATTGCGACGTGGCGACTATGAAATAGATATTGTTTATCGTCGTTTACTAGTAAATGAATTTTTAGATAATTATGATATTTGTAAACCCTTGCTTGATGCTTATCGTGAACGTGCTGTTTGTGTTGTTAATTCTTTTCATGCCAAGTTTGTACATAAAAAAATGCTTTTTGGCTTGTTAACTGATGAAAAGAATGACCATTTATTTAGCACAGTAGAACGCCAAGCTATTCAAACACATATTCCTTGGACTCGTCGAATGTGTGAACGCCACACCAAATATAAAGACCAAGATATTGATTTAGTCAACTATGCTCGTAGTAATAGAGATCGATTAGTATTAAAACCTAATGATGAGTATGGTGGCAAAGGTATTTTTATTGGTTGGGAATCTGATGAAAGCCAATGGGATGAAGCAATTCAAACGGCATTAAAAGGGGATTATTTATTACAAGAGCGAGTAGCAACAGCAAGAGAAGTTTTCCCTTATTTTTCTGAAACTGGTGAAGTTAGCTTTTTAGAGCAGCTAGTAGATTTAGATCCATTGCTGTTTTATGGTGAAGTAAAAGGAGCCTTTACACGTCTTTCTAGCACATCGCTTTGTAATGTAACCTCTGGCGGTGGAATGGTTCCAACCTTTGTAATTGATAAATAGTTTGTAACCAATTAGAACTAATAGACGTTCACCAGATTGTGCAGTTTTAAGTTATAGATTATCAAAACTATCAAAATTACTTAATACGAAAACTTTAGCTTAAAGTAATTTAGTCAAGGAGTTTAATAAGTTATGAATCCCGTTCAACAACGCTTTATGATTTTCTGCGTATTTGTTGCTGTGATTATTGTTGGAGTAGCTTTATTAATTGGACGTGGCCTTACAGGAACAACTGTAGAGGTAGACTTAAATGGAAAAGCAAAAAATATTCAGGCAGAAAGAGCCGCCACTTTACAAGAACGCCTTGGAGTAGATGATGGGGCTTCAATAGCATTTATCTATGGTGCAGATATGGAGGGGAGTTTAGAAACTTGTGGCTGAAAAGCTAACCCGCAAGGGGGCTTGGCACGGCGTGCTAAGTATGTAGAATCTTTTAAGGAAAAATATAAAGATATACCAGTTTTACATGTAGATGTAGGGCATTTATTTAATGAAGAATTAGCAGCAGAAAAACCAGAAACACTGCGTGAAGACGCACTGCTAATGAATGAATGGATGTTAAAAGGCTTTAGCCAATTTAAGCTAGATGTAGTTAATTTTTCACGTCGAGATATGCTTTATGGAAAAGTTGTCTTGGACAAAGAAAAATATCAACAACAAGTAATATCAACCCCAATATTAGGAGATATGATTTCTGCTAATATTGTTCCTGCCCAAGATATCAATAAAATTACTCCTCTTAAACCTTATGTTATCCGTGAAGTTCAAGGAAACCGTCTAGGTAAGAAGGGTAGCTTAAAAGTTGGTTTTATTGGTTTAACTGAAACTTGGCCTGCTGGCACAACAGGTTTTGTTATCAATGAACCATTAGAGAAAATTAAGGCAGTAGTTCCAGAAGTAAGAGCTAAAGCTGATCTAGTAGTAGTCTTAGCTTATTGTACCTTAGGAGTTGCTAAGGAAATTATTAAACAAAACCCTGATATTGATGTTTTAATTGCTGCTAATGCTGTTGCTTTACCTCCTCCTCCTCAACGTGATGGAAAGACGATTTTTGTTTATAGCGTCAACCAAACCAAGAGTTTAGGAGAACTAAGACTTTATTTAGATCAAGAAGGTAAGGTTAAAGACTACCTTAACCGCTATATTGCTTTAGATAAAAATGTTCCTGATCAAGCGGATGCTGCTAAGGTTGTTGCTACAGCTAAAGCAGAAATAGATGCTAGTAAAGCTAAACTTCTTGCAGCAGAAGAAGAAGAGCTAAAAAGACTTAATGAGTTAAATAATACTAACCAAAAGTCTAATGCTACGGGACAACCCAATAAAGTTCCTTCTAATTAGTAGTAAACTTTTTTATTTAAAATAAAACCATCCAGATTAAAAAAGTGGATGGTTTTGTTTTTGATATTTCTTTTAGGTAATAAATTTTATGGATGCAATTATTAAACTAATTCCTTCAATGATAAAACAAGCAAATTATAGTGAAGAAATTTGTGAAAGTGCTAGTTTTGTTGCTTGGCGACTAGTTACAGGACATTCAATTACTCAAGTAACAACCCCAAAAAAGTTAATAAGAAAAACCTTACTTATAGCTGTTGTTGACCAAACATGGAAAAAAGAACTAGAAAAAATGTCTAGCCAACTACTTTTTCAAATTAATACTATTTTAGGTTTTCCTTTAATAACGGGATTTGACTTTTATATTGCTCCTACAGAAATAAAACCTAAGAAAATAAATAAATCTAAACTTCTGCAAAAAGACATTCCTGTTGATCCAGTTGTACTAGAAGGAGCAAGAAAAATTACTGATCCATCTTTGCAAGAACGCTTTCTTAATGTTGCTGGAAAATATTTACAAGCTCAAAAAGAACGAAATAAACAACTGGAAGAACGAAAAAATTATTTCCTTGATTAACTAAAATTAGCTAATAACCTTGTTACACAATATTTTAAGACTAATTAGTTGAAGTGTTGCTTTAAATATGATCTGCTTTTTTTTAAGACTTAAAATTTAATGCTCTTTGCAACTTATTGTTAATATTGGACTAAAAAAAGTAAAAATTTCTCTTTCTCTGCAAATTTGACATTACTTAGTCGTGGGGCCTAGAATTTGGCTAATAGGTTAGATTTTTAGGAGGCTACGTAAGTGAAATCACGCTACCGGTTTATTACTTTTTTTATGGTAATAGTCTTGCTGTTAACTCTTAACAGTAGCCCAGGTTTTAAGGCACAACAAAATAACAACACTATTTCTTTAACCAAAAAGCTTATTAAACAAGCTGACCTTGCTAACGAAAAATTACATAACCGCCCAATATCAGAACGTATTGAAACAGAATATTTAACTATTATTGAACTTTATCGTCAGGCATTAGTAGTGGACACAGAAAAACTTCAAGGTGATGAAGCCTTACTAGCAATGGCACAAATCTCTGAAGAAGCTGCATACTATTTACGTAAGCCACGTTATTACTATAATGCAGCTAGCTATTATCGTCAGCTTATAGATACTTATATACAAAGTCCACATAAAGCACGGGCATTGATTCGGATGGCAAAAATTTTAGAAAACCCTCCTTTTGATCCTCAGTTAGCCATAAATGCTTATTCAGATGTAATAAAAATTTTCCCTAATTCTGTAAGCGCGAGAGAAGCTAATGCTAATATTTCTCGATTGATTGATAACTTAAAAGCTACAGGAGCAAACTTGCAAATAGCAAATATTGCAAGCCTTGAAAGCAATCTTGAAAGGCAAATTACAGGAATACGCGCTTTTACAGGTGCAGATTATAGCCGCATTGTTATAGATTTATCTGCTCCTGTAACTTATGAAAAAGCACTAATGAATAGCAAGTTTCTTAGTGTTCAAGTCCATGAAGTTAAAGTGTTACCCAAATTATTAGATCAGCAACTAGAGATAGAAAAAGAAGGATTGCTAAAGGATTTTCAAATTACTGAATTTGAAAAAAAAGTACGTATTGACATAAAGTTTGACAAAATAGAAGACTATGCCATCTTTACCTTAAATAATCCTGATCGACTAATGATTGATCTTAGAGGTAAAGCTAAACCCACATTAGTTGATACTAGCTTATCTTTGTCTGATAAAGGATTGCCAACACTTGATGAAAAACCAACTCAAGCAGGGCTATCTTTGATGCGTGCTTTAGGGTTAAAAGTAAAACGTATTGTTATTGATGCAGGGCATGGTGGGCATGACACAGGTGCTTTAGGGCCAAATGGCTTACAGGAAAAAGATTTAGTTTTGGATGTAGCTTTACGTTTGCAAAAATTGATTAAGCAACAATTACCAGAAATTGACATTGTGATGACTAGAAATAAAGATGAATTTATTTCTTTAGAAGAAAGAACTGCAATTGCTAATTCTCAAACAGCAGACCTTTTTATCTCAATTCATGCTAATTCTGGTCAATCACTGGAAGCAAGCGGAATTGAGACATATTATTTAAGTATTAAAGCTAGTAAAGAAGAATTAGAAGTTGCTGCAAGAGAAAATGCTTCTACTGCAAGAAATGCTCATGACCTTCAAGCTTTATTACAAAAAATAGTTTTAGAAGACAAAATATTAGAATCAAAAGACTTTGCTCATGTAGTGCAACAAAGTTTAGTGACAGGTTTAAGGAAAATTGACAAAATGGCAGGGCTAGATCGTGGAGTGAAAAAAGCACCTTTTATAGTTTTAGTAGGTGCAAATATGCCTAGTGTCCTATCAGAAATTTCTTTTGTTAGTAATCCACAGCAAGCTAAACTACTTCAAACAGAAGGTTTTCGTCAAAATATTGCACAAGCTTTATTTAATGGTGTTAATAACTATGTTGACACCTTAAAAAAGGGTAATAACCTTACAGTTGCAACAAAATAAGTTTATTTTTTAGGCTTGACTACAGGTTTAGTTATAGGTTTAGCTTCTGCTTCTTTAGCCGCTTTCCAAGTATTAGTAGTTGCATCACCAGTTATTTTATAACGTATAGCAACAGGTTTAGATTGTTTATCTAGTAAATTTACTGTAAAAAGATATCCATCTGACTGAGATTCAACTTTAAGAGGATAGAGGCCATCTACTTGGGATTGAATTAATATAGATTTATAACCATGAGTTTCTAAATCCCAGGCTACAACATAAATTCGATCAAAATCTATTTGTGATTCTTTACTATAAGCATATTTATCTAAAATAATATAATTATTTTGAGTAACATTTAATTCTGGATCGGTAAACTCACCAAAGGAGTGCCAAGCAACAAAGCGGCGACCTGCACCAGGTAAAGCTAAAATTAAATCTGGTGGAGTAATTTCTATTGATTCAGCATAAACCCAACCAGCTTTTATTACAGGATTATCAGTTAAACGGACTTTATACCAACTATCATATTTTTTTTCTTGATCATTCTCATCTTTGCGCTCAACACGGGTTCTACCAACAATTTCTAATTTTGTTCCTGCTGCTAAAACAGTAGCTACTTCAGTGTCGCGGCCCGGTGTAAGACGCAGTTTAAGTTTATCTTTAGTTTTGCCAATAGCTTGTGTAGGAATGTCTTGCCATTCTGTTGCTAGTTTTTCACAATCATCAACTAGATCTTTTTAATTATCTGGTGAGATTCTAACCAGCCTTCTACAGGATTATCTTTCCCTATGCGAATATGAACAAAATCTTGATTATTTGCTGTACGTCTTTCTAAAATATCTACTAGCTCACCTCGCTTTACTTCTTTGATAGTTGCAGAGACTAAGCCCGTAGAGTTACGCAATTCAGCTTTTTCTACCACTACAACACCTTGTTCAACTTCTGTTGTTTGGTTTGGTTGGCAGGAAATAAAAACTAATGCAGTAAAAATGATAATAAATAGTCGGATTATTAACATTAGGTTAGGGTATCTGACCAGATAGTCAAGTGTCAAGATAAAATTTTCTTAAACTAAAGTCTAGGAAAGTGTTCTGAAATCAAGACTTATTGCTAAAACATATAAATAATTTAGAAAAATTAAAAAAATAGTAATTTTATTCTTACCAATTTATCACAATAAAAGCTAAAATTAATAGCCTCTTTTTAGTTGTCGTTAAATTAATTAAATAATTAAGGATAGTAAAATTAATGAGAAAATTATTACTTTGCTTTTGGGCAGTTTGTTTGATGATTAGCTTTTTTAGTGTAAAAGCAAGTGAAAGTAAAGGACTCTCTCATACAGAGCTAAAAATTTTACTGGCTAAATATGCTCCTGTCCCTTTACAAGCAAGCATTAAAGCTTTACCTGTTTCTGAAAAAAAAGCTTTAGAAAAAATGGTTGAAGCAGCACGTGCTTTAGACCTTCTTTATTGGAAACAACGCTCTAAGCATGGACTAGATTTACTAGCTAGCTTAGAAAAGTCTAACAGTGAGCTAGAGAAAGACCAATTACATTACTTAAAAATTAATTATGGCCCTTATGATAAAAGTGATGGAGATAAAGCATTTATTGGCACAAAAAGCATGCCTAGTGGAGCTACTTTTTATCCAGAAGATTTAACAAAAGAAGAGTTTGAACGCTATTTAGACAAACACCCAGAAGTTAAAGAAGATTTTCAAAAAATCAACACCATTATTAAACGTGAAGGTGATAAGTTGGTAGCCGTTCCTTTTGAGGAGATCTTTCACTTAGAACTAACTAAAACGGCTAACGCATTACGTGAAGCTAGCAGATTAACCAGAAATGTAGCATTTAAGAAGTATTTAGATCTACGAGCAGATGCTTTGCTTTCAGGAACTTTTCGTAATAGTGATTTTGCTTGGATTGATGTTAGAGATGGATTTTTAGATATTGTTATCGGGCCAATTGAAGTTTATGACGATAGTCTTTTGGGGTTAAAGGCTTCTTATGAAGCTATGGTTTTAGTTCGAGATGTTGCAGCAAGTGAGAAATTAAAAGTTTTTGAACAAAAAATGGATAATTTACAGCAAAATTTACCTGTGACAACCGATCTACAACCAAAAGAAAAACCTACAGCTACACCAATTAGTATTTTTGATGTTGCTTATGCTGCTGGGGCAAGTAATGTTGGAGTTAAGACTGTTGCTGCATCGCTACCAAATGATGAAGTAGTAATCAAAGAAAAGGGTGCAAAAAAACTTTTTTATAAAAATATAATGCTTGCAAAGTATGAAAAAATTCTGCTTCCTATTGCTGAAGAAATGGTTGACCCTAAATTGCTTCCTTTTATTACTGATGAAGCTTTCTTTAACAATGTTTTAGGACATGAATTAGCCCATACTTTAGGCTTAAAATTTGTTCGTAAAGAAGGAAAAGATACAGAAACAGCTATCCGAATAGCATTAAAAGATACCTATTCATCAATTGAAGAAGCAAAAGCAGATATTGTTGGTATTTATGCTGTTAGTTATTTGACTAAAAAAGGTGTTTTAACTCCACAACAGGAAAAACAATCTTTTGCAACTTATTTAGCTGGTACATTTAGATCTATTAGGTTTGGATCAGGCGATGATCATGCACGCGCTAATATTATTCAATTCAACTATTTGCGAGAACGAGGAGCAATTACTTATGATGAAAAAACAGGTCTTTTTGGGCTAGATTTTGATAAATTCCGAGCCTCAATAAGATCTTTATCAGAGTTTTTACTTACTGTTGAAGGACGTGGTGACTATGAATCTGCTCGCCAAACTTTAGATAGACAAGGGAGATTAGATAAAGCAACAGAAGATAACTTAAAAAGACTAGATAAAATACCTGTAGATATAGAATTTATTTTTAAGTAAAAAGAATTGCCCGACAAATATTTGGTTTTGTCGGGCAATAACTTTCTTAAAATCAAAAAATAAAGTTTTAACTATCTTTAAGCATCTTTTTTGTTTACTACCACATTTACTACAGTAGAAACTTCACGATGTAATTTCACAGTTACTTCAAATTGACCTTCACTCTTAATAGGATCCTTTAAGACAATGCGACGTTTATCAACTTCATAGCCTTTTTTGGTCATTTCTTCAGCAATATCAAGCGCAGTAACTGAACCATAAAGAATGCCATGTTCGCCTACTTTACGCTCAAAGACTAATTCTAAAGATTTTAATGCTTCAGCTTTAGCAGATGCAGAAGCTTTTTCTGCTGCTTCGCGTTTAAGTAAAGATTTTCGTTGTTGTTCAATCATTTTTTGATTGCTAGGAGTGGCAGCAAGGGCGAACTTACGAGGTAACAAATAGTTACGACCATAGCCAGCTTTTACACGCACAATTTCACCGCGCGCGCCCAAGTTTTCCATATCTTCTAGCAATAATATTTCCATTGTTGCCATAATATTATTTCTCCACTAAATAAATATGTTTGCTACCTTACAGAGTAGTGTAGGGCAGAATTGCGATGTTACGTGCGCGTTTGACAGCTTCCATTAATTTACGTTGATGAATTGAACAAACGCCAGAAATGCGACGAGGTAAAATTTTTCCACGTTCAGGAGTATATTGTCTTAAAAGCTTTTCATCTTTGTAATCAATATAATCAACTCGATCAGAACAGAAATGACAAACTTTACGCTTTCTAATATATTTTTTTGGTACAGCCATATTTTTCCTTTCTTTCCTAATAGTTATTCATCTGAATCATCAGCCGTTCCCATCATTTGATTACCACCGCCACGGTGATCGTTCTTTTGTGGGCGTTTTAAGCTACGAGCTTGACGTTTGGCACGGATTTTTTCAACACGTTTTAGATCTTCATCAATTCTGACTACAATAAATCGTAGTACAAAGTCAGAATTAACTCTTAAACGGCGTTGAAGTTCAGCAATTTCTTTTCCGCTACCTTCAACTACTAGTAAGACATAAATGCCTTCTCGGAATTTACGACGGATTGAATAGGCTAGACGGCGCCGTCCCATACGTTCAACTTTGGTAACTTTACCGCCTTTATCTTTAACAACTTGCTCAAATTGAGCAATTAAACGCTCAACATCATCATCTGTTGCTGTTGGCGTAACAATAAATGGTACTTCGTAGATTCTCAATTTTAATTCTCCTTATGGATATAAAGCCCCAAAGCTTATTTGTTTGGAGCAAGGAACTTAAGAAACAGTATCTCGGTTAGCAAATGCCAAGGTTTTATCATTACCTTCTTTTAGCCAAAACATTACAGCTTCTTCTGCACGTTCTAGCATTTGGTTAACCAAATCAACTTCACTTTTTTCAAAGACCGACAAAACAAAATCTGCTAAATCTCTAATAGGTTCGCTAGATTTTATTCCTAAACGCAGTCTTGGGAAAACATTTGTGTGGATTTCTGCAATAATAGATTTTACTCCATTATGCCCACCTGCCGAACCATTAGGTCTAAACCTTATTTTTCCTCATGGCAAAGCTACATCATCAAAAATTACTAATAGTTTAGACTCAGTTTCTATTTTGTATTTATTGACTAAGCAGTAAACCGCTTTACCACTTAAATTCATAAAGGTTTGAGGTTTAACTAGTAAGCAATTTTGATTAGCTAGTGATACTTTTGTGACTTGTGCTTCGCAATCTGTTCGGGAATTAATAATCACACTAGCTTTTTCTACTAATCTATCAATCAAAAGAAAACCCAGGTTATGGCGGGTATTTTCATACTTGCGTCCTGGGTTTCCAAGTCCAACTATAAGCATGCTTTTAACTTTTAAGCTTTACTTGACTTAGTAAAGCAAAACACTTAAGAGAAAAATAAGAAACTTATTTTTCTTCTTTACCTTTCTTAATTACTTCTGGCTCAGCTAAAGGTTCAGAAACAGTTTCTTCACGTGGTGCAAGTACTGAAGCTACAACTTGATCTGGATTGTTAAGTACACGCAAGCCTTCTGGAACGCTAATATCTTTAACTGATATATGTTCGCCTAATTGAAGATTGCTAACATCAACACTAATATGCTCAGGAATATCTGCTGCAAGACACTCTACAGATAATTCTCTAAGATTATGCTCTAAAATACCACCACCTATTTTTGTACCAGCAGCTTCGCCAACCAATTCAACAGGAACATTTACATTTTGTTTTTCTGTTAAAGAAATACGATAAAAATCAGCGTGCATAAGCTTGCCAGAAATCGGGTGTATTTGCCAATCTTTGATTCTTACAGTAGTTGCATCGTGTCCAGGAGTTTGAAGATTAAAAATAGTGTTATGGCCTGATTCTGAACGTAAAATTCTGGTTATTTCTTTAGCATTTACTATTACAGAAAGAGGATCTTTTTTATCACCATATATTGTAGCAGGCATTAAACCGACGCGGCGCAATCGGCGTGATTCTGCTGAACCAGTATTGTTTCTAAGAGAAGCTTCAACAGTAATATCTGAAATCATGTTCTATTCCACCCTTACATATAAATCATTAAATAAAAAACTTACTTATGGAAGTTTCATCATGAATTGATTTAATTCCTTCTGCTAAAAGTTTTGCTATGCTTAAACAAGTAATTTTAGACGACTCTAAAACAGCACCTAAAGGAACAGAGTTGGTGACAACAAGCTCTTTTATTGGTGAAGCTTCCAGACGTTTTAGTGCTGGGCCAGATAATATTGCATGTGAGCAACACGCATAAATATCCTCTGCTCCAGCTTGTTTAAGTGCTGCTGCTACTTGAGTTAATGAACCAGCCGTATCTACCATATCATCAATAATTAATGTATTACGACCGCGTACATCACCAACTATATTCATTACTTCCACTACATTAGCACGGTCTTTTTCACGTCTTTTATCTGCTAAGGCTAAATCCGTATTAAGACGTTTTGCATAAGCACGCGCACGCTCGGCCCCACCAGTATCAGGAGATACAACTATTAGGTTAGGGATTTGCTTTTTCAAAAAATAATCAACAAAAACAGGTGAAGCAAACAAATGGTCTACAGGAATATCAAAAAAGCCTTGAATTTGGCCTGCATGTAAATCCATTGTTAAAACTCGGTTAGCTCCAGCCGCTACAATTAAATTTGCTACTAATTTAGCTGAAATTGGTACTCTAGGCTTATCTTTTCTATCCTTACGCCCATAACCATAATAGGGAATAACTGCTGTAATTCGATCTGCTGAAGAACGTCTTAACGCATCCAACATAATAAGCAGTTCCATCACATTAGCATCTACTGGGGGACAAGTAGGTTGGACAATAAAAACATCCATACCACGAACATTTTGCAGGATTTGAAAATTAAATTCTCCATCACTAAAGCGAGACGTATTTGCTTCCCCAAGATGGATCTTAAGATGACGACAGATTTCCTCTGCCAAAGGTTTATTTGCATTGCCGGAAAAGACCAGTAGGCCACCCACCTTAAAAACTCCACCATATAGACGAGATTTTCAGCTAAGATTTTTAGCTATACAAAAACGATGGCTGGGAGGCAGGGATTCGAACCCCGATAAGCGGCTCCAAAGACCGCTGTCCTACCATTGGACGACCTCCCAGCAATGCCTGTAAGCAGGCAAAACAAAAACTTGATTTTCACTAATCACTTACTTTAAGTATACTTTGTTGGTATTCACTACGCGAAATTGTGCGGGATTTGATTACCAACCACTCACATTTATTTAAAGTCTCAAAAGCTTGTTCTAAAAGTAAAGCTGATGGAAAAACTGCCCAAACAGTAGCACCACTACCAGACATTAAAACAGCTTTAGCTCCAAGTTCTGTTAGCTTTATTTCAATAGTAGCTATTTGAGGACAAATAGCTTTAGCCATTGGAGAAAGTGAGTTTTTAATTTTAGCAAATAACGTTTCAGCGGATGTGAAAAAGTAAGTTGCAAGTGTACTCATCTGATCTTTGTTTGTCAAGCGGTCAAATTCAGAATATACGCGGGAAGTAGCAACTTCTTGCCTGGGATTAACTAACAGTAAATAAGGAGCATCAATGTCTTGTTGAGCCGTTATATCTATTCCACGCCCTTTCCCCCAGGCCGTGCCACCAAGAATAAAAAAGGGTACATCTGAACCTAGCTTAGCAGCTAAAGAAAGTAGCTTTTCTTGGCTTAAATTCGCCTTCCAAAGCTGATTTAAGGCTAAAAGCGTTATTGCTGCATCAGCACTACCGCCACCAAGTCCACCACCTAGAGGAATAGTCTTTTTTAATTGAATACTAACACCTTGTTTTCTATCTAACTCATTTACAAGTAGATCAGCCGCTTTAATTACCAAGTTTTTATTATCTATAGGTAAGTTAGCAGAAAAATTTGGATCAATTATTTTTAATGAAATATCTTTAGATAAACTAAATCTAAGTTCATCATAAAGATCTATGGTTTGAAAAAGCGTAGAAAGTTCATGATAGCCATCTTCACGCAAGCTACCTACTTCTAATAACCAATTAATTTTGGCATATGCACGGGCATTAATAATCATAATTTACTAAGATGTTTACCGGAATAACTTTAAGAACTTAGGTTTTTTAGACTTTTATTTCGATCAAAAAGCATTTAATCTATCTTTTAATAAGCTTTTAGCAAGTCAACTATATTATTTATTCACTGGGCTTTCTGCAAGAAAGCTATGCCCCAAATAATTTTATTTATCAAAAAATAAAAATGAAAGAATGTCCAACATGCCGTACTTGCTATGAGGATGAGTTATTATGCTGTCCCAAAGATAGCCAGGATTTATCTAACTCGCTACCATGGCCCTTGGTAATAGACAATAAATATCGTCTTAACTCCCTAATTAGTCGGGGGGGAATGAGTGCTGTTTATCATGCTACACAAATAGAGCTTGCTAGATCGGTAGCAATTAAAATCCTGCTTCCTACAATGATGGTTGATCAATCCGCACCAAAACGCCTTCGCCGTGAGGCTTTAGCCTCTTCACGTATAGACCACCCTAATGTTGTTACTGTTTATGATTACGGTACATTACCATGTAATGCTGGCTATTTGGTAATGAAATTATTAAAAGGTAATTCATTAAGTAGAGAGTTGAGATTACAAAAAGTTTTTTCTTTTGAACGAATACTTAACATTACATTTCAAATTTGTTCAGCTATTGAGCTTGCCCATCAATTAGGTGTAGTACATTGCGACTTAAAACCAGAAAACATTATTTTGGAAGACTCAGACTTTGTACAAATACTTGATTTTGGTATTGCTAAACTAAGCGAGCAATTAGTAGGTATTACATTATCAGGAATTATTTTAGGCACTCCTCTTTATATGTCTCCAGAACAGTTTGAAAGCAGAGAAGTTGATTTTCGTACAGATATATACTCTATAGGGATTATGCTATATGAAATGTTAACAGGGCAAGTTCCTTTTAATGGTGGAACACCATCAGCTATAGCTAGACAACATTTATTAAAACCTGTTCCTTCTCTAAAAGAGTTACGGTCAGATATTACACCAAAATTAGAAAAATGTGTTTTAACATCCTTAGCCAAATCTTGTGAAATGCGCCAACAGTCGGCTTCACAGCTTATAGATGAACTTAAAGATGCAGCACAGGAATTAGCTTTTCTTGGAAAATTAGACCTAGATACATTGCCTCAAATAAGTCGTAAGACTCAAAAATTTAAACTTCGCACTTTTGTAGATGAAAATATTTTAGAAACTCCAACACTTTGGCAAAAAACAAATCCTCCAATTAATGTTACAGAATCATTTTCCCAAAAAAAAGACAGAAGAAGGAATAGCCTTAAATACAGAACAGTGGCAAGATAGGCTTCTAGAAACTAGTGAAAATACTAGTTTACATGACCATACAGTTTTAATTGTTGATGATGAATTAGGGATTTTGTTATTACTACAAGAAATTGTAGAAAATATGGGTTGTCATACAATGACAGCTAAAGATGGGCGCATAGCATTAAATTTAATCAAGCAAACCCGTCCAGATTTAATAATCTCTGACATTATGATGCCTGATATTGATGGATATAAACTTTACGATATTTTACAAGCAGACCCAGAATTAAGTAAAATACCTTTAATTTTTCTTACAGCGCGTACTCAAAGACAAGATAAATTACAAGCTTTAGCCAAAGGTGTAGAAGATTATTGGACAAAACCTTTTGATGTAACTGAAGTAGAGTTAAGGCTAAAGCATATCTTAAAAAGAATTAGCAGGATAAAACTGCTGGAGAATAAATAAAAAGCTATGGATATATCAGGCAAAACAGTTTTAGTTACTGGTGCAACAGGTTTTATTGGACATCGGTTAGTTGAAATTTTAGCTAAAGAAGAAGGTGCTAAAGTTCGTGCTTTAGCGCGTAGTAAGGAAAAAGGCGATAAGCTAAAAGAAGCCATAGACAAACCAATTGAAATAGCTATTGGAGATTTAACTGATCTGCCTTCATTAAAAAAAGCTAGTCAAGGGTGCGAAGTTATTTTTCATTCTGCTGCCTGGGCCAGTGACCGAGGTAGTCGAGAAATGTTTTATCAAGCTAATGTTGAAGGTACAAAAAATATTGTTATTGCAGCACAAACAAATAATTGTCAACGATTTATACATATTAGTAGTATTGCTGTATATGGATTTAATCCTAAAGATGGAACTGATGAAAACTCTGCTTTTGACCCTGAGAGTGGACTTTATTCAGAAACTAAAGTAGGAGCAGAAAAAGTAGTTTTAGAAGCTGTTGAAAAAGAAAAATTTCCTGCCGTAATTATCCGCCCTGGTGCAGTCTATGGGCCTCGCTCAAGTGCATGGACTATAAGACCAATAAAAGCAATTAAAGATAATAAAATGTTTTTAGTCGCTGGTGGTACAGGCTTATGTAATTATGTTTACATTGATAATCTAGTAGATGCAATGATAATGGCTGCTAAAAATGATGATGTGATAGGCCAAGGCTTTATTATTACTGATGGAAAAAGTACTACTTGGAAAGAGTTTTTTGGCTATTATGCAAAAATGCTAGGACAGGAAAAATTAAAAACACTTCCTTTTCCTGTTGCTTATATAGTAGCTTTAACAATGGAGTTAGCAGAAAAAATTACAGGAAAAAAAGCTCCTATTACAAGAAATGCACTGAATTTTCTTACTCGCCGAGCTACCTACAATATAAACAAAGCAAAACAAGTTTTAAGTTATACTCCTAAAGTTAATTTATCTGAAGGGATGAAATTGACTGAGGAATGGTTAAGAAAAGAAAAACTAATTTAAAACATTGTTATCTGCTAAATATATTTTTCTCGATAACTTATAAAAAACTGCTAAAAGTTTTTAATTAAAAGAAAAATTTTTCCGTTAAAATGATAGAAATCCAATAAAAATTGCGCGTTCTCCTAATGAGAAAGATTTTTTAAGAAGTTTGGTGTAGGGAGACAGTTGACATATGAGTTTATTTTCATCTAATAAAGTACGCGGCATAGTAATTTCATTTTCCTTAATGAGTTGCTTTTTAAGTGTTAGCCCAAAAGTATCTTTAGATACAACAAATATAGCTAATAATGACCAAATTTTCCTTCCATTATATGACACAGTAGAACCATTAGCGCAGAATTTACTAATCAAACAACGTAATCCCATTGTTAATGAACAAAACCGAATTACTTTAACAGCCGTTGACAGTAATGGCCGGCTTGCAGATGGAGTTATATGGTCTTCAGGTAGCCCAGATATTGCACAAGTAAATCCAACTACAGGAGAAGTTAGAGGAGTTAAACAAGGTTTTGCCACAGTTACAGCAAAACGAGGTAGTGAAAGTGTTTCTACCTTTGTTGTAGTGGCGAGAGTAAGAAAAGGTAAAGGTGAGCGAGTACCAGGAGATTCCAAACTTGATAACACAGGTCGTTTATATATTAGTAACCCGCTTCAAAATGTAATTTTAGTTGCAGATAAGGCCTTAACTTCAGGTACTAAAATTTTTGCTGGACAACGCAATAGAGTAGGCAGTCAAAATGGTTTTCGTGAACAAGCACTTTTTGCCGGCCCAACAGCAATTGCAATAGACAACAACTCAAAAGGTGGCATTTATGTTGCGGATACACTTAATCATGGAATTAGAAAAATAGGCTTTAATCAACAAGTAGAAACATTAATTGGAGCAGGTTTTCCAGGAAAAAGCCAATTTGACAGCAATGATTTAGCACCATTTGGACAAACCCTTTTTAATAGTCCACGCGGATTAGTATCAGATGTTGGGGGCAATCTTTATGTTTCAGATACAGATAACCATGCAATTTACTATGTAGATTTTGCTAGTAATACAGTAAGTTTACTTGCTGGTCAGCCAGGTGAAAGCGGCAAAGAAGATGGTATAGGCAAACAAGCTAGATTTAAGCGTCCTGCTGGTTTAGCACTTAGTGCAGATGGACGATTACTAACCGTAGCAGATGAAGACAATAATAGAGTTAGAGTAATTGAAATAACACGTCAAGAAAATGGTCGCCCTATTGCTAATGTTTCAACCTTAGGTACAAGTTCAAGTGCTAATATACAAAACCATAATTTAGTTAACGAACAAAACAATAATGAGATTGTTTTTGATCGTCCACAATCAATAAGTTTAGATGGTGTCAATAATATCTATGTAGTTGATAATACAGGGGTTCAAGTTATAACAAATCCATTTGGACAAAATACACAGGTTACACAACTGGCACAACCTGGAGTAAGTTTTAATCAAGCTGTTAATGTTGTAGTACAGGGAACAGAAACTTTTGTTCTTGATGCAGCCGCTACTTCTGAGGATGAAGCGATTGAGGTTGTAACGGTTGGCGCGCCAGAGAGAGCAAAAGTTAGTCCGGGGTTTTTCGTATGGAAGGTGGGGCAGAAATTGTTGTTACAGGCTCAAACTTTGCTCCAGAAAGCGTTGTAACTTTTGGTGGAAATATCATTAAAGATGCTCAAATTGTTAGTGCAACAGAAATAAGATTTAGAGTCCCATCACAGGATGCACCAGGTATTAGAACTTTTTCTGTTCTTACTCGCGGCGGTATTGCACAAAAGGAAGTAAATGTTATTGCTAAACCTGTTTCTGAGCTTAACTTAGAAGAAGTAACTACTATTGCTGGTGGAACAGCTTTTTCTGGTGATGGTGGTAAAGCCTTAGAAGCTAATCTAAGTATTTTAACTAATTCATATGTTGATAGCCTGGGCAATGTTTTTATTGCTGATAATAGGGCTGAACGTATAAGACGTGTTGATAAAGAAACAGGGATTATCAACACAATAGCAGGTGGTGGAACATCTCTTGAGGAAGAAGTTTGAAAAAAAAAAAAAAAAAAATAAAAAAAAAAAAAAAAAAACAAAAGAAAAATAAATTTTTATTTTGTTTTTTTTTTTTTAAACCAAAAAGAACACCAGATGGCATTGTAGCTAATAGCAATCAGACCAACTACAACAATTGTTTTAGATAGTACAGGTAATATTTTTATTGCTGATGCTTTAACTCAAAGTATTCGTCGTATAGATGCAATTACTAATATTATTACTACTGTTGCTGGTGGGAAAAGCCGTTCTTTTAGTGGCGATGGTGGGCAAGCTATTAATGCTGGTTTTGGGGAAACTCCAAGAGGGTTGATTTTTGATGCGGCTGGTAGTTTGTTTGTTACTGCTGATAATCGTGTAAGAAAAATTGATAGCTCTACAAAAATAATTACTACTGTAGTAGGTAATGGTAATCCTACTTTTAGTGGTGATGGTGGCCCAGCTTTAAGTGCTAGTTTACGTCTTCCAATAGGGATTGCTTTTGATTCTACAGGTAATCTTTTTATTGCTGATACTGCTAATGGCCGTGTTCGTCGTGTTGACGCAAAAACTAATGTGATTACTACTATAGCTGGCAATGGAACATTTTCTGGTGGTAGTGATAGAGATGGTAAACCTGCTATTAGTGTTGGGTTAGTTGGGCCAAGAAGCGTAGTTATAGATAGCAAAAATAACGCTATTATTTCTGACGGGATAATATCACATGTAGATCTTACTACAGGTATCATTACAGTTATTAAACAAAATCCTCCCACTTTTGAGTGTGGTGGCAAAAATATTGAAGATTTTATTTTAAGTTCTTTGAACAATGGTATGAACATTGATGGAAATGGAAATTTATATACTTCTGATTCGCGCCGAATTAGAAGCTTAAATATAAATACTGGGGATGTTAGAGATATAGCAGGCAAAAAGTTTTTAGATCAACGAGGTGATGGTGATTTAGCTATAAAAGCCAGTTTAGGCTCAATAATTGATACAGTAACCGATCCAAGCGGAAATATCTTTCTTGCAGATTTTGATAATGGTGTTATTCGTCGTATTGATGCAGCAACAGGGATTATTAGCCGTTTTGCAGGGATTGGTAAACCAGAATGTACAGGTTTTATTCCTGATAAAGATCGCTCTGATGGTGATGGAGGCCCGGCCCTAAATGCAGTATTTTTCCAACCAATAGCTTTAGCAACTGATTCACAAGGTAACTTATTTGTTGCTGATACATCAGATGGAAAAATCCGCCGTATTGATGCTGCTACAAATATTGTTACAACGGTTGCTGGTAATGGTTCATTGGAAGATGCAATTAGTGGTGATGGTGGGCTAGCAACCCAAGCTGCTTTAGGTGGAGTTGTAGATATTGCAATAGATGTGCAAGGAAATCTACTTATTGCTAGTCAAGCAAATGTTCGTCGTGTCAATGCTAGAACAGGCATTATTACTACTATTGCTGGTAATGGAAAAGAACTTGGTGACGGTCGTAGTGGCAAAGATGGTGATCCTGCTACTCAAGTAGCCATTAGCCCTGTAAGCATTTCAGTTGATATAAATGGCAATGTCTTTATTGCTGATAGACAAGTAGGGACTAATAGATTTTTAGTTGGAAGTGTAGTTCGTCGTGTTGATATTGCAACAGGTACTATTAGTACAGTTGCTGGTAATGCACAGTCAATGTTTAGTGGTGAAGGCGGGCCAGCTACATTAGCCGGTATTGGATTTGTTCGTAGTGTTGATGTAGATAAAGCCGGTAATTTGTTTATTAGTGCTGGAGAGTTTGATTCCAATAGACCAGAAACTTTTGGCGATGTAATAGAAAGCACTAGAATTTTCAGAGTTAATGCTACAAGTAAAAACATTTCTACCTTAATAAAAGGTAATAATGTTTACAAAGGTGATGGTGGTTCAGTTGCTAATGCTAGTGTCTTTAGCTTGCCAAATCTTCACCTGAGCAATACTGGAAACCTTTTATTTAATGAACTTCAAGAACCTGTTTCTTCTGTTCGTTTAATTAGATTGCCTGAAGTTGTTACTAATCCTGTAGGAGACATTGTAATTAACAATGCTGTATACCGAAAACCAACACTAACTGTTGATGGACAAGGCTTTGGCACTACAGCAAAAGTATTTATGAATGGAGTAGAAATAAGCAGATTTTTATCTAATCAAACTGATAGACAAATATTAATGACTGGAAACCGCAAAAAATTAAATATGCGCAAAGGTGTTAACCAACTAACAGTGACTAATTCCTCTGGAGCAAGTGCAAACTTTCAATTTACGTTTTCTATAGCACAGTAACTTCTATGCTTAATTAATTAAGTGTAGTAACGAGTATAAATTAAATGCCAAGCATAATAGCTTGGCATTTTTTGTTTTTACTTAGATTAATTAGATTTACTTTCAGCCATTTGTTTTAAGCTTTGCCAATTAGAATAATTTTTTCTTTTACTTTGTTTATATAAATACTCAGCAAGTTTAGTGCGTAGGTCATGAAATTTTTCTAGTTCTAAATCAACTAAATTCTTTTGCTCTAAAGCGTCATTAGTTAAATTATATAGCTGCCAGTTATTACCAACTGAGTCATAAATAATTCTCCAATGACCTTCGGTTAAACCCCAAGCAAAAAATGTCCCTTCAGGAATATTTCTAGGTGTTTCTGTAATTACATAAGGGTGGGCCAAGGTACTATCTAAAGCAATTTTGCTAATATCTTGACCTTCATAACCAGTTGGCAAAGGAATTTTTAAGAATCCAAGCATTGTTGGGGCTAAATCAATATGTGAAACAGGTTTACTTATTTTTGTTGGCACTATTTCAGGTTTGTAAACCCATAAAGGAACAAAACTTTGCTCTACATAAGGAAGCCCGCCATGCTCTACCTCACCATGTTCAAGAAATCCTTCTCCATGAGCAGAAGTAAAAGCAAGAAGAGAGTTTTTCATTAGTCCAGAACTTTCTAAAAACTCTAATAAGCGAGCAATATGAGCATCTGTATAAGCAATTTCGCTATCATAAATATTTAAGTCACCTTGTCCGTAATCATATTCTGGGTGATGTACGTAAGGAGTATGTGGATCTAGGTAATGAATCCAAGCAAAGAACTTTCCTTTTTCCTGAAGTCGTTTTAGTAGTTCTATGGATTTATCCGTCATTTCTGCTGCATCCCAAGTTTTTGGTTCTTGATGTACAACTTCTTGAAAACCATTCATAATAATGGTTTTATACTGCGCCCAACGTTTTTTATTTAACCAATTCTCAGTTTTTGGACTAGTTATAAAAGCTGTTTGGTAGCCTTTTTGCTCTAAAACTTCAGCAATGCTTGGAATGCTAGAGTCAAAAATCCCATCACCTAGCGCAGAACGTAAAATTGACGCAAAAGAATGACCTGTATTAGTTCCAATACTATAACTTTGCTGGCAAAAAATACTTTTTCTAGCAAACTTATCAAGATTTGGTGTCAAACTCCTTTTATAACCATAAATCCCCATATGGTCAGCCCTTAATGTGTCTATAGAAAGAAAAATAATATTTCGGGTTTCTTCTAAATTATTAGAACTAACTATATTTTCTGCGTCGGATAAAGCATTAGACTTACTTATTTGGTTTAATTGTCCTAGTGCTAAAAGTTCATCCAAGTTTTTTTCTCTACAGCCTTGAATTTGTTCAGCTAAGGTTAAATAACGTCTTGCAATTGTGCTACATCGCCAAAGTAAGGATTTTAAATTTTGATTACTTTTTAAGGTGGTAATAGTAAAAATACTTGAGCTAACTACAAGAATTAAACTAATTAATAAAATTGGTTTTCTAATTGACTTGTAAATAGTAGCAATTAAGCCAAATGATGCTAATACACTTAACAAATGAATAGGTACATGGAAACTTAAATCTCTACGTGTCACCAAAAAGTTAGCGTCCATGTAGTAAGTTGTAAACAAAACCACTAGGCTAAATAAAGCTAGAGTAATTTTTTTGTTTTTGGTAAAAGTTATTTGATTGTTTTCTAAATTTATTAAAGGTGTAATTACTAGATCTAAGATAATGGTAAATATTGCTAAACTAAATAACATAAATAAGATAGCAAGTTTTTTTCTTGCAAAAACTAGGCTGACATAAGGGACTTTTTCTGTTATAGATACAGACATTTCATAAAGTGGACTAGTAAAATAAATAGGAATTAACGCCCAAAGCAAAATAAAAATTAATAATAGCCCTAAACTAGCAAATAGGTTTTGTTTCCATTTGTTATTAATTAAGTTTCTTGTAACTTTAGTCTTATCAATTATTTCAAGGCTAATTAATCTGCTAGCCATACACATAATTAAAAATAATGACCAAAGCAGGCTTCCCCAAACGGTAGGGACAAAATAAAAAGGGAAAAAAAATGCTTCATGAGGTTGGACAAAGTTATGTTTAAGGCTAAGAAACCGTTCTACGACTTCAATTATCCAAAGTAAAAAACCTGATATTAGCCCTAAAGTTAAATAAAAAGAAATTCGAGATTTAAGTTCTGATAAAAACATTGTGAAAACCCTGGAAGATGTTAGTTAAATGTAAAAGTTTAACAAATAAAATAACAAAAGGTCAGGAATAGTTTTCTGACCTTTTGAACAGTTATTAGTGGATTTGGGTTTTATTTTTTTACTGGTGCTGGCAAATCACGTGCTTCTATTGGCGATTGAAAACCACAACGAGCATGCGCACCATCACAGAAAGGTTTATTAGCACTTTGTCCACATCGGCAAAGACCAATAACAGTACGACCTGCTAAACCAAACTCCTTTCCTGATGGATCTTTGATAACAAAATTTCCACTAATTCTTATTGAACCATTGTTATTAATGGTAATTTCTACGGGTGAGTCACTCATAATTTATTCTCCAGATTAGCTTTAGTATTATACTTAAAATTAATACGCGCTATTTTAGCGGATTTTTAACAAATTGTTTTAGCAGAGTTAGTAGTTAGTTGGATAACTTATGCAACTAATTAACTATTAATTAGTGTAAATATTAGTCGGAAAGCTATCTATAACATTCTAGCTACTATATACTAAGTAAAAATTTATGAATAATCTATTACTTACTCAAAAATACTTTACTATAATTTTAATTGTTGGAATATTTTTTATTTCTTTGCCTACAATAACTTCTGCAAAAATTTTGCTATTTGTTCAAGAAACTAGTCAAGATAAGAGGTTAACAGAAGAAGAAATAAATAAGCTTATTGAAGAAGCTAAACAGTTAACAAATAAAATTACTAAAGAATCTTTAACTGCTGCACTAGAAAAATATGAAAGATTATTGCTTGAATATAAATATTTAGGTGATATAAAAAAACAAGCTACAGTTTATGAAAAAATAACACAAATAAGATTAAATTTAGGTGATACAAAACAAGCTATAGAGGATATAAAAAAACTTTTAGAAATTTATCAGGCCCTAGGAGATAAGCAGGCTGAAGGGAAAATACATAGTTCTTTAGGTGTAGTTTATGGGCGGTTAGGTGAGAAAGAAAAACAGCTAGAAGCCTACCAAAAAGGTTTATCAATATTTCAAACTATTGGAGATAAAAATAGTGAAGCTAGTTTGTTATTTTTTCTTGGTCTTTTATTAGAAGATGATGGAAAAATAGAAAAAGCTTTAGATTATTATAACCAAGTTTTACTTCTAAGAGAAACTACAGATAATAAACAAGGGCAATTAAATGTTTTAAGTAAAATAAGCCAGGTTTATTTGCAAATAGGCAAAAGCCAAAAAGCTTTAGAATTTGCACAAAAAGCTTTAGACATAGAAAAAGAAATAGGCAATATTACTAATAAATCTATATTACTCTATCAAAAAGGATCTATATATTTCTTGCTAAAAGATTTTACTAGAGCAAGAGATTGTTATCAGGAATCCTTGGCTTTAGCTCGTCTAACAAAAAATACTGAACAAGAGGCCGCTGCACTTAATGCTATTGGTAAAACTTATATTTCTGATACAGGAGAAAGTCTAAAGTATTATTTACAGGCTATAACTTTATATAAAAGTATAGGAAAATCTTTTGAACTACCATCGCCTCTTATTGGTGTAGCAATTACTTATAGTTTACTAGGTGATTACAAAAAGGCAGAAGAATACCTAAATCAAGCTTTGGCTTTAGCTCAAGAGCTTAATGACAAAGCTACGGAAGCAAATATATTATATTTTATCGGAATAGCAAAATTGTCTACCAATAACTTAAATGAAGCAACAGAATGCTTTAATAAATCCTTAGAATTATATGAAAAAATGGGTTATTCAGTAGGAAAAGTAAAAAATCTTTATCAGCTTGCACTTTTGGAACAAAAAAAAGACTTACCTAAAGCTATTAAACTGATAGAAGAGGCTTTAGAGGCTATAGAAGTTTTTCGTACCAACATAAATAGCCAAGAATTAGGTGAATCTTATTTTGATAAAACACAAAATTATTATGATTTATATATTGATTTATTAATAAAACTTTATGAAGAAGAACAAAAAGAAAATTATCTAGCTAAAGCCTTAGAAATTAATGAAAAAAGACGTGCGCGAAGTCTTAGAGAACTTCTAACCGAAGCACAAGTAGATATTCGCCAAGGTATTGATGCTCAATTGCTTGAAAAAGAAAAGGAGATCCAAGTTAAACTATCTATAAAAGAGCAACAAAAGCGACAGCTTTTAGATAAAAACACACCTTTATAAAAAATAGAAAAAATAGAAAAAGAACTACGAGAACTAATCTATCAAAGAAAAGAAACTCAAACACAAATTAAAATTAATAGTCCTGCATATGCAACTTTAACCCAAATACAAGATATTTCTTTACCAACAATTCAATCTTTATTAGATGATAGTACAATGTTACTAGAATATTCGTTAGGTAAAGATAGTAGCTATATATGGTTAGTTACTAATAATAAAGTACAGTATTATAAGCTAGCTTCTAGGTCAGAAATTGAAAAACAAGCACAAATAGTTTATAACTTACTAGTAAGTAAAGGCTTACCCAGTAATGTTAAAAATACTAGCTCTTTAGATTCAGACTATAATTTAGCGGTTACTAAATTAAGTGAGTTAGTGTTATTTCCTCTTAGCTCTCAACTTGCAAATAAGCGGTTGTTGATTGTTGCAGATGGGACGTTACAATATATTCCATTCAATATATTATCTAAGCATACTTCCTTAAACCGGCAAAGAAGCTTCTCGCCATTAATTTTAGAAAATGAGGTGGTAAATTTACCTTCTGCTGCAACTTTATTGCTGCTTAGAGAAAAAAAAGAAAAGTTAATAAGTAAAACTACTATTACTATTGTTGCTGACCCTATATTTAGTAAAGACGATCCAAGAATAAAACAAAGTATTGTAAAAAAAGAAAGCAAAATAGAGGATAAAGTAAAGAATAACGTTAATTTAGCGTCAGCAGAGACATTTAGAGAAAAAGAAATAAATAGCATAAATGATTTATCTCGGCTTCCTTTTAGTCGCCAGGAAGCAACAGCAATTACTAGTTTATTATGGAAAGAGAACTACCAGCAATTCTTAGATTTTGATGCCGATTATGATTTGTTAACTAAAGGTAAGTTAGCAAACAATAAAATCTTACATTTTGCTACTCATTCAATAATAAATAATGATTATCCAGAGCTTTCAGGCATAGTTTTATCTTTAGTTGACAGAGAAGGTAATCCTAAAAATGGGTTTTTACAATTACAAGAAATTTATAACTTAAAATTTTCTGCTAATTTAGTTGTTTTATCGGCTTGTCAAACTGCTCTAGGAAAAGAAGTAAAAGGAGAAGGTTTAGTAGGTTTAACACGTGGTTTTATGTATGCAGGTGCTAAACAAATAATAGCTAGTTTATGGAAGGTGGATGATAGAGCTACGGCTGAACTAATGAAATACTTTTATCAAAATTTATTAAAAAACAACCAATCACCTTCAAATGCACTTAGAGAAGCACAACTTCAAATGATGAAACAGCCTAGGTGGAAATCCCTTATTATTGGGCGGCTTTTGTCTTACAAGGTGATTTTCAATGAAGGAGCAAAAAGCCACAGTTAAACAAAATAAAGATGAATTGCAAAAAGAGTCTTTTGAGGTTCTCTTAAAACGTCTTAATACTAATCAAAGATTAGCAGAAGAAAAATATTTAATTGTTCGCAATAAGCTGATAATTTTTTTCCGTACTCGTGGTTTTTCACAAATGGATTTAGAATTAGCTGATAAAACCATTGATCGAGCAGCAAGAAAACTTTTAGAACAAGAAAATAATCAATCAGAAAACAGCGAAACACAAAACGTTTTGTCAGATAGCTATTTTTTAAGTGTTGCTCATTTTGTGTTAAAAGAGCATCAACGAGGTGTAAAACCAACAGTTGCAATAGAAGATTTACCAATAGCAACTAACCAGTTAGCAATAAATAATAATCAAGAGCAAAAGCTAATTGAATATGAGCAAACAGAGCTAACAACAAAGTGTTTTAATGAATGTTTAAGTAATTTTCCTATAGAGCAAAAGCTTTTGATAATTGAATATTTTTCTGTTGAAATAACTAAAGCCGAACAACGTCAATTTTTGGCTGATAAATTGGGAATAAATATTAATGCTTTACGGGTAAAAGCTCATCGTCTAAGACAAGATCTAGTTAAATGTGTAGAAAACTGTGTTAAAAAAGCTCAAAAATTATAAATAAATATTGTAATGAAAATGCAATAACAGACATTAAGTTATGAAAAATTCTAGTCCTGAAGAAAATAATGAAAAACAACTTATGAAAAATTACCTGTTAGGCGATTTGTCTTCTGATGAGCAAACTCAAATAGAGGAAAAATATTTTGCTGATGATAGTTTTTATCAGCAATTAAAAATTACCGAAACAGAACTAATAGATGCTTATCTTTGCAATGAGTTAGATATAAAGGAAAAAAAGAAATTTGAAGAAAAATTTTTAAGCTCAAAAGATGGAAAACAAAAAGTAGAGATGACTAGAGCTTTTCTTAAATCTATTAACAAAATTACTGGTGAAAAAGCTGTCTTAGAAATACCTGTTATTAGCAATTACAAAAGGCGGTTTGTTTGGTCTGAATCAAAAACTCTTAAGCAATTTGCTTTGGCTGCTAGTTTAGTAATCTTGCTTGGTGGAGGTAGTTGGCTAATGTTTCAAACTATCAAACTTCAAAACCAAATAAAAATCTTAGAAAACCAGCAAAGTCAGCAACAAGCAGATTTTCAGAAAAAAGAGCAACTTCTTCAACAAAAATCTGACACTAGCCAAAAACGTTATGAGCAAATAAAACAGGAATTAGACACAGAAAGACAAGAACGCACTCTTCTAGAAAATGAAATAAGCAAATTACTACAAAAGTCAGCACAAGTTATTTCAATGGTTTTGACAACAGGGTTAACTAGAGATAATGCCACAACAAAATTACTAAATATTCCACCAGATGCCCAAATTTTGCAGCTTAAGCTTATGCTAGAAGAAGGGGTAGAAAGCTATTCAACCTACCAAGTTACAATTAAAACTGTAGATGGTAAACAGATTTGGCAACAAAAAGTTACTGATAATGTTAAAAAATCTATAAATGTTAGTGTAAAAACAGTTACTTTTTCTAACGATGATTACTTAGTTACTGTGTCAGGAATAAACAAAAACGGTGAAGTTTTTGAATTAGAGGACTATTATTTTAGAGTTGCAAAGAAATAAGCTTAATTATTAAAACCTAAGTTTTTAACAGCCCTTTTGCTAATTTGCTCCAACGACGCAAAGTAGCCCGACGATAATAAGGAGCAGTTTCTACTGCCTCTAAGCATTGTTTAATAATTTCTTTAGCTTTTTCTGTTTTGCCAAGTTCAACTAAAACTTTTGCATAATAATAAAGCCCTTCAGCATCATATGGTCGGCGTTCAATGTATTTTTCTAGTGCTGTGTGAGCGTCTTCTTTCATTCCTGCTACTTGATAAGTTGCTCCAATTTCCCGCCAAACTTCGCTTTGTGAATGTTTATCATCTAGTGAAACTACTGTATCAAAATAAGAAATAGCTTCTTGCAAGCGATTCTGTTCACGAGCAATTATACCTAGCTGAAAATATGCGTCTATTTCTTTTTTATCTATTTCTACAGCACGCTGAAACCGGGCTATTGCTTCGCTATATTGACGACGTTGCTTATGGATAAGTCCTAGTTGATAATGCGCTTCTGCATCTTGTGGATTAATGGTTGCTGCTTCAAGATTACGGCGAAAACTTTGACGTTGCCGAAAAGATGACATAACATCTCCGCCTACCGCGCCAATATCCCCACGTAAATAAAAATAAACCCAAAATATAATAAAAGGGGACATTAGCCAAAATAAAAGAGATTGCAGCAAGACCGAGAGCCAAGAAATAGACAACGTTCCTAAAGCACTAAAATAACTAGCACTAAAAACGACTCTTAAAGCTATAACCATAAATATTGCAAATGAAATTTTACATAATAGCCAAAGTAGTAATGCTGTTTTTGCATTGGGTTTGATTGCTATTGCTAGAAGTGAAAAAGGCAAATGTGTTGCTGACCAACTTAGCAAAGTACAAGCTAGAAGTGGTGCATAATCACGGCGGAAAACTACGCCAAAGCTTCCTAGAGGCTCAAAAAAAATTAACACTAAAATAGTTACAGGAACATAAAGCAGTGGTAAAAATAAAATTGTTCCTAGTGTTGAACCAAGAGAGAAAGTTACAAACCACCAGCCAAAATTACCAACTAAAGGCAAAGGCTGTCTAATTTTAGGGTGGTAAATTTCTGGATATTCTTCAAAGTTTTCTTCAACCTCAGAATTACTTGGTTGATTTGCAAAAGACACATTTTGCTTAGGTAACACAATCATTTTTTGCTCATATTCGTCAAAAATTGGTTGTGTGATAACTACAAATAAAAAAGAGCTTAAAATTATTGCAATAATCGCACCTGCTATTGAACCTGTGTCAATAATACTGCCCATTGCCTTTTGGGGCTGATAATAGAGCATAAAAAATAACTTAAGTTGGTTTAGCATTTTTAATCTATATGAAACAAAAATGATTTATGTTTAGAGTCTTGTTTTTTTAGCAGTTTCCATTGCCAAGAAAACCAAACTTGTTTAGCAACGGGCAATTTTGTGGAACAGCCAATTTTAAGTTGCCTAACATCAAATGGTTTAGAGCATCTTCTTTATCATTTGGAACAAAAACATGGGAGCAAATATTATCACCTAATCGGCAAATTGCTGAAAGCTCTATTCCTAACATTTTGTTTGTACCAAGGTTATATTTTTCTTCTGCTTTATAATAATTTTTTGCAAAGTCAATTTTATTTGTCCAGATTTTATAATTAACCAGTACAACATCTTCTACATCTATCCATACAATTTTATCTGTTTGGCCTTGTTCCATTAAAAACTTACGAAAACTTTCTGTAGCCTCTAAAAATGTTGGATAGACGTTTTCCATAATCGTAGTTCTAAATCTCTAAACCATAGGACGATCAGGCGGTTCACGACGAAAATAACCCCATTGCCCATGTAAACGATCTGTACCAGTATTTTTTTCTAGCCCTTCGGATGCTTGACGCAAGGCTTCAACCACACTTGGCACAACATAATGTAGCCCACCAGGTGAAACAGGTATTTGTGAACGGTAGTCATGCAGCGTGCCAAGCTCTAAGCTAAATTGCGAAATTTGTTCATAAAGTCCGAGCATACGAGCAAGAAAAGCTATTAAACCGCTAGTGGCAAAATAGGAATAAGGCGTTAACCTATTTAAGTATTTCTTAAAAGCGTCCAAAGAATCATAAACATGAATTCTATTATCTAAAGCATCAGCTAAATTTTTAGCTGTAGAAACAACGGCGATTGGCCTTAAATCTATAAAGCCGTTATTACAATAGAAAAATTCTTTTGCTAGAGTTACTTCTTTGGTACGAGCCGTTTTGCTGACGTTTTTTAGTTGGTCTAAGATAGCATTTTCAATAGTGTTACGCTCAGACATTAGCAAATCTAACGGTGCAATGTAGGGGCCAACTAAAATAAAAGTTTCGTTCTTGTCATTAAAAATAATTGGCGAGCCTAGCGAAGTAATGGAGTGGACAGTTTTTATTACTTCCATCATTACTAAATTAAAAGCGTCGTTACGTTCCTGATAATTACGGCTAGAGAGATGTTTAATTGAAATTAGGTCTTGTGGAGTTTGAGCTTTTACCAAAGTAATTAAATCTTTGCTTAAAGTTTCTAGTTGCCAAGTAGCTAAATCTTCAAAAAATAATGGACGTGAATTACTTTCAAAAAATTGCTGTGGATTAAATGTAGACAAAGAAATTTGTGTTGGAATTGCATCAGCGTCAAAGGTTCGGAGTCTGTGAAGCAAAATAACTAAGCCTAATAAGTGCAATTCTCCCTGATGTTTAGCTGATCCTAAATCTTGGAATGACTTTACATCTAGTCCGCTGATTTGTGAGTCCATTAATTGAGGTTGTTGCAAGAAATCAAAGACCAAGCGAGCATTTTCTGTTTCTGTATAATAGCAATTGCTGTTTATAAACCAGGGAACATCTTTATCATCACCAACAATTGCAGCTTCGGCTAAAACTAAACCTAGCTCACTAGCCGATGCAACACGCATAACACGGTAAAGCGCGTCTGTATTGGAAGTAGAAAATCGCCCGTTTTCCCCTGATCGAATTTGAATACGTGGAGTAAACTCCAAACCTTTTTGAAAGGTAACAGATGCGTTAGTTTCTTTTCGATCTTTTATCATTACAGGAGGATAAATTTTAATTTTTCCACGTCGAAGATCTTCTTCTGGAATTATTTGACGACCTGTTGCAAAAAGTTCTCGTAAATCCCGTAAAACTCCACTTTGAATAGGTACGCTTTGATTAGAAATAATTGCATCAATCCCAATAGCAGCAGCAGTTACAAGCATTTTTATTCCTACCTCAGAATAAAGCTGTTGTAATTGTTCAGCAAAAAGCTGTTTATAACGTAAACGCTCGTCTAAAGCACTATGAGCAAAGCCTAGCCGTATAACTCTTTCACCCTCTGCACCTTCGTCATACATTCCACCAACAGCCGTTGTATGTGCAGCTATTACTTCTTCGGCTAACTCATTGCGAATAAAGGCTAAATCGTCTCTTACTCTGGAAAGATAAAGTTGCTTTAGGTCTGTGATTAGCTGAGGTGATTTAATGCCAAAAACGCGGCAAATTTCTTCTAAATTACTTAAATGATAAGCTGCAACGCTAGCTAGAGGGATACCGACGATAACAGCACGAAAACGGGATGCTAAGTTGCGATCAGATTTGTATTTTTGCAAAAACTCGGTAAATGGTTGTTTTAAGTCTACTTTAATGGCTTTAGTTAAATGGTCAAACTTTTCTTTTTCAGAACTTTCTAACGTTAAATCACCTTTTTTCAAAAAACTATCTGCTAAAGCTTGACGCTCTGATACGCTTAATTTTAGTAAATTAACTAGTCCGGGTAGTTCTGGATTAACGCTTAAGCGATGTAGCTCTAGCATAATTCCAGAGCGAGTACGATAACCTTTATTAGCAATATGCTCAGGCAACCATTCACTACCATAAAACTTGCTGTAATATTCAAATAATCGACTAGTAAAAGCTCGAATTTCTTCATTAGTTAAACCTGTAACTAATATTGTAGGCGTGTCGGCGGGGTTAGGGTGTTTGTAGTGCATCATTTCTTCTAAGATTTCAAGCATCTTCATTATTGCCGTCCCACCCACGGCACCCGTTCCACCAAAAACAACATAAGTTTGACGAAAAGCTTTTGGCAAACTGCTAGCTTGATATATGCGTTGACCTAAACGACCTTTTTTATAGCGTGCTAAAGAGTTTTCTGACATGCCATCTCCAAAAGAAAAGTTTTTAGGAAATTACTTTTAAGCAAAGATTTTGCAATAGTTATTAAAGATCTGGCAAGCTATGCTGATGGATCTACTTTGTTAAATTACTCTAAAACTAGTGTGTTTACACCTTGTCGTAAAATAGTTTTGTCTGCAAAGTTTTCTATTTCAACCGCTAAAAAACTAGCAAAAACATCTCGTAATTTTTTGTCATACATTAATGTTAAATCTAGTCCATCTATTGGCCTAGATACTTGATCTCGGCCTAAAACCTTGTTCATTTCTCTTTGGTACTTTGTATAAAGAGCTAATTTTTTTTGCTCTAACATCAGATAGCTAACAAAAAACTCAACAACTATTTCCATGTCTTGATGAGTAAGTTTTCTGGAAATTCTTATTTCATCGCTAGCAAAAAATTCAAAAACTTTTTGTTGATAAATAGTAAATTTCTCTTTTTCTTCCTCAGTTTGTGTTAACAAAAAAACAATATCATTTTGTTTATCAATATGCTCGAAAATATTAATTAAATCAGCTTTTACTTTCTCCTGATAGTTTGCATCTTTTTTGCCTAAAATAGGCTCAATTAAATCAAAAAATTGCAGTTCCATTGATACTCCCCGAAAGCCTAAAGTGTCTTGTTCATAGAGAATTTGCAGTAATTTATCCATGTTTTTATTCTCTAGAGAAAAATAAAAAATAAATGGGAAAAAATTATCAAGTAAGACAACTTTTTCTGCCTGAGTAATATAATGAAAATAATCAGATAAATTATCAATTAATGAAATTTGTGCTGTTTTATCTATTTTGTCACTTAACATTACTTTTAATAATTCTTTAATTTGATTTGGAGTACCAGCGCAAACTTCCCAGGGCCAATAAAAAGCTTTTCCGTTTCAGCAAATAAATAAAAAGCCTCTGCATCAATCTGCATTTCTGCGTTATATCTACCTAAAACTAATCTTTTTGTTAGCATTACTTGTACTGCATTAATAAGCCCAAGAGAAGCTTTATAAATTGTTGCAACAAAAGCTGGTAACTCTCCATCTGTAAAAGCATCTTTAGCTCTGTAAAACAAATAGGATGGCATTAAATAACCAGCAATTGAGAGGTTATAAAGATCTAAAACTGTGATTTTACTTTCAGTTTTTTGTGAAAGAAGAAAGCTACGTAAACAGGAAAATCCGTTTAATATTTCAGACCAATGGCTATTAATTTGTTTTAATGCAGAAATATTCATAGGCTTAAAATGCTTATGACGACTACCAACATAAGGACATTCTACTAACTCCATAGGTGCATCGGTGTGAAATTCAAATGGGACTTTGTTTTCACCTAACAAGCGATTTTCTGCATCTCGAAACTTGGCTTCTAAATTCATTAATAAAGATAAGTGAATGCCTGAAAGCGATTGGTTTACTTGATCTGACATAAATTTTTCTCCATAGAGTAAAAACACAGTAATTTTAGGGGGGTCTTAGCGATCAAAATATGTCTATTTTATGAGTTTTTAGTTAATAGCCTAGACTTTTATGCTGCAAAAAAGGAAAAAACAGGTAATTTGCAGAATTGGTAATTTTATTACGCAACTATTTAAAACTACACCCCGATAATGTGAACAAATCTACGATCAGCTTTAAGTGTATTCATTTTCTAATCAAAATAATTTGGAGCTAGTAATGGTTAATCAAATTAACAATTCAAATGTCCCTAATATATATACAAACTCATTACCTACAACAAATAACAAAACCAATCAAAATACTAATAATTCTACTAGTGTTACAACAAACACTGAAGTAGCTCCAGGAAAATTAAGTAGAACAGGTGAACTAGACCTAGGTGCTAGCTTAATTGCTCGCCAACTACAAACCGAAACACAAACAAAAGTAGATAGCTCTGCTGCTGCTTCAGGCACAGTTCAAGCCCAAGAAGGCAAAAGTGATGGATGCGCTTTTTGTCGTGGCAAAGGCTCTCAAGGCCAAGAAGTTAGAGGAGGCTATGGAATTGGTGGCGGTTACGGCATCGGCGGCGGCTACGGAATTGGTGGCGGTTATGGCATCGGCGGTGGCTATGGAATTGGCGGCGGTTATGGCATCGGCGGGGGCTATGGAATTGGCGGCGGCTATGGAATTGGTGGCGGTTATGGCATCGGCGGTGGCTATGGAATTGGCGGCGGAGTAAATTTAGAAAATGGTAATCAACAAAGTGGATCTTTAGGATTAGTTGCTAATCCTCCTCAATCAGCTTTAGATAAAGCAAGCTCTAAGATTTCTTCTTTAACAGGTACTGATAGAACTACCTTTAATTCTTTAAGCACTGCTGACAAAGATTTAGTACGCAGAGCAATCCAACTTCACCCAAATGCTAGTACAAGCGATGTGTTAGGGTTTGTTAAAAATGGTAATTTTTCTAGCCTTCCTGCTGATCAAAAAGGTGTAGCATTAAATGTTATTGCTACAGTATCTGCTCAAATTGCAGCCCAACCTACAAATACAATTGCTCGTAACACTTTAGACAATTTTGTTAAAGGAACAATAGACTAAAACTTCATCAAAGATGACCCGCAACTTTATGGTGAAGCAGAAGTAAGCGGTAAAATAAATCTTAACTTAAATAATCCTGCTATTAATGCTGCTAATGGCTATAGCGAAAACCTAGACGCTTTCAAAGCAATAGTTGGTACTTTAGCCCACGAAGTTGCACACCTTGACCATAATATGATTGATCGTAAAGGTGTAGAATTCCAAGGTGTTAAATATGAAGATGCTAATTTAGCTGCAATGTTACTAGATGAATATAGCGCACAATATACAGGTATTATGGCGGCACAAAACCGCTTGCCTAACCCAGATGAAATGAAAGGCTTCTGGCGTACACTTGTAGGACGTTCTGCTAAAGATACAGGTGCAGCATATTATAATGAGCTATCCGCAGCCCGTACACGTTCAGGACGCTTTGATCAAGTAACTAATGATATTTATAGCTTGCTTAGCAATAATCGTTTAGTCCCACCTCAAGAATTACGTGATCGCTTATTAAAGAAATTAGATACAAATGCGCTTAAGTTACAAGGTAGAGATGCTACATTACACGATACTGCTTATTTAAAAGCTATGGATGATTCTAAGTTAGATAATAAGCTAGAGCAAAAACCTAAAGACGTTGGATTTCTCAATAGAATTTTTGGTTAAATCTTCTATTTTTCTAAAATTAAAGCTTGAATAAGCTGCAAGTTATGCGTTAAAAGTATGCTTGCAGCTTTTAACTTTTTGGAGTAATAATTTTATGGCAATAACAGATTTAATATTGGCTGATGCAGAAGCAAAAAAATCCCGATTTGCTGGCCGTATGACGCTAACAGAAAACCAAGTTTTTGACCTTCCTTCAGAACTAAGAAAATTTTCTATAACAATTAATGGTGTATTTGATTATTTACCTATTACTTATCTGGTATTAGGCAATAATTATTACAGTTCATTAGAAAAAGGGGATTTTGCCCGTATTTTAAGAGCTTTTGACTTGGTGGAATCAGAAAAGTTAACTGCTGGAGATGTAGCTAGGTTGTTTTTATTATTAGAAATTCCTTTACGTGGTAGGTTTGTAGTAGAAACAGTTAGAGATCTAGAATTGCCTGAAGAAATGCCTGTTGAGGTACAAAAGCAATTTGCAAACTTAATTGTTCCTCCTGCTTTACATCGTAGTCCTAATTTAGCACAATGTGCTTTTTTTTTCTTTTAATGGACGAGAAAATATTTTAGAAGAAGTAATGTTAGAAATTTCTGGAAACTATGATATTAATCAGCATATCTACCCTGTTGCCAATCTTTCACCTAGAAAATAACTTAATGATGCTACTATAGATATGAACAAAATAACAAATCTACATATTCGTACTGAATCATTACCTTTACGTTGCGAAATTTGTCATCAAACAGATTGTTTTGACCCAGATCAAAACTGGTGTTCACGTTGTAAGGAAATTACAATTAAAGAAGACCATTCAAAAAAGGAAATTTTTATTAATATTACTAAAAAAACTGCTTTAGAGATTTTACTAGGTTTAATAAAACTTGGTTTAACAACAGGAGGATTTGCAAGCCTAATGTTAGTTTTTTTCTGGGCTGGTGCTTCGGGTGATGCTATTTTGGTTTTAGCTATTTTGTCTTTATTTAGTGGTTTATTAGGAGGATTAATTTTTGGGCTAGTTTTTATATTGGGAATTTTAGCTTTTAATGGAATAGAGAAATTAAAATGGTATTTTTCTGGAAAACGTCATCCATTGCAGCAATTCTAAAGTTGATTTACCTGTATCTTAACCAATAAGAATATTATCTCTAAAATTCTGCTAAGGAAAATGCCTAGATAAAATTAAATAATATTAACTGACATTTATTAAATTTTTTGCTATCTTGCACAAAGCTATTTAAGTCAATATATCTATTTAAGTCAATGTATCTTTTGGAGATTGTGGATGTCTGGATGTGTTTTTAGTAATTGTTCTTCCCCTAGCGATGGTGTAAATGGACGTTGTGAAGGTTGTGGATCATTAATAAAAAATGAAATGATTCGACAACGTTACATTGTTGAAAAGGTTATAAACCGCAGTAAGTTTGGAGTTAACTACTTAGTTAAAGACTCAAACAAAGATAGCACTTTTAAGATAGTAAAAGAACTACAACCAGTTTCTGAAGATGATCCTGATTTTTATAGTGTAAGACGTTCTACAGTAGAGCGACTTTTTGAACGAGAAGCACGTGTATTAATGGGGCTACATCATCCTGGTATTCCTCGCCTATATGCTGCTTTTGAGGAGAAATCTTTTGCTTATTTGGTAGAAGAATATATTCCTGGAACAACATTACTAGAATCATTAGATAAATCTAACCGAAGTAAAATTACTGAAGCTGAGGCAAGAAGGATCTTAAAAGAACTTGCTACAATTTTAGTTTATCTACATTCCCGTGTTCCAGCAGTAGTTCACCGAGATATTAAGCCACAAAATTTAATGTTTGCTGAAGACGATGGACGGTTGTTATTGGTGGAATTTGCTGCGGTTTCTCAACATGCACAAAAAAGCACTAATAGCACAGTAGTTGGAACTGCTGGTTATGCTCCAACAGAGCAACTTTATGGGCAAGCTGTTCCACAAAGTGATTTATATGCTGCTGGTGCTACAATACTAAGGTTAATTACAGGAGTGCATCCTAGTAAGTTATATAACCCTATAGAAAAACAATTTATTTGGCATAGCCAAGCAAATGTTACTCCTGCCTTTGCTTGTATTATAGATGGGCTGCTAGCACAGGATTTAACCGAACGCACCAGTAGTGCAGAGCAGTTATTACTAGAGTTAGAAATCTTAAGACCTTTGCCAGGTTAAGAAATTTATGGATATTGATGAGAAAATAAAACAAAAGTTAATTGATATTGCTCAAGATAATAGCTCTGGTTCTTCAGAATTAGCTAAACGTGCAGCAGTAACTTTATTAGAAATAGTGGCAAGTATACAGGAAGCCCCTAATACCTCAGTACAAAGCCTACGTACTCCAATACTTATTTTTGCTAAAGCCCTACTTCAAGCCCAACCTAAAATGGCAACACTTTTTAACCTAGTCAACCGTGCTTTGTTGGTTATCAATAGCCAAGTTGTTTTTGGGGAAGCAAAAGCAGCATTAGAAAAATATATTTATAATTTTTTATCAATTGTTGTTAGTGGTAGCGATGGGATTAGCGAAATATTTCAACCAATAATTACAGAAAATACTATAGTTCTTACTTACTCTTATAGTGCTACAGTTAATAAAGCTTTAATTAACATTAAACAAAAAGGGATTAACTTTGAGGTTTTTTGTAGCGAAAGTCGGCCAATAATGGAAGGGAGGAAAACGGCTCAAATACTAGCAACTGCTGGTATTGGAGTAACTTTTATTGTTGATGCTGCAATTTTATTTGCCTTGCAACGCTCAAATGTTGTTATTTTTGGGGCTGATGCAATTACTACAGAAGGGATTGTTAATAAAATAGGGACAATGCTTATTGCTTTGGCTGCCCGTCATTTTAATAAACCTTGTTATGTACTGGCAGATAGCACTAAGTTCTTACCCTCGTCTTATCGTTTGATGACTGAAGAAATACATAAACAAGCGGAAATTTGGCCCGACTCACCTTTAGAAATAATAGTATTTAATCGTTATTTTGAAACTATTCCATTAGATTTTTTTACAGGGGTAGTTACTGAGTACGGAATACTAACAATGCCAGAAGTTAAGCTACATTTAACTAATTTAGGGATTTGCTCAGAGTTATGTACACAGTTGTAATTTTAGCTATAGGGAATGAGTTATTAATTGGTGAAACTTTAGACACCAATACAAATTGGCTTTGTCAAAATTTAACGGCTTTAGGTTTGCAAGTTGCTGCTACTTTAACTTTACCTGATGATTTAGGCATAATTGCTAGCACTGTTGAACAATTACTTAGTCAAAAAATTTTTTCTTTTCCAATAAATCTACTTATTAGTACTGGTGGTTTAGGCCCAACATCTGATGATCTAACTTTAGAAGCCATTGCTAAAAGCCTTGATTTGTCTTTGGAATTAAACCAAATTGCTTATCAATGGATAGTAGAAAAGTATCAAGCCTTAGCTGAAAAAAATTTTGTTGATAGCGCAGAAATAAATGATGCACGTAGTAAAATGGCATTTCTACCATTAACATCAATACCTATAAAAAACCCAGAAGGAGTAGCACCCGCAATAAAAATTACAGCTAAAAATACTACAATTATTTGTCTTCCAGGTGTTCCTCAGGAAATGAAAGCCTTTATGCTTGGCCCAGTGCAAGCATTGCTATCAGAATTATATGAAACAGGAATATTTGCCGAAAAAGAACTTTTTGCTTTGTGTGGGGATGAATCTTTACTTGCTCCTATTTTAAGTCAGGTTGCCAAACTTTACCCACAAGTTTATATTAAGTCCAAAGCAAAGGGTTTTGGTAAAGATTTACGTTTTCAAATTAAATTACATATCCGTGGTAAAGATAGTAGTATCAATAGCTTACTTAGTGCAGCCGAAAACTCTTTGTGTCAAGCACTAAATAGTAATGGAATTCAAATAATAGCTTAAGCTATTTTCTTAATCTAATGAGTGTTAATAATCTAGTTTCTAAATTACTTTATCAAGGTTTAACTACTGTTAGTTTGGTAGAAAAATCTTTAGGGCTAGAAGCACCAACTACAAAACTAACAGAAATACAAACAAAAGAGTTAAAGAAAATATTTCTTTCTACAGTAGATTATTCCAAAATTTTAATAAAAGCTGGCGACTCACATTTACTAACCATTAGCGGACGAGCTTTTGTAATGGGTAATATTATTTATATTCCAAAAGAAACTTATAGTATGCAGTTATTAGTTCATGAAATGACTCATATTTGGCAATATCAAAATGGTGGTTGTGGTTATATTGGCAAATCTTTATTAGGGCAATACTTAGGCCAAGGTTATGATTTTGTAACAGGAATTTCTGAAAATAAAGCTTGGGAAAAGCTAAATCCAGAACAACAAGCTTCTTTAATAGAATATGCTTATGCAGCTAAATTTTTTGAACAAGGTGAAAAAGAATTTATTTATTGGGGCCGAGATTATACAAATTATCTGAAAAAAGCTTTAGAACAACTACGCAAAGGATTAGGTGTTAGCTAGATTATTGGCAAAATATAAACCTGATCATATTTTACCAATAATTACCTAGTATATAGCACTATGATATAAACTGTGTTCTAGGTATTTTGTTAGAAAAGCTAATAGTTAAAAGGATTTTGATCCTGGGTTTGACAAAATTGGGTTGACTCTATCAAGCTAAAGCGTGTATAAGCAAAAATAACACTTTAATAACACCGCACTATATAACACTTTAAGTAGTGTTTTAATAGAAACCCTTGTTGCGGTGATTCATTCAAGATTAACAATACAGGTTTTAGAGTTAAATAGTGGTCGGATGACCGGAGGTGCTTATGAGATTTTTGAAGACCATGATGGCGACAATTTTGCTGGTGCTGTTATTTAATGTTATGGTCTCTGCGCAAGAATCAGAAAGAGACAAACGCCGCGTAACTCAACCAACAGTTAGTGGTGCCACAGGGCTTTTTACTGTTTATGACTCCTCTACGCTAAAGCGTGGGGAATTTAATGTTGGATTTTTTGCTAACAACTATGATCGTGACCCAGGCGATGTTGATATTATGCAATATCCTGTTAATGTTGCTTTTGGTGTTACTGATCGTGTGGAAGTATTCTTACAAACTGATGGATATCAACGAGTTATTTCCAACGCCCCATTTGAATTAAGCGGGCCATTATTTCCAGGACTTTCACGTCCCCAAGGTTCATTTGGTTTAGATGGTGTTAATATTAATTTCCCTGAATTAAACCAAACTAACCCACAATTTTTCCCTCTTAATGGCGCACCAATAAGCGGTGCTGTCGTTGGTGGTGTGTTACCAGGGTTGCCGCAAACAGGCTCACGACCAATATTTGATCCTGTTTTGGGAGTTAATAAACCAGGCTTTTTTGCCCCAGGTTTTCTAAATGATTTTCCTTTTTTAGGTAAAGGTGGCGGCACTTTAGGCAGTGCTTCTTTTGGTACTAAAATAAGCTTTAGACCAGAAAGAGGTATTGGTTTTGCTATTTTAGGCATAGTTAAGGTGCCAACTGTTCCAGCCGGTGCATTATTTCAAAAAGATAGAGGTGGACGGTTAACACAAGGATCTGGTGCTGGCGCAACAGACTTTGGAGTATTTTTAATTACTAGTTTACGTAGAGGACTTGTTAGCACTCACTTAAACTTTGGCTATGTCCATGCTAATGATCCAAAATCACGTAATTTTGAGCTTCTAGATCGTAGTGATTCTTTAATTTTCTCTGCTGGTGTAGATGTTCCTATTAATCGTTATGTACAACTTATTGGTGAAGCTACCTATAATTATTATGTTGGTGAAGCTACACCTACGCTTAATCGTCCTAACCCTGTAGATGTTTTAGCTGGTGCTAGATTTTATCCATTTGGTAAGGATGAAAACCGACGATTCTTATTCTCTTTTGGTGGTGGCTATCGTTACTTTGCTAATAATTCTGGTTCAGAACGCGAAGAAGACACCATTAAACGAGTTATTGCTACTGGAACAGTACCAGCAGCAACTATAGCTCGTAGCTTAGAAGGTGATTATAACGGCTTTGTTGCTCATATAACTCTAGGGTTACGTAATACAAAAGCAGCACCTCCACCACCTCCAGCAGTAGACCCTTGTGCTAATGCTGTAGCTCCTACCATTGAACTTGCTGCTGATAAATTAGCAGTTAAGGAGCGTTCTAACGATGTTGTTAAATTTAGCACTCGTGGCATGGGTGATGGATTAACTTATAATTGGACTGCTACAGGTGGTTCATTTACAGATAACGGTTCTGTAGAAAGAACTTGGAGTTCTGCTAATTTAGCTCCTGGTACTTACACAATTACAGTAACAGTAACAGATAAATGTAATTTATCTAAATCTGATACTCGTACAATTACAGTAGAAAAAGGTAATCGTTGCCCAACCGTTTCACTCAAGGCTAATCCAACTACTGCTCAAGAAGGTGCAGATGTCACCTTTAACTTCACTGCTGGCGGTAATGACCCAGATGGTGACAAGCTACAGTATGTTTGGACAACCACTCGAGGCACACTTAATGGTGGTGATGCAGCTAAACAACTTAATAGCACAGGCTTAAGTGCAGGCAATATCACTGTAAAAGTAACTGTTAGTGATGGTCAATGCTCTGCTACAGATAGCGTTACAGTTTCAATTACTCCTAGACCTGCTCCACCTGCTGTATTTACAACTAGCTGTAACACTTATAAGACAGTCAATGATTCTCGTCCAGATAACGCTTGTAAGCGTGTATTAGACGATGTTGCAGCAAGACTACAAAATGATAGAAATGCTGTTTTAATTATTGATGGACATTCTGATAAGGGTGAAAAAGCTGGCACAGCTAAGACCCGCGCTCAACGTGTAAGAGATTATTTAGTCAATGAAAGAAATCTTGATGCTGGCCGTATTGAAGTTCGTAGCTTTGATAATCAACGTCCAGATCCATCAGGAGATCGCCTACTCAATAGACGAGTAATGTTGCACGTTGTACCACAAGGGGCAACTCGTCCAGAATAAATTAGAAGTAAATTTTCCTCTACTAAAAAAGCGGGCTAACTAGCCCGCTTTTTTATTTTTATACATATTTATGTTTATTATTTGGTTTTAATTGGAAAATATGTAAAAAAATACAAATTTTTGTATTTTCTAAAATTTTTTCTTACTAGGAAGGTTCACTTGTAGAAATACTAACCCTATTATAAAGTGTCGTTTATCAAAATTCCCTAGTATCAAAGAATCTTGGTCTGCAATTTGCTTTATAGAATAAGAAAACCCTGGTCGTTATATCTGCTAATAACTGTTCTATAAAGTAATAAGGAATAGTTATTAGCAAAACTTTTTAGGGCGATTTCCCTAAGATTCTTTGAAATATAAATAATTCTCTCACTCTACGAGGAGGTAGATATGCACAGATTGTCTGTTAGAGTGTTGACCATACTAGCATTTGTACTAGCATTGGCCGGCGCAGCAGTTGCTCAAGTGACGACGGGTGTTATCGTAGGTACTGTTACAGATCAAACAGGTGCTGTTGTTGCAGGTGCTTCTGTAACTGCCATCAATAAGTCAACTGGTTTAACAAAAACAGTAACAACTAATGAGCAAGGCGAGTATGAAATTGGTCCGTTGCCACCAGCCGAATATGAAGTTACTAGTGAGGCTAGTGGTTTTACAAAAATTATCCAACCGGGAGTAATAGTTAATGTTAGTTCCCGCATTTCCGTAACCTTTACCCTTAAACCTGTAGGAACAGAAGAAGTAATTACTATTTCTGGAGAAGCAGGAGCCACAATTGAAACTACAAATACTGTAGTTCAAGGTGTTATCGATAATCGTCAAGTCAAACAATTACCTTTAACTGGTCGCACATTTTCTAATTTAGCTGTACTTGTTCCAGGTGCAAAACCAGTAGGAGCTTTTGACCCAACTAAAGCTCGTACAGGGACAGTTTCACTTTCTGGTAGTAGTGGACGTGATGCTAATGTTTCTGTAGATGGTGGTGATAATAAAGATAATGTGGTTGGTGGTGCAGTACAAAACTTTACTACTGAAGGCATTCAAGAATTTGTAGTACAAACCCAAAACTTTTTACCTGATACAGGTCGTTCTGCTGGTGGTAATATCACTGTAGTAACAAAAAGTGGTACAAATGAATTACACGGAAGTTTTGTACTTTTTGAACGTAACGACCGTTTTAATGCTCGTGATAACTTTAACCCAGAATTTGACCGTGTTACAGGTGATGGCCCATTTGCTAAACAACCTTTTGACCGTCAAAATATAGCTGGTAGTTTAGGCTTCCCAATTATTAAAGATAAATTTTTCTTTTTTGGGGCTGCTGAATATACTAGAGAAAATATTTCTGTAGTAATTTCCCCAAACTCAGTACGAGAATTAAAAGCATTAGATACTTTTGCTCGTATGGGTGCAATTCCTGGAGTTGCATCTGTAGCTGCACTTTCCACAGTTCCAACACCTTTCCGCGATACTCAATTTCAACTACGCGCAGATTATAGATTTAATGATAGACATCAAGCTTATGCCCGTTATGGTCATCAAACTAATAAGCTTGTTAATGACCAAATACCAAGTAATGCTGATATTACTTCTTCTGCACGTACAACTAATGAACTTCGCTCTATTTTATTAAGCGATACTTATACAATTAGCCCTAGCGTAGTAAATGTATTTAATTTTCAATTTACTAAGTTTGATAATCGTATAGTTGAAAATACAAACGCTCCTTTAACATTAGTCTTCCCAAGTGCTTTGTTTGGTCGTAATCCAAATGTTCCTCAAACCACTTTCCAAAATAAATTTCAATTTAAGGAAGCTGTTTCTGTAGCTAAAGGTCGTCATAGCTTAAAATTTGGTGTAGATTTTGTTTATGTACCTGTTTTAGCTGGTACATTTGATTTTAACTCTGTTCCAGAAGTTGATTTTAATACTGATCCAAGCCAAATACTTGCTTCTGGTGGAACACTAAGTGATATTAATGTAGTTGATCTAGTAATTCTATCTGATGGTAATAGTCGAGTAGATCAAGTTGTTAAACAATTTTCTTTTTATGGTCAAGATAGTTTTCGTGTAAACAATAAGTTTACCTTTAATTATGGTGTTCGCTATGATGCAGACTTTGGTTTTTATGATCCAAAAAACGGTTCATATGAAAATAATCGTGGCGTTCAAGCACTACGTCGTATAGGAGTATTTTCTCCTAATGGAGGCGTTCCAGAAAACGATAAAAATAACTTTAGCCCACGTATAGGTTTTGCTTATGACCCAACAGGTAGAGGTAAGGCTGTACTTCGTGCTAGTTATGGTCTTTTCTATGACCAAATTTTTACCAACGTACAATTTTTTGCACTTCAACAAACTGGAGACAATATTTATACTTCAGTTTTATTTGATCCAATTCGGTTTGGTATTGATCCTTTACCAAGACAAACTGGCAGCGTTCCAAATGTACCCGCAAATGGTACATTGCGCTTAATTGATCCAAATATTGTTACTCCTTATTCACAACAAACTTCTATCAATTTCCAATATGAACTTAAACCAGGGTTTATCTTGGAAACACAATATATCCATATTCTTGGTTTGCATGAATTTGCTAACTTAGAATTAAATTCTCGTATTGGTGCTGCTAATCCAAACTTTGTTGTTGGTACACCTTCAAGCCAAAATCCACGTAGCTTAACACCAAACTTTCTTGCAAGTGGTCAACCTGCATTTGGTAGAGTTCGTTTTGCTGCTTCTATAGGTCGTTCCAGATATGATGGTTTTACCATTGGTATTAATAAGCGTTATGGTGGTGATGGCCCCTTTAAGTACCAGTTTGGCTTTAATTACACCTTAGCTCGTACCTTAGCTTATGGTGGCCCAGGACTAGGTGCTTCACGTAATGATTTTGGTAATACATTTGAAAATCAATTTGCTATGTTTCGTCCTATCGATTTAGGTCGTACAGGTGAAGATGCACGTCATCGTGCAGTTATCAACGGTATTTTAGATATGCCTTATGGCTTCCAAGTTTCTTCTATTATTCAAGCTGAATCTGCTCGTCCATTTGCTGTTGTTGATGGAAATGACCTTAATGGTGATGGCCGTTTTGATGATTTTGTTCGTGTTGATGGAAATGGTAACTTTATCCAGTTTAATCCTGGCGATAGACCTGGTAGTAATGGTAGAGTTTTAGGAATAAATCCTGGTCGAGGTATTCCATATTTCCAAGTTGATTTACGTGTAACTAAAAATGTTAGATTTGGTGAAAGACTTAAAGCAGAAGGTTATGTAGAATTCTTTAATCTATTTAACCGTGCAAATATTGGTAATAACTTTAATGGTGATATTAGTTCTACTATAGCAACAGGTAAAAATACTGCTCCTCGTAACCCTGTCAATCTACAAGATTTACAACCAGCAGGTTTACTTGGTAGTGCTTTTGGTGCTGGTACAACCGTAGGTATTCCATTTCAAATGCAATTAGGTTTCCGTATTAGCTTCTAGTTTAAGCTAACAAATTAACTTTTAGAAAAACCGATAGAAATAAAAATCTATCGGTTTTTCTTTTCTTCTTCTCACTAACTTATTGAAACAAATCATTTTTTCTTTTATATTCAAAGATTGTCAATCCCTGAAAAATCTAATATATAAAGGATAGAGTTTCATGAACCGTAAGTTATTTTGTTTAGTAATAATGTTGGTAGTCACATTAATATTACCTGTTATTCAATTAGCTGATGAAGGAATGTGGCTAGTACAAGATATAAGTAAATTACCTATTGCTCAAATGAAAGCAAAAGGACTACAACTTTCAGCAGAAGAAATTTATAGCCCTGCGGGTTTAAGTCTAAAAGATGCTGTTTTTAAGGTTAGGATTGGTGGCGGTGGATTTGGGACAGGATCATTTATTTCTTCCCAAGGTTTAATAATCACTAATCATCACGTTGCTTTTGATGGCATTGCTGCTGTTAGTACACCAGAAAAAAATTACTTGGATCAGGGGTTTGTCGCCAACTCTCAAACTGAGGAAATCCCATTAAAAGGCTATGCCCTTAATATAACTAAAGAAATAAAAGATGTTACAGAAGAAGTTCTTAGTGCAGTAAAAGCAGGGATGACTCCTGAAGAAACACAAAAAGCTATTGATGCTAAACGAAGAGAGATAGCCGAGGCTGCACATAAGCAAAAAGAAACTATTGAGTATGAAGTTTCTGAAATGGTAGTTGGGCTTAAGTATCAACTTTTAGGTTATGAAGTTATTAAAGATGTTCGCCTTGTTTATGCTCCTCCTAAATCAGTAGGATTTTTTGGAGGCGATGATGATAATTTTATTTGGCCGCGTCATACAGGTGATTATACTTTCCTACGTGCTTATGCTGCGCCTGATGGCAGTTTAGCCCCACATTCAGATAAAAACGTTCCTTATAAACCATCAAAATTCCTTCCTATTTCACTAAATGGTTATAAAGATGGAGATTTTGCTATGATCCTTGGTTATCCAGGTCGTACTTCTCGGCTAGCAGAGTCTTACTCAATGGATTTTCAGCAAAATATTTTTTTACCATTTTTAGTAGATCTCTTAACTGCAAGAATTAATATTTTAGATGAAGCAGGAAAACAAGATCCTGCAAAACAGCTAGCTTATGCTTCAGAACGTTTTAGCTTAAGCAATGCACTAAAAAATTTCCAAGGCTCATTAGAAGGAATCAAACGCACTCGTTTAATTGAGAAAAAACAAGCTGAAGAAACTGCATTTAAGAAACAAATTGCCCAACAATCGGCACTGCAAGCAAAATACGGTGAATTATTTCCAAAGCTAGAAAAACTTTATGCTGAACGAAATGCTAATTATTCTAAGAATGCAATTCTAGGTGGACTGCTTAATAATGTTGGAAGTTTAAGAATAGCTAGTTTAGCTGTTGGACGTGCTTTAGATAAAGAAAAGCCAGAAAATGAAAGATCTCCTCTTTATGCTGATGCTAGAGTTGAACAGTTTAAGAGCAATATACCTAATTTATTAAAAGATTCAGATCCAAAACTAGATGCTAAATTAATAGCATTATACTTAAACAAAGCTTTAGATTTGTCAAATGGGCAAAAATTAGCTCTTATTGAAGAACGCTTAGGTGGTAAACAAGGGGAAGCACGTCAAACAGCAGTAGCAGAATTTGCTCGTCAACTAACAGAAGAATTTACACAAGAAAGCTTGACCAAGTTATTTAGCTCATCTCTTGCAGATATGCAATCTAATGCAACACTTAAGTTTTTAATTGAAGTAAGCAAAGAAGTTGAAAAAACTCGCAAAATTGAACAAGAATTTGCTGCCAATCTTCCTAAACTTCGCTCACTTTATATTGAAGGTATGTCTACACTTAAAAACACTCTCTTTTATCCTGATGCTAATGGAACTTTGCGCTTTACCTATGGTGAAGTAAAGGGTTATAAGCCTCGTGATGGTGTCTATTATGATTATTACACCACTTTACAAGGTGTTGTAGATAAAGACACTGGAAAAGAGCCTTTTGATGTTCCTTCTTCGATTAAACAAATCCTTTCTAGCAACAGTTTTGCTCCTTATGATGATGCTAACCTAAAAGAAATGCCTGTAGCATTTCTTACTACTAATGATATCACTGGTGGTAATTCTGGAAGCCCTGTAATTAATGGACGCGGGGAAATGATAGGAGTTGCTTTTGATGGTAATTATGAAGGATTAGGTAGTGATTATGGTTTTAATGAAGCACAATCACGCACAATTTGTGTAGATATTCGCTATGTATTGCTTTTAGCTGAACGTATGGCAGGAGCAAGCGGTATCTTCAAAGAATTAGAAATTCGTGGTAAAGCTGCTACTGCTAAAGCAGCAAAATAGATTTTTAGTAAATTTAATAAAGCCGGAAAGCGAATTTTTACGGCTTTATTATTTAGCTATGTTTTAAGAGTTATTTTTTTAAGTAATTCAGCAGTATTTGGACAATTTTTAGCAGACTTAGATATTTTGATATCTTCTTTAAGCTTAGTTAGATCTTTTAAGGTATCAATATCATACCAAGATGGTAAGCAAAAAACTTCCAAGGATTTCTTTTTAGCACAAGTAATAGTTTCTAAAAAAACTTTTTCTGTACTCCAAGAAATGTTGGTAAAAAGATCTACTAAATTTTCCACCCTTTGGTTAAGACCTATTAAATAATACCCTCCATCTAAAGTTTCTCCTAAAACCAAATCAAAATTTATAATTTTTAATATAGCTTCTTGTAAATATTCAATTGGTAAATTTGGGCTATCTGTTCCCATAATTATTACAGCTTTATATTTTTTGGCAAATAGCTCTAAAAAGGTTGTTGATAGTTTTATACCTAAATCTCCGCTGGTTTGATAAGCAATATTTATGTCTTTTATTTGCAATATGTTAGGTAACTTAACAAGAGTTTCATTCCATATATCAGTAAGATATAAATAGCAATCAACATTATTTAATTGACAAACTTGATTTAAAGAGTCATTAAGAAAAGCTAAGTAAAATTCTAGTGCTAATTCCTCGCCAACACTAAAAGCTAAACGAGTTTTTACTTTTCCCAAAATAGGAGATTTTGCAAATAATACTAAAGCAATATTATTTTTTCTCATTTTCAAATAGTTAGCTCTCTTTTTGATTAATATTGGGTTGCCATTGAAAGACTTTTAAGTCTATAAATCCTTGTTGGTTAAAAATTATGCCTTCAGTTTCTAATAAATGTTGTTGAAGGCTAGGAGCAAAATTTAATAGTTTTTCTGTAGAAATACCTCCTCGGCTATTAACTACTCTATGCCAAGGAATTTTACGGCCATCATTAGGTGTAGCTTTCATTGCCCAACCAACGCCTGCGGCAGAAAGGCGTTCACCTAAAAGACGGGAAATTTGTCCATAAGTTGCTACTTTACCTAAAGGAATTTGTAAAACTATTTTATAAACTTGTTCAAAAATAGAGCTAGATTTTTCTAAGTTTTTAATTTTGCTTGCAGCTAGATTTTTTTTGGTCATCTATATTGCTCCAAGTGGTTTGCTTACTTAAGATTAAAAGAAATTTTATGTTATATTTAGGATTAAAGAAAATCTTAGTCGCTTAAGAGTTGGTATAAAAATAAGGAAGTTTTATGAGTAACAAAGATGAGCTAATTATCCAACTTGCTTTGCAAAAAGGTTTAGTTAGTGAGACAGACTTAAATTTAATTAAAGAAAATATTGATAATAAAGAGGTTGTACATAATGAATTAGAAGGTTTAATGGAAGCAGGTCTTCTTAGTAAGGCAATGTGGAGAGCATTAGAACAAGAAGTAGAAGCACGTAAAAATAGCCCTTCTTTTGTACTTCCTTTTTCTATTAAGCAGGAAGTTTTAGCTCATTCTCAAGTCTATACTTCTTCTGGCAGAAAAAAAGTTGATACAGATGCAAATGCTGTAGATTTTACCAATACAACTAAAACAAGTTCTACAATCTCAAGAGAGTTAACCCAAGATCCTAGTAATTTAGTTAAAGCAGGACGCTATGATTTAATTAAACTTCTAGGTGAAGGAGGTATGGGAAGCGTTTTTCTAGCTTATGACCCAGATTTGCAACGTTATGTAGCAGTAAAATTTCTTCATAGTGGTGATAAGGAAGCAACTCAGAGATTACTACAAGAGGGACGCGCACAGGCAAAAATAGAACATCCTAATGTTTGTCGAGTTTATGAAGTAGGGAAATTTAATAACCGTATCTATATTGCCATGCAATATATTGACGGGGAAATCCTTCCTAAATTAAGTACAAAATTAAGTTTAGAACAAAAAGTAAAAATTATGTCTGATGTGGCTGAGGGTCTTCATGCAGCACATAAACAAGGACTTATTCACCGAGATGTTAAACCTCAAAATGTAATTGTTGAAAAAACAGAGGATGGGCAATGGAAAGCCTATGTTATGGATTTTGGCTTAGTTAGAGAAGTTTCTCAAAAAGGTATGACAATGACAGGTGAAATCCTAGGCACACCTTATTATATGTCTCCTGAACAAGCTCATGGTAAAACTGAAATGCTAGACCGACGTAGTGATGTTTATAGCCTAGGAGCTACCCTCTATGAGCTTTTAGCTGGTAAACCTCCTCAAGAAGGTGCAGATATAATGGATTTGCTTAAGCAAATTGCTATGGAAGAGGTTAAACCACTACGAAAAATAGATCCACAAATACCTATAGATTTAGAAACCATAGTGATGAAGTGTTTAGAAAAAGAACCACAACGTCGTTATGATTCTGCAAAAGCTTTAGCTGATGATTTACAAAGATATTTGGCAGGTGAGCCAATAGAAGCAAAACAAGCAGATATACTTTATCGTTTACAACGCCTAGCTATCAAGCATAAGGTTGTAGTTATTCCATCAGCTATTATTCTAGTTATTCTAGTTATTTTTGCTATACAAATTCACTTTACTAATTTGAGAGTAGAACGGGAAAATAAATTAAACCGTGAAATAGGTGCGCAACTAGAAGAAATAGAACATATTACACGTCATAGCCATATGTTGCCATTGCATGACATTAATAGGGAGATGACTTTAGTAAAACAACAAATAGAAGAACTAGAAATAAAGGTAAAAGAATTAGACAAAGATGGCCCGGCTAAACATTATGCTTTGGGTCGAGCCTACCAAGAAATTGATAAAACTCAAGAAGCTTTAAGAGAGTTAGAACTTGCTTGGCAAAAAGGTTATCAAGAACCTAAAGTAGCCTATGCTTTAGGCATTTTGTTAAGCCAAGTTTATAGCAGACAACTACGAGAAATAGACCAAATTCCAGATGCTAATACTCGTGACTTAGAACGTGAAAAATTACAAAATCAAATAGGCAACCCAGCACTTAAATACTTACAAATAAGTAAATCAGGAGTAAATCAAACTGAATATGGTGAGGCCTTAATTGCTTTTTATGAAGGAAAATTGGAGTTAGCTTTGGATAAAGCTCAAAAACTTTTAATAAAATTCCTTGGTTTTATGAAGCAAAACGCTTAGAAGGGGATATTTATGCTAGTTTTGGTGACAGAAACCAAGCAAAAGACAATATTCTGAGGCAGAAAATTTTTACCAAAAAGCACAAGATGTTTATCAAGAAGTAATAAAGATTGCTGCTAGTGACCCGGAAAATTATGACAAACTTTCAGACTTGTTTTCTAGAAGAATGATTTCTAGTTATGCTAATGATGAGAGTAAAAAGCTAGATGAGTATTCTAAAGAAATAATACAAATAACAGATTTAGGTATAAAAGTAGATCGCTACAATAGAGAAAATTATACTAGAAGAGCGACTGCTTATTTTTATTCTGGTCTTTACCAAGCAAAAAAGTTAAATCAAGATCCTAGTGAATACTACAAAAATGCTATTACTGAAGTTCAACGAGGAATTAGAAATAATGTTGCTTTCCCAGAAATTTATGATTTGATGGGAAGTATTTATGCTTATTATGGAGAATATTTATTAGAAGTAGGAAAAGATCCTATTGAAGAATTTGAAAAAAGTATTGAAGCTTATAACAATGTTTTTAATATAAAAAAGGATTTTCTACCAGCTTATGTTAATTTAGCTAGAGTTGCTAGTTTAGAAGCACAATATAAAATTAGACAAGGACAAGACCCTAGTGCAGTTCTTCAACAAGCAATTAATACTTGCCAACAAGCAATTGCAATTAACCCTAAATTTCATGAAGCTTATAATAAACAAATATTAATCTACACCATAAAAGCACAATACTTATTAAATAAAGGAGAAGGATTTGAAAAATTAATAAAACTTGGAGAAGATAATTTTACTAAAGCTATTTCTCTATCCCCTAATAACCTAATTACTTATAATTACATGGGCATGCTGTATTTACAGCAAGGCGATTATTTAAGCTTATTTGGTCAAAACCCTAATTCTAGTTATGATGCAGCAATAAAAAACTTCCTATACTTTATTACTCATGGCACTTATAGCCCTGTTATTAATTATTTTAATATTGGATCTGTTTATCTTGGTAAAGGAAGCTACCAATTATTTTCTGGTGAATCCCCATTAGATTTTGCTGACCAAGCCATAGCTAATTTAGATAAATCTATAACTTATAATAACAATTACACGCTAGCATATATAGGTAAGGCAAGAGCTTATTGGTTAAAAGCAGTGTATAGCTTAAAACAAGGTGAGTCTCCTTTAGAGTGGGTAAAATTAGTAATGGATAATTGTGACAAAGCTTTTAGCACTAATCCAAATGAACCTTTTATATATGTTAACCGTGCTACGGCACATTTAGTAAAAGCAGAATATTTACTAAATAAAAAGCAATCTCCATTAGAGGAAATCAAACAAGCTATTTTAGCAACAAACAAAGCAAAAGAACTAAAACCAGGGGATAATTACAATTTTTTTCTAATTGCAAGAGCTTATTACTTAGAAGCAAAGTGGCTAATTTTACAAAATAAATCAGCAGAAAAGGCATTAAATGATTGTCATCAAGCACTAGAAGAAGGCTTAAAAATTAGTCCTAAAAACACTAATATCAATGCTTTACTTGCTAGTGCATTTAGCTTAGAAGTAGAATCATTAATTAAACAAAACTCTAAAAATGCTGATGAATTTGTTGAAAAAGGAGTAAAAGCAAGTGAACAAGCACTAATTGCTAATGCAAATAATGCAGATGCTTATGTTAGCAAAGCAGAGCTTTATTTATTATCTGCTAGTATTCAAACAGATAAAAACAAGGCTAAAGAATTGGCTATAAAAGCTCAAGAGTCGCTACAAAAAGCTCTTTCATTAAATAAACTTTTGGAAAAGGAAAACCAAATTTTAGCTGGCAAAATTAATAAAGCTTTGTCCTAAAGAAATTATTCGTTGTCTTAAACCTTCAATGCCACGTAGTGGCATATGAGAATAGACTAGCCCTAAAGGGCTAGGAGTTATAAAAATGATTAAAAAAGTCTTTATTATTGGTATTTTCTCTTTTTTAATTTTTAGTCTTTCTTCATTTGTTTTTGCTCATGGAGGAGATGACCATGCGGATGAAGCAGGAGATCTTCCTATAGCACAAACAGGACAACTTAATAGCAAACTAGCTAAAACTAGTAATACAGAAATTTTACTTAAATATGCTACTCCTATAGCACAAACAGAAACTTTAGTTAAAATTTTTGTGACAGATTTAACAACTAATGAGCCTATTAGTAATGCTCAAATAAAGCTAAATTTTAATTTTCTAGGGAATTTACAAACTAGCAAAATATCTTATGGTACAGTTTATGCGGATGCTGCTAATTTTGAGGCAGTTGCGGCAACTACAAATAGCCCTGGAATTTATCAAACAAAAGTAACATTTCCCCAAGTAGGCAATTATGGGTTAAAAATGCGTATTGCTGGTAGCAATATTGATGCTAACACTAGTATTTCAGGTATTGTTGCACTAGAAAAACAAGTTGTTATTAGCTCAATTAGTTGGCAACAAATTATTTTTATAAGTAGTGCTACACTACTACTTATGTTTTTTATTTGGCTTTTCTATCGCAAAATAGCTTTATTTAGGCAAGTTCAAACTAAAGCTTAAGAAATAGTTTTATTTATGAAGAAGAATTTTTATTATTTTATCTTTGGTATTTTATTCATAATATTGAATTTAACAGTTATCAAAGCACAAGAAAAACCTAGTCAAACAAATCCAGAAAATGAGTTTTTGCAAAAAATAGACCTTGCACAATTTCCAACACCTATTTATCAACAATATATTGGGAATGGGGTTACATTAGATTGGTTAATTAACCAATCTCTAACAAATAATCGGAATTTGTTAGCAGCACGACAAACCCGCGATATTCTAGCAGCTAAACGCTTGCAAGCAGGCTTAAGACCTAATCCACAAATTAGCGTGCAGTTTGGAAGCGACCAACTTGCTAGCCGCACAGGTGAATATGACTTAGATGCTACTTTTCCCAACCTTTTGAACGTGGTGGAAAGCGTCAAAAACGTGTTCAAGTTGTAGAGTTAGAACTTGCTCAAGCAGAAAAAGAAATTGCTTTTCAAGAGCAAACTTTACGCTCAGAAATTTATACCCAATATATAAACACTCTTGCTACAGCTAAAACCTTAGAATTACTAGAAAAGCTAGTTGCTCTTACTCAAGAAAATCTTCGGCTAGTAACAGTAAAATTTGAACAAGGTGAGGCAGCTAAATTAGACTTACAACTAACACAAGTAGAGCTAAACCGTTGGAAAAGCGTTCTTCTGCAAACAGATTTACAAGTAAAAGCTAGTATTTTGCAGCTTAAAACTTTAGCTGGTTTAGAGGCTGATACAGCAGTAAAATTAACAGAGTTTTTTCCTACTCAAATAACTAGTCAACTAGATTTACTAGATTTACAAACACAAGCTTTAGCTAGTCGCCTAGATTTACAAGCAGCACGTCTTAAAGAAGAACTTTCACAAGCACAAATTGATTTAGCAACGGCTAATGCTAAAGCGGATATAAATCTTTTTGCGACTTACTCAGAAGAACGAGAAGTTGAAGATATGGTAGTAGCTAGATCGTCTAATATTAATAGAAAAATCGGTGTTGGCATCACCATCCCTCTAACAATAAATAACCGTAACCAAGGCACAATTGCACAATTTACCGCTACTAAAACACAAATTCGCTACCAACGCGAACAACTAGAACAACAAATTAAACAAGAAGTTGCACTAGCTCTTAATCGTTTAGAAAGCTCTAAAGAAACATTAAAACTATTTGAAATAGATATTTTACCTAAGGCACAGGATAACTTAAAAATTATCTCAGTTGCTTATCAATTAGGTGAACAAGAGCTTTTAGCTGTTATTGCTGAACAGCGTCGTCTAATAGATTTTCAACAGCAATTTATTCAAATAAATAAAGAATATTACTTATCTTTAGTTGCTTTAGAAAAAGCAATTGGAGGAAAAATAAACTAACTTGGCAAGACCCAAGTTTGGAGGTTGTCACTCAATGAAAAAAAAAGCAATATTAGTTTTAACATTTTTCTTAAGCCTACTTTTATTGGCTTGCAATCAAACAACAGAAGAAAAAAAAGAAGATAAGCCTAATGTAGAAAAGAAAAAACAAGTTTATTTTAATGTTAGTTTAGCTACTGAACCAGGTGAGGTAAAACCAAAAGAAAAAGCTAAACTTATTTTCTCTATTCAAGATAGCACTACTAAAGATGTTGCTATCAATGATTTAGAAATAGTTCATGAAAAACCTATACATTTAATTGTTACTAGCGAGGATCTTTCATTTTTTAATCATATTCATCCACAACCAACAGGTGATGGAAGCATTTATGAAGTAGAAACAGAATTTCCTTTTGCTGGTAAATACCGCTTTTATATGGACTATAGCCCTAAAAGTGTAGGTCATCGTCTAGCTCGTCTAGAACTTAATGTTTCTGGTACTCCACAAGCGGCAGTTCCATTAGTTGTAGATAAAACCGATAGCCAAATAGTTGACGGCGTTAAAGTTACAATAAAGCCTGAAAAGCCTTTTCAAACTAATGATGCGCTAAATTTAGCCTTTTTACTAGAAGATGCTAAAACAGGTAAACCACTTACAGATATTGAGCCTTACTTAGGTGCATTTGCTCACTTTAATATTATTAATCAAGACCATACAGAAAATTTACATGCTCATCCGCTTAAAGAAGCAGAAAGCAAAGATGCTCGTGGCGGCCCCGAAGTTAGCACTAGAACAATTTTCCCTAAAGCAGGTCTTTATAAAATTTGGACTCAATTTCAACGCAATGGAAAAGTTATTGTTGCTCCTTTTGTTGTTAATATTGCTGAAGGTAAATCCTTAGAAACAGTTGCTGCAACAACTGATTCTGGAGTACAGAAATTAAAAGTTACTGTTAGTGAAAATGGCTATGAACCTACTAATTTAGAACTTAAATCAGGTGTTCCTGCACAAATAGCTTTTTATCGAGTGGATGAAAAAAATTGTGGTAATGAAATTTTATTTACTGAGCTAGGTATTCGTAAAGACTTACCTCTTAATAAAGAAACAGTAGTTGAATTTACTCCAGAAAAAGACTTAAACTATGAATTTACTTGTGGCATGGGAATGCTTAAAGGCAAAGTTGTAGTCAAATAAAAAAGATAAATTTTCTAAAATTTAAAGTAGATATAGCCTAGGGTGATATTCCTAGGCTATATTTATGTTGGTTGTTTTCTAAAAAATAGGTGATTTCTAATTGTTTTAATCAGAAAAAAAAGGTTAAAGTAATAACCACCAAACCTGTAATTAATTTAACTTTTTGAGCTAATAAACTTTAGAAAAAGTAGAGGGTTATCTAATGAGTATGGCAGAAGAGAAAAGAAAAAACCTACCAACAGAAACAAAACTTGTTGCTGTTGAAGATACTAACAAGAATGCTTTTACTAGCAGCGATCTATCAGGTGGAAATTTAGACAAAGTCCGAGAAATATTATTTGGCTCACAAATGCGCAATTATGAAAAAAGATTAGCTCGTTTGGAAGAGAAAGTAGTAAAAGAAACAACAGACTTAAAAGACGAAATGAGAAAACGTTTTGACAACCTAGAAACTTATATTAAAAGGGAATTAGAGTCTTTAGCTGATCGCTTAAAAGTTGAAGAAAGAGAACGCTCAGACAACACTAAAGAGCTTTCCAGGGAAATAAAAGATTCTTCTCGAATGCTAGAGAAAAAAGTTACTCAATTAGATGACAATTTAATTAAAACCCAACGAGAACTTAACCAACAAATTACAGATAAATCCAAACAATTATCTGATGAAATTAGAAATAAATATGAAGAACTCTTAAACTTAATTAGCCGCGAGGCTGAAGAATTACGCCTTGATAAAACTGACCGTACTACTTTAGCTACTTTGTTTACTGAAGTAGCAATGCGTCTAAATAATGAATTTAAGATTCCAGGTGGAGAATAACCTAGTAGCTTAAGCTAACATGTCCTTAGATCCAGACTTAGGCCAAACCAACAAATTAGCTAGCGAAAAATCCACAGTAGATGCTGAAAGCGATGCTCAAAACCAAGCAGAATTATTGGGCGAGCTTCGGCATTTACTGTTTGCTCCTGAACAAGAAGAACTTTCCAAAATAAAAAAACACCTAAACGACCCTGAACAACAAGCCCAAAGTGTTAGTAATGTTTTACCTAGAGCTTTTGCTTTAAGTATAAAACGAGATGAGCGATTAGGCGAAGCCTTACAACCTACCATTGAAACCGCTATTAAAGTATCAGTAAAAAAAGACCCACGAACCCTTGTAGACGCGCTTTTTCCTGTTATGGGGCCTGCAATTCGTAAAGCAATAGCTCAAACCCTAAGCACAATGCTACAAAGCTTAAACCAAACCTTAGAAAATAGTTTTTCTGCTCAAGGCTTAAAATGGCGATTAGAAGCTTTTCGTACTGGGCGAACTTTTGCAGAGATAGTTTTACTAAAAACTTTACTTTATCGAGTTGAACAAGTCTTTTTAATTCATAAAGAAACAGGTCTTTTACTTCAACATATGGTTTCACCAATACTTTTATCTAAGGGGACAGAAATTCAAGATGCAGATATGGTTTCTGGAATGTTTAGCGCGATTCAAGATTTTGTACGGGATTCTTTTCAAGTTGGACAAAATGAGTCTTTACAAGAATTGCGAATGGGGGATTTAACAGTTTGGATTGAACAAGGGCCACAAGCCTTGTTAGCAGGCGTTTTAAGAGGAAATACGCCTAAAGAACTAAGAGCAACTTTTCAGGAAGCTTTAGAAAAAATTCATCTTGAACAATCTACTATATTAAGTGAATTTCAAGGTGATGCTAGCATATTTGAAAATGTTCGACCACTTTTAGAGCCTTGTTTAGAATCACAATATGAAGCTAAAAAAGATGAAAAAAAGCTTTCCCCTGCTTTTTTAGGCACATTTGGGGTTATTAGCACTTTGCTGCTAATTTGGTTTAGCGTTTGGCTTTGGCATTATTGGCATTGGCAAATTTACTTGGATAGACTTAATAGCGAACCCGGCATAGTAATTACTCAAACAAGTAAACAAGGAAGTAAATATTTTATTGCTGGACTTGTTGACCCTCTAGCAACAAACCCAGAAGAACTTCGTAAACAAGCAGGTTTAAGTGAAAAGAAAGTAATTTCACGCTGGGAACCTTATCAGGCTATGCAACCTAAATTTATTTTAGCCAGAGCTAAAGATATATTACAAACACCAGAAACGGTAAATTTAAGACTAGAAAACAATGTTTTAATTGCAAGTGGTAAAGCACCAAATCAATGGATCAGGGATGCAAAAAGATGGTCAAGAGTAATTGCTGGAGTTAGCTCTTTTAAGGAAGATAATTTAATTGACCAAGAAACTGAAGAATTAGAACAAGTTAAGCTAGAAATAGAAAAACAATATTTTTTATTTGTTAATGGCAAAACACAATTTATTGATGGAGAAGAAAAAAAACTTTCTCAACTTGTCACAACTCTAAAAAAACTTATTTCTTTAGCTGAATCAATAAATAAAAGGCTAGAAATAAGAATAATTGGACAAACTGATGAGGTTGGAACACAAGACTTAAACTTGTCTTTAAGCAAAGAACGTGCAACTAAAATGGTAAATCTACTAGCGACACAAAATATTGATTCTAAATATTTTAGCGCGGTTGGAATTGGTGTCGCAGATACTTTGACAAATACAGCTAACTCACAGCAAAATAGTGAAGTTAATCGCCGGGTATCTTTTCAAATATCTGTTATAAATACTAAGTAAAAAATTAGTAAATAAGGTTTAAGTAATGATTCAGAAAAAAATTTGTATGCTGGGAGCTTTTGCTACAGGTAAAACTAGCTTAGTTGCTCGTTTTGTAAAGAGTATTTTTTCAGAAAAATACCATACAACTGTAGGGGTAAAAATAGACAAAAAAGTTCTTAAAGTTGGTAGCGAAGATCTAATGCTAATGCTTTGGGATTTAGCGGGAGAAGATGAATTTAACAAAGTTCAAATGTCCTATTTACGAGGTTCAGCCGGATATATTTTGGTAGTTGATGGAACTAGACGTTCTACTTTGGATAAAGCTTTTTCTCTACAAAAAAATGTTGAAGAAGCTATTGGAAAAGTCCCTTTTATTTTGGTATTAAACAAAGCTGATTTAGTAGAAGATTGGGAAATTGACCAAGCAACAATTACTGAGCTAACCGACCAAGGTCTAGTTGTAATTAAAGGTAGTGCTAAAACCGGCGAAGGAGTAGAAGAATTATTTCTTTCATTAGCAGAAAAAATGGTGGGGGCCTAATGTTGATAGTCCCAACAGAATTATTGGATTACTTAAGCCAATTAATAGAACAAGAACGTTGCCTAGCCTTTCTAAAAGTTGATAAACAGGGTTGTGTTGTAGAGCTAGGAGGTAATTGGGCGGCTTATGGAATTATGGATTTAACCATAGGTGATTTAGCTGCTGAAAAACTAGGCTTTCTTTGTGGGTTGCTTCCACTTCAAGAAGAAAAAATAATCCTACCCCAAATAAAATTAGAATCAGAACTCTCTGCCGATTTACATATTTTTCCCTCAGATAGTGCTGATTGGGTGATGCTTCTAAGTGTTGCTGAAGAAGAACGTAAACAACAAATAATGCAACAGAAAATTAATGACCTAAGTCTACTTAGAGATAAACAATCAAAAATGCTTGGCATGATGCTTGGAAGTGAAGCAGAAAATATTGCCCAAGAAGTCAGACTTTTTGGGCAAAATGATTTACATAAGGAAGTTTCTATTCTGTTTATTGATTTACGTGATTTCAGTAGATATAGTGAAGATGCTCAATCAGATGAAGTATTTAAGGTACTTAATTTATATTTGCGAACTATACTTTTACCAATAATTGATGAATCTGGGATTTTAGATAAAGTTATTGGTGATGGGGTAATGGCTATTTTTGGTGTACTTCCTTCAACTGCCATTTCAGCTAGACAAGCTTTAAGAGCCTCTCTTAGAGCTTTACAAGCAATAAATGAATTAAATTTATATCGTGAAAAGGAAAAACATCCTACTTTTGAACTTGGTATTGGCATTGCTTCTGGTACAATTTCTTTAGGTATAATTAATGGTAAAGAGCAAAAATTTCTAGCTGCACTTGGACAACCTGTAAAACTAGCAGCCAATTTAGAACGTCAAGCAGAAGCTAAGGAAATTTTAATAGATGAAACGACATTTCAAAAACTAGCAGAACTACAAACAAAATTTTCTCCAAGAAATTTAATAATAAATAACCAACCAATTCCTGTTTTTTCTTGGGTTTATCACAACAATGATAGCAAAGCTTGGTAGTCAAGAGGATATAGTAACGATGGAAGAACTTTTGGTAGCTCTAAATGTTGTTGCACTAGAACGACTAGACACAGAACTATTTAAGTTACTTGGTAGTTTGCCTGATTGGTTTCCAGATATTTACCCAAACGTTATTTCTGAGTCAAAAGAGGTAAACCTAGAAGGAGTTTCCCCTTTTTTAGATAATTTTTTAATAGATGCAGAAGACTTTTGGAAACATACCAAATCAGGACACTTAAAATCAGGTCTTTGGATTGAAACTAATAACGTAGGTAAAGAATATTACTTAGAAGCCGTAGCACTTTTTTTAGAAAAAGAACAAAAAAAAGTTTTACTAATTGAATTTTCTCGCATCTCCTATGAAGAAAAACATTATTTAATTCAAACAGGCAGAGAAATTAGCTTAAAGTATTATCAGCTTTCTAAAGAAATTCAGAAAAAAGAAATTTTACTTCATTGCATCATACATGACTTAAATACCCCTCTAAATAGTATGAAAGGCGCGTTATCATTAATTTCCTTAGAAGAGCTTAGCAATGAAGCAAAAGAACTAGTAACTATTGGCCTAAATCAAGCTGATAAACAAGCAAAATTAATTAGAGAAGTCTTAGATGTATTTGCTGCTGAAGTTGCATCATTAAATAATTTCTCAAACAATATTAACAAAGCACCTAATTTACTACTTTGTTTACAAGAAGTTATTGAAAGTCTTCAACCTGCTTTTGCCTTAAAACAAGTAAACTTGGAGATTTCTCCAAATATTCAAAATAAGAAAAATTACTTAGTAGTAGGTGAATATTCACGACTTACAAGAATATTTTCTAATTTACTAGAAAATGCCTTACGCTATAGTCCTAAAAACTCTACTGTAACAGTAACCTTAGAGTTAGAAGACGATTTTGTTAATGTTAATGTTGATGATCAAGGAGTAGGTATTGCTTCAGATATGGTAGGCCATCTTTTTCAAAAATTTTATCAAATAGGTAAATATAGAGGAAAAATAGGCTTAGGGCTTTATTTTTGTCGAATGATGATTGAACAATGGGGTGGGACAATAGGCTATTTGCCGCTTAATCAAGGAGGATCAAGGTTTTGGTTTAAGTTACCTAAACCAACTTCAGAAAATTGATGATAGAAAAACTCTTAAAGAAATCATTATTAACCATTGGATTATGTTTTTTTGCTGTTATTGCTATACTTGCACAAAATCCAGCAGATCCTGAAACGCTAGAAAAAATCCTAGTTGCTTTAGCTAGTCGAGCAGATAGTTTTGAAAAATCCTTGCCTGATTTTATTGCTACTGAAACTATCTTGCAGGAAAGTTACCAAAAACCTTCAGGAAAACTTTTAGAAAGTAGTGAAATTGTTTCTCGCTTAACAGGTCGCCAACTTGAGCTAACAAAAAAAGGTCGTACACAACTAGATTTCCAAGAATATCGACAAGTTCAATCAATTAATGGTAAAACTGTTAAGTCTGATAAATTTAAGCCTCGTGGCCCTCAAGTTGATGGGGTTTTTAGCTCAATTTTAGTTTCTCATTTTGCTTCGCGTGACCAAAAAGATTTTAGCTTTGACCTAGATACTAATTTTCATATCTTAAGAGGCCGAAATACTTATTTACTTAAATTTACTAGTAAAATAGTTAACCAACAATATTATTTTTTTGAAGGTAAACGCCTTGCTTCTGAACAAGTTGGACAAGCCTGGATAGACACAGAAACTTTAGTCCCTTTAAGAATTGAGTACCAAGAAAAAAAATTGCCTAAAGGATTAGAGTCTCTTTCCTATGCTGTAGATTATGCTTATGTCACACTAGGCGAAGATAGCTTTTTACTTCCCATAGAAGCTTCTAGTGAATTTGTTGAGAAAAAATTTACTAACCGAGTAAATCAAAAATATAGCGATTATAAGAAATTCTCTACGGATGTAAAACTTGAGTAATAACCCTAATTTATTAAATAAATCTTTAGTCTTTGGTCTATTTTTAGGTTTAAGTGCGCACTTAATTTGGGGTAGTTATCCAGTAATTGCTAAAAAACTGCTTTTAGTTCTCCCTCCATTTGCTTTAGTTGCAGTTGGTTATACTGGAGTTCTAATTTTAATGTCTCCAGTTTTAGTTAAACATTCTTGGACACAGTCGCTAAAAAATCGTAGTGCCTGGCTACTAATGTTTGTTGGCGCAGTGCGAATGGTGACAAATATCCTTTCTATCCAAGCTACTCGTGCTTCTTATGTACAATTAATTAATTTACTTACTCCATTTGTTGTTGCAATAGTTGGACGGGCGTTTTTTCGCGAAAAAATACCACCTTATACTTTTTCAGCTTTAACTGTTTCTAGCTTAGGTTCTATTTTAGTAATTCTTAGAGAACCTTCTTTAAGTATTTTCCAAGATGAATGGAAGCTAAACGATACTATTGGAATTAGTTTAGCAATGTTTTCCAATATATTTTTAGCCTTTTATGTTTTGCTAACTCGCTATGAGCAAACTAGCCATAAAATAAGCTCAGTAGTGCTTTTTGCTCAACAAAGTGTAGTTTTAATGTTGACAGGTTTTGTTGCTAGCTTTTTCTTGCAAGAAAATTGGTATAGTTGGCTAAGAATGTCTTGGGAAATGTGGGGACTTTTTATTGCTTTACTAGTAGTTAACTTAATTGCTGGTAACTTAATCCAAATCAATAGTTTAAGTTTACTTGGAGCAGCACTTTTTACTAGCTTGATGGGAGCAAGGCTTGTAGCCGCATTGGTTTTAAGTGCAGTTTTACTAAGCGAGCCATTAAAATCTGGCTGGCAAGCGTTGGGTGCTTTTTTAGTTATTGGTGCAGTAATGGTCTATATGTTATTGCAAACAGAAGTAGTTAAGAAAAAACTCTTAACTACTTTACCAAATAACTAAAAGTTTTTTTGTACTTTTTTATTTTCTTTAGATTTTTTCTTAAGCCCATCAAAATCTGGAATCCCAAAATTGCCTTGGAGCTTTTTGAGTTTTTCTAAACTAATTGAACCAATAATATTTATAACCACAAATTCATCTTCTTCAGCCGCAATAATAGCTAATCCTGTAATATTGCCACCTTGGTTCATTGTATAAACTTGGGCAAATTCTTTGCCATTATTATTTGTACTATCAAATAATTTTGACCAGATAGGTTCTCTTAATTGGCTTTTGATGACATCAAATTCTGAAAGTGAATATTCACCAGGTTTATTAAATTCAAGAACCTTAATGTATACTCCCTTTAAATCTTTAACTAATTCTTCAAGTTCAGCCTTTTTAGCTGGATCTTTTATGTCTAGAAAATTTGCAGCAGTTTTAAGCATATTTTGGTCTAATGAAATATTTACCATTTCTTCGGCTTTTGTATCCAAATGATTTAAGCTATCAAGCTGTAATCTGCCATCCTGAGCTTTGGCTGTAGTAACTAGCAAAGTAATAAAACAAATTAATTTGATTAAGGTTAAAGAGATTTTTGTTCCTTTTTTCATATGTTTTCCTTATTAATTAAAATTTTTTCTTTTAGAAATTTTTGTCTGAATTTTTTTTAGTTCAGCATTAGTTATGCTAAGAGCAAAAATAACTTGCTCGGCTGATTTTTTGCCATCAATTGCTGGTTCTGTTGTTAATTTTATGGGCATAGTTGTAGTAGAAGAAAGCTTTTGATTAGTTTGAGTTATAAAAATTTGCAACAAACCAACAGTTAGAGCTAATACTAAGCAGGCTGCTATTAGTAATTTTATAGATAAACCCTCTGGTTTTGCTTTAACAGGATAATTAAATGGCTGCTCTTTATATTTAAGGCTTCCTAGAGCTTTTTCTAATTCCTCAATTTCTGGATCCGGTTTTCCTGATTTATCCCAAAGATAGTCACTCATTGTTGTCCCTTTCTTCTAACTTGCTACGCAATAATTTCATTCCTCGATGTAAATTAACTCTTACTGAATCAGGTGTTAAGCCTGTTTGCTCGGCAATTTCAGGCCCTGTCATCCCTTCCACTAAACGTAAAACTAGAGGTTCACGATAACAATCAGGTAGGCTATGAATTACAGCTAATATAGCTGTAGCTTCTAGTTTTGATGTATTTGTAGAAATAGGTTTTTGAGCTAACTCCAGGACTTTTTTACTTTGGCGGTTGTAATCTATTGCACGATTACGGGCTATGGTTGCTAACCAATCGCCAAAAGCTTGATTAATACGTAGATTAGCTAGCTGATTAAGCGCAGTTAGAAAAACATCTTGAACTAGATCGTCTGCTACATTTGCTGGAGCATTTGCCAGTATAACGCCATGCACCATACGGGCAAACCGTCGGTAAAGCTCACCAAATGCCATGCGATTACCTAAACGTGCATCACTAACTAAGTCTGAAAGTGAAGGTTCTAGCGCGGGTTGGTCTTTATTATTACTTCTTGGAGCTATTTCAATGACTTGCTCTACCATGAAATTTTCAAAACCTTTTCTTTTTTGGTCTTTAAAAGAATTTTAACTAAGAGACGTTAGAAAAAAGAAAAGTGTTAACAAGAAAATTGAAAAACCCGGCAAAAAATAATATTAAAATATTTGTAGCTATTTTATGGCTTGATCCAGTCAGAAATATTAGGTAATTGCCAAAGTAGCACACCATCTAGTAAAAGCAGTAGAAATCCTTGAATTGCTACACCTAAACCAGCACCAACCAAACTAGCAGAATTAACTTTTGACCATCGGCCAATGATTATTAGTGTAATGCCTACAGCTACATAACCAATATCTAAACCTTCATTTAGCCAAAGAAATTCTCTAAGCTTAATTGCAGCAACTAAATCTGGACGGGAACTGTCACGTAGCCCAAAAAGCACAATTATTCCATCAATAGCACCCCAAACGATAAATTGAAGGCTAAAATGTTCTGCTGCTAGGTTTTGTCTTTTTGCTAGTAAAATTACGATACCAAGAATAATACTAAATAATGCCCAAATACCTAGCCGAATCAAATGTTGATGTAAAAAAATAAATGTTTGTTCAGACAGTAAACTGCTTTGTAATAGCATAAGTTATTAAAAATACAGCAATATATAACTTTTAACCCTGTTAAGGGTCATTAATAGCCTAGTCTTTTAAGGCTGGACTAAGTTTAATTTTATCAAAAACTTATAGAAACAAGATATTTTTTAACGCGGAAAAAAATTGTTATTCAAACTTGCTACAAAAGTTAAAATCTTTTATATTTGCTGGCACTTTGCGGATGTGGCGGAATGGCAGACGCGCAGCGCTCAGGACGCTGTCAACTTCGGTTGGTGGAGGTTCAAGTCCTCTCATCCGCATAAAATTTTCTTCTTCGCTACTACCTTCTAACTATGCTAAACTAAACCACTTGTTTGATTTAGCAACAAAAATCAACATTCTAATTTATCAATCTAACTAATAATTTAAGGAGTTTTGATGTTAAAACTTTTTAATGCTTTTTTATTGACCTTACTACTATCTACTTTAGTATTAGCCGATTCTTTATATGGGACAGTAACATATAAAAATAAAAATAGATCTACTGAGCAAAAAAACACTGATAAAAAAGCTTTAATTATTAACACTAGCTGGGATTATGGCAAAACCGCACAAATAGACGAAAAAGGAAATTACAAAATAGATTTTCAAACAAAAGTAGGAGAGAAAGTTTCCGTTTTTGTTAATGGCAACAAATATACAGAGATTGAAATTAAAGGGGATACAAAATTAGATATTGTTGTTATTCAATAAACTTTGGGAACATATTTATCTTATATTCCCAAAGTTATATGGGGGATTATTGATTAATAAAGCGCATTGACATTTCTGGGTATCTTAAACCTGCCGCGCTATTTGCTGGTAATATTTCATTTATTTTTGCTAAATCGCTTTCAGTTAATTCTATGCTTAATGCAGCAGCATTTTCCTCTAAGTATTTACATCTTTTTGTTCCAGGAATAGGAACAATATCTTTTCCTTGGGCAAGCACCCAGGCTAAAGCAAGTTGTGAAGCGTTACAGCCTTTTTCTTTAGCAAGTTGCTCAATATGTTTTACTAAATCTAAATTTTTCTGGAAATTTTCACCTTGAAAACGTGGCGACATTCTACGGTAATCATCAGCGGCTAAATCATCAAATTTCTTAATTTCACCACTTAAAAAACCTCTCCCTAAAGGGCTATAAGCTACAAAACCTATTCCTAGCTCTCGACAAGTTGCCAAAATTTTATCTTCTGGCTCGCGTGTCCATAAAGAATATTCTGTTTGAAGTGCTGAAATTGGATGAATCTTACAAGCACGACGTAAAGTTTCCGGGCCTGCTTCAGAGAGTCCTAAATATTTTACTTTTCCTTCTTTAACTAGCTCTGCCATAGCTGCAACAGTGTCTTCAATTGGAGTTTCTGGATCAACCCTATGTTGATAATAAAGGTCTATTACTTCTACACCTAAACGGCGTAAGCTATTTTCACAAGCTGAACGGACATATTCAGGTTTTCCACTTACACCAAGAAAAGATTTATCCTCACCTCTCATAATTCCAAACTTAGTTGCTATAACTACTTTATCACGACAACCTTTAACAGCTTCTCCCAATAATTCTTCATTAACAAATGGGCCATACATATCAGCCGTATCAAAGAAATTAATTCCTAATTCTAAAGCGCGGGCAATTGTAGCTAAAGATTCTGACTTATCAGAAGCCCCATAAAATTCAGACATTCCCATACAACCTAAGCCAATTGCTGAAACTGTTAAGCCTTGGTTGCCTAGTTTGCGTTGCTCCATGTTTTTCTCCTTCAACTTGTGATTTTTACTAAGTAGAAAAATTATACTCCGCTGCTTGCAAATACAAATAAGCTATTGCTGATAGGTAGATAAACTAAATCAATGGAGATTCATTTTTGGTTAATTTAGTCCAATCAATGCTTTTTGCTAAAGATTAGCAACTAGGTCTAAATTATTGTAAGTTATATAGCACTTCCAGCTTTTAGGAACCGTAGCACTAACGCAATAATTAATCCAACCAAAGCAATAGCATCTGCAACTACTATTTTTTGAATACCAATACCATAATTTCCTGTAAATAGAGCAATTACAATAAATGGCAACATACTTGCTAATCCTAGAATAATGCCCCAGATCTGTAATTCTGGCTTAAACGCTGAATAAATAATAAACCCACCCAACAAACCAAATAAAATAGCTCTATGTTTTAATAGTATAAGAACATCATTACTAATAGAGTCTATTTTATATAAGTTAAATAAAATTTCACTAGAAAAAATCCCTACTATTGGATAAAAATTTATTAGCCCAACAACTACAATAATTCCAATAATAAGCTTTTCCATAGTCTATAAACTTTCCTTATCAAAAAGTTAGTTACTGTTGAGGAGCAGCATTAACTGTGCTATCAGGGCTAATTAAAATGGTTTCTTGCTCACCAGCTAAAATAATGCCTCTAAGCATATCATTTTGGTTTTGTTTAGTAGTCATTAATTGATTAACAGCCGCTTTGTTTTTAAGTAAACCTTTACGAACATTAGACTTAGCTACTAATTTATCACCTTTCCAAATACTAATTTCTTGCTTTTCTTCATCAAATGTTACTTCATATTTACCTTTTTTTACTTCTGTTCCATTGACTATTACATCTTTACTAATATCTACTGTTTTACTTTTTCCTTCAGCATATGCTAATCCATTGAAAAATACTACACTTGCTACTAATACCATTACTAAATTAAATACTTTTTTCATATTGACCCCTTATTTGACTTTTTTATGAGATATTGTTGTGATTTATTTAACGCCTTCAAGTTAGTTAACACTGTTAACGTAACTTTAAAATATTAGTTCACAAAAGTTGGTAGAAGTTTGCATTTATTTCCAGAGTTTTTATAAACAATCTTATGTTGAGGTATTTATAGAATTATGTGTGAAATGTAGTGAAAATTAATTAGGAAAAAATTTTTTTATACATTCTAGTACATCAATTGGCTTATAAGGTTTAACAATATAGTCATTTATACCTAAGTTAAACAAAATTTTCTTAGCATTTTGGGAGCTAACAGCAGTAAACATAATAATTATAGGTAATGGACAAATAGAGGCTTTTACCTGGCGTATAAGCTCTATACCATCCATTTTAGGCATCATCCAATCAGTTAACAAAACATCAAAATGTTGTGTTTTTAGGAGTGCTAAAGCATCTTCTCCATTAGTTGTTATGGAAACTTTAATACCTTGTTTAACAAAAAAAATTTCTAGGATTCTGGCACTCATTACATCATCTTCAGCAATAATAATTTTCATAAGATTTAAAAGACCTGATTTTTAATTTCTAACAAGATGAGTAATAAGCAATTATAATCATTGAACTTAATTTTAGCTAAAAATTTATCCATTTTTTTGCATAAATATAAATCAAGGGTTGGCACCAAGAGTTATTTAAGCTAAAAATCAAATGGCGAAATATCTTAAAATAATATCTTAAAGCCTATCAATTTTATGTCACCAGTAGAAACAAAAAACACGCTATCTGTACAAGAAAAAATCTTTCTTGGCGAGGCTGCGCTACGTCGTAATGCTGATCAGGAAGCAAGCCGACATTTTTTAGAAATTCTTGAAACTGACTTGCCAACAGAACAAGAATATATTGTTCGCTGTATGTTATCCAAGTGTTTGGAAAATATGAATCAATACCGCGAAGCATTAAAAGTATTAAATAAATATGAACAAACTGGTGCAAAAGAGGAACTTTCTATTCAAGTTAGAGGAAATGTAAATTTAAGGCTAGGTTGGGTTTATAGTTGGCTAGGTGATCACCCTAGAGCAATAGCATTATTAAATCAAGCCTTAAAAGAGTTTAAGGACATAGGTTTTGAGTCTGGTGTTGGAGAAGCCTATCATGCCCTAGGTCGTACTTATATTGTTGAAATAGAAGAATATAAAATTGCTCGTGATCATTTGCTGGAAGCAATTGATTATCAACGTCGGGCTGGCGACACTCATGCATTAGCTCAAACATACCTAAGGCTTGGGCTAATAGATTATCAAGAAGGTCAATTAACAACTGCTAAAGAAAATTTCTTAGGAGCAATTAATTTAGCTGAAAGCTCTACGGATCATATACTTCAAGGAGCTTTACAAATAAATTTAGCTGCTGTCTATTTTGACCAATGCGAAATAGAAGCCGCTACCCGCTGTTATGAACTAGCAATTGAACATTTAGAAAATGTTGGACATAAAAGACTTTTAGGAGTTGCTTATAGTAACCTAGGGAAAAACCTAATTAGATTAGGAAATTGGAAAGAAGCCCAAGAAATATTAACTCGTGGTTTAAACCTTTCTAAAGAAGCAAAAAACCGACGTGATGAGGCCATAGCTTTACAAACTCTAGGTTATTTACATTACTTTCAAGAAAAATATGATTTAGCAGAAAAAGAGATAAGCTTATCCATAGATCTGCTAATGCAAATAAAAACTAAGACTCCTTTAGCTGAGTCATTTCGCTATCTAGCTCTAGTTTTATTAGCTCAAAACAAACATAACGAAGCTTTTGATTATGCCAAACGAGCCTTGCAACTAACTTTTAATTCTAAAGTAACTAAACATGCGGCGATTTCCTATCTTGTGCTAGCAGAAATGCACCTAGAAAAAAAAGAATATCGAACGGCAGAAGACTTTCTTAAAATGGCACGAGCAAAATTAGATAAACAAGCAGACTTAGAGCTTTCAGGCTATTCTCAACGGCTTTTAGGCCGCACTCGTGCTGCAATGGGAGATCTTAGCGGCGCACGTTATGCTATTGATCAAAGTATTTCTTGTTTTAATACAACTAAATCAGTTTATCAAACAGCCCTTTCACAACTTGAGTTAGCAAGGGTTTTATATAAACTTGGCGATATTGTTCTAGCAGAAACCAACCTACTAGCAGCAAAAAATATTTTTGTTGAACTAGGAGTAACAAAACTGCAAGAAAAAGCAGCAAAACTATTTAGTGAACTTCCCCGCCAAGGTGTAGTTGCAGCAGAAAAAACCCTTGCCGCAGTTAATTTTGATAGCTTTTTAATAGAAAGATTGATGGAAGCAACACATCAACGTGAATTACTGCTTCGTGAACTTACTGCAATTGCTCGTGATTTAATGGCTGCTAGCACTGTTATAATTTTTGAAATAACAGAAACAACAGATTTTAATCCTATTATTAGTCAGGGTAATCCTTTAAGTAATATCGCTAGAATTTATGATAAAATCCGCTTACAACTTAATGGAAGCCGTGCCTTAGCACCAGAACATATAGTCAAAGAGTTTTCAGACCGTGAGCAAAAATTACTTCTTTATGTTGTTGCAGGACAAATACCTAATGAGCGTAGGCTAAGCCAACTTAATTCCATTGTTAGACTTGCAGAACAAAGTTTAGAAATAAATACATTAAGAGAACGTATTAAAACCACTAAAGATTTTGACCCTACATCATTGCGCTGTCTTAGCTCAATGTCTGGCTTTTTAGTTGCTAGTCCAGCTATGAAATCTGTTTTAGCTCATATACATAAAATTCGCTCTAATAATGTTACTGTCTTAATTACTGGTGAATCCGGCACAGGCAAAGAATTAATTGCCCGCGCTGTACATTTGGAAAGCGAGCGACGAGATAGAGATTTTGTTCCTTTTAACTGTGCTGCTGTAGCAAAAGATATAGTAGAAAGTCGCCTATTTGGTCATCGCAAAGGTGCTTTTACTGGTGCAACTAGCGATCAACGTGGTGTAGTTCGTGCAGCAGAAGGTGGGACATTATTTTTGGATGAAATAGGTGAACTTCCCTTAGATATTCAGCCTAAACTGCTTAGATTTTTGCAAGAAGGCGAAGTCCACGCCCTAGGCGATGATCGACCAACAAAGGTTAATGTCCGGGTTTTAGCTGCTACCAACCGAGATTTAGAAAAACAAGTTAGCCTAGGGTTATTTCGTGAAGACCTTTTTCATCGTCTCAACGTAATCCGCATACAAATTCCTCCACTTAGAGAGCGACGAGAAGAAATCTTACCTTTAGCAGAAAGTTTCTTAAAAACTTTTGCCGAAAGAATGGACAAATCTGTCAAGTTGTCTGAAGAAGTGGCTGATAAATTACTTAACTATAATTGGCCGGGTAATATAAGACAGCTTCAAAATGAAATTGAAAGAGTCGTTGCTTATGCTGATGATAAACATATTGTGGTTTTAGAAGACCTTTCGCCAGAAATAGTTAATTTTCAACGTCAAGTATCTACTCGCCCCGAATGGGTTATGCTAGGTAAAACAGGTGCAATTACTATCCCTAGAAATACTACTTTAGCGGAAGCTATTGATGAAGTAGAAAGACAAATTTTAACCGAAACGCTTAAGCGTAATGAAAACAATATTTCCCGCACAGCTAGAGAATTAGGTTTAACTCGTCGAGGCTTACATCTTAAGTGTGGACGCTTAGGCATTGATCTATAAAAATCTAAAAAGTTAGAATTAATACTAATTATATTACATAAAGTAATTAGCTTTGTATTCTTACGTATTGCAGAGAAAAAATATTAAAGAATGGTGTGTCTACAGATGTTGTAGATAAAGGGGTTAAGCCATATTTTATGGAGGTGCAACATCTTGTTAGGAAAATCGAGGTTAGCCAAAATTGATAAGTCGTTTATTTTCGTTGACAAGCAGGAAATCATATGTTTTAATCTTAGCGTTTTCACGTCGTACAATTCCTAATTCAGCATAAGGTTAGCCAAAACTGGGTTTTAAGCCTGTATTCATCGGCAGTTGAACCCCGGGGAGTAGGAATAATTGACGTGGCATGCGGATTAAGACGTAACATGCTGCGGATTCATGTACCAATCTGTAGAATAGTTGACGGTCAGCGGATTAAGACCCCACCGGGTTCCCAAAACACGGAAAAAACTCCCCGAAGAAAAGGGTAGGAATAATTGACGTGGCAGAGGGTATTCAGCAAAACAAGCTGAATAATTGAGAATAAAGAAGATAGGTATGTACGGAAAGATTTATCCTAAAAAATGCGTAAGATTAATAGGATAAATTGATAAAATCAGAGAGAAAAGCCAACCAAAAAATCAAAAATGCAAAGTCAAAAAGCTAGCAAGTAAAAAAGACAAGAAAAAAAGACAAAGCTACGCAACCCAGCCAAAAAGCTAGAAAACCTAAAAATTAAAACCTAAAAAAACTTAAGCAGCTAAAAAAGAAGCGATAAGTTTTAAGGTATCAGAACCAACAGCTTTTTTACGATCGGCCAACCAAGCCTTGGAATGTTCAAGAATAGCAACAAGATAGAGACGGACAAGAAAATGAGAAGCAGAACGACAAGGACGGTTAGCAAGTTTATGAACAACTTTTTTGGTAGAGTTGGAACGCTCACAACCAGTGCGAAGATTCATAAGGAGTTTATATTCAGGAGAATAGCGAGAAATATCAGGATAAAGACGTAAGTCATCAGAGGAGCGAATATAAACAACCGGCCCCATTTGGGAATCAGGCTGACAAAGAGAGCCTTGAGGACATTCTTGAGAGTGAGTCTTAAAAACATATTTACCATTAAGATGAGTAGGACGCTTAACGGGACAATTGTAATAGATTCTACCATCACCACGCTTACCATTATGACGCATTTCTAAACCAGCAGGACAAAGAGGAACACCTTTTTCATTAACAAGTTTAGCAGTGCCAGTAGGCTTGGGGAGAGTACCAGAACGGGGATTGAGGGCAATAACAGGTTTAATGGAATTAGCCTTGAGATACTGATAAATGCCTAATCCATCGTGACCAGAATCATAACTCATAGAGTAGATATTCACAGGTAGAACATGAGCAGAAAACATCTTTAACATAGAATCCAGACTTTTCATAGACAGAGTAAAATCACTCTCGGAAGCAGGCCCCATAGTTATATGTAAGGGTAAATCGTGTCCAGAAACAGAAATTGTATGCTGATAAAAAGTGTGACCAAAGTAGTATGTTTGACGATAAGAATCAAATCCCCAATCTGCGGTTGGGTCTGAATAAATACGGTCGCATTTACATTTATAAATACCTTTTGAACGACAATCGCAAGTTGGCTGTCCATTGCAGTTTGCTCCACTTTCTAGGGCTGAACCATCTCCACACACTTTTAGCTTGGTTAGTTCTCCTAGCAACCCCTTATTTGCACTCGGTATTATTGCTAGTTTCATCAGTAAATCTTCTAGCAATTTTTGTAACCCTTCTACCCTTGGTTCTTGTTTTTTAGCTAAAAGCTCTTTTTTTAGGTGTATTGTTATTGAGTCACTTTCTTTTCTATCTGTTTCTTACGCGCTTCTTTACTTTCTTTTTCTGCCGATAGATTACGAATGTGTTTTTTCTTCCTCTTTTTGGATGCTTTTAACTTATGTTCACAACTTTTTTGATGTTCTCCATCTTCTAACCTGTCTATAAACAAATAAAACGTTGATGCGGCTGGCGTTTTTTTCGGCTTAAACCCTGCTATCATCGCTAGTCTTGGCTTGTCATATAATTCTTCTGCAAACTTGCTGATTCTTTCATACTGTAGTATTATCATTAGCAGTAATGCTCTTAGCACACATACTGGATCGTACCCTTTTCTTCCCCTTTTATCTTGGCTATAGAGTTTTTCTAATTCCTTTCTTACTTCTTCTAGTTCTATTTCCATTAGTATCATTGCTGCATTAAGATGTTCTTCTGTCAATCTTCTTGATTGTCTTGGTTGCAGCTTTCTTATCCATTCTGTTAACATTTTCTTATACATTCCATCCTCCTTTAGTTTATTGCAGTATTTTTATTTAATCACTAATAGGATGGATTTTCTTCTTTTATTTCTGAATACTTTTTTATCTTATTGATTTTGGATTATTTAGTCCTTTTGCTCTTTCTCAACTGTTCTATTTATTGACCTTATTTTTTCTGATTTTCCTGAGAGCTTTATAGGATTGTATTAACTAGCATTGTGTTGATTTGAAAGGTTTAGTCTATGACGGAAGAAAATATAGTAAGGAAAGCTTATCATCAAGCGAGCTAATTACTTACTTAACTCAAAATCGTGAAGTATTAGTAGGAATTATTAATCTACCTAAAAATGAACAATTATTATCTGATCCAATTCGCTATTTATCATTATTACTTAAACGCTTAGGATTAAAACAAAAACGTGTTGGCAACTCTATTAATGGTGAATATATGTTGGTTGCTAGCAGATTGGAGTTTTTGAGAGGTATTGTTATGAATCGCGGTGTTGTTGAGCTTGGTTAATTGATTGGTAGTTGATTATTGATTAATTGGTAGTTGATGATGTGTTTATGATGATTTATATTAATTATTACTACTGATAGCAAGAAAAAGCTTAATTAATTAATAGCCAAGTTGATAACTAAAAATAAAGACCATATTTAATTGAAAATCTTGATAAAACACTTCTCATTAATATAAGACTCATTAATAAACAGTGTTTGCAGGGCAAAAATTAAGGTTTCGTGATGGTTTGGTGGTTGTTGATTGGTTTTGATGATGGTTAATTTGTAGATAGTCGTTGGCTACTTTAGCTACTGCTTTGCCTTCTTTGCCTTCTTTGCCTTATTAGCTAGCTTTGGCGAGCCGACTTTGCGAGTTCGCTACAACGTTTGTTATGCCGCTACTCAAAAACGCATGATAAAGAACAACCCTAATATAATCTAAAGGTTATAAAAACAATTAGTCATACAAATACACAGCAGAAGCAGCAAAAGCGTCTTCAGGAGAACCATAAAAACTACCATCAGGAAAAACAGATAGTTCATATTTCTCATTACTGTAAGTAAAAAAGGCAAAACCCCAACCTTCTTCATCGCCAAAATATCGTAATCTACATAAATGTATAGGAGTGTTACGCAAGCGTTCTATAAAGGTTTCTCTTGATTCAGGATATCCTGGTGGAGGAAAATCATCTGATACGTAAGGTTCTTTATACGCATCTATATAGCAAAACTGCCCTCTAAAACGTATGTCTAATTTGGTATATGTACCCACATGATGTTTTTCTGCATATGTCAAAATCCGTTTTTTAACTTTATTTTGTACTGATTCTGGAACCTTTTTTCCTCCTGCATTAGGATCTTTTACCCAAGGTGACATTGTGTTTCCGCCTTATATTTTTTTTCACTACTTCCTTTTGCTTATTCTACATAAACTTAATTTTTTATCGACATATTTTTCCTTATACAAAATACAGTTTCGTTTCTTCAAGACTAAATTAAACTTCAAATATCTTTGTAGAAACATTTCTTTTCTAGATCAATTCAGAAAAACCAAGTGTATATTACTGCGTTGTATAAGCAGAATAAGGCCAAGTTCAGCGGCGGTGCTAACGAGCCAATTTCCTGAGTCCCTTGCAACAGTTGTTATGCCCCACACAACAACACAAAAACAACAGGAACAAAAAATTTGACTATTACCATTCTATTGGGATGCGTATCGAGAAGCACTATAAAGAACGAAAGCACCTAGCACAAATGTAGCAACTCCATATATTTCGAGGTGGTGGATAACCAACGGTATAACTCTTTCAGCAAACCGATGATGCCACTGCCAAGGCACAAGAAGCAATCCTAGGGTTGATACAACAAAAAGCCATCCAAATATCTGGAATACGTAAGAATACCACATTAATGGCGAGAAGATAACAAGAGATGCTCCCACGACCAATCGCAAAACTTGCTCGATGTAGTGAGCGCGTGCCGAACTTGCAAATAGATTAAGGAATCGTTCTGCAAGCAGTCGTTTTGAGGCAATCACACCTGCTAATGCAATCAGCCCTATCCCAAAAGCAAACACTATTATTCCTGAGATTATGTCCATGATTCCTCATAGTAAGAATGCCTAGCACTAAGCTCACCAGCGAGCCGACTTTGCAAGTCTACTCCAACGTTTGTTATGCACTAATTTTCATATAATGATTAAACCGATTGCAATATTTACTATCAAACTCAATCCTAAAAACTTCATCATAATTAATTTTATAAACTTTTTCCCATTTACCAGAAGCATCATAACATTTAAGAAAAAATGACATTTTATCACAGTTAGTAATTGGGCCAAGGTAGAAGGCTGTTTGAACCTTTTTATTAAGCTTAAATAATGTTTCAACGCTCTTATTATATATCTCTTTCCATCATTTTTTCTAAGACTTGTTTTATATTTTCACAATTATTTAGCCATTCTGGTTTATCTATTTTTTTAATTTCAGCATTTATTTTAAGTATTTCATTACAACATTTCTCGATTTTTCCATCACGGCAGCTTTTTATAAACTTCTTTACCAATATAATTATCCCATCAAACTCAAAATCTCTTTCTTCTCTCAATGCAATAAAATTTTCTTTTATATTAAAGATTACTCCATCATAATTATTCCCCTATTTGATCTTTAGTCTTTACTCTTATACTCCAATTGCTAGCCAATGATTTTTCGTATTTTCTAATTGTTTTCTTGTTCATCTGTTAACTTTCTTTAAAAATTAGAGTGTAACCCTTAAATAGTTAAAGATTAAAACCCCTAAATAGTTAAAAATAATTATTTTGTAGTATTAAAAAGTATAATTTTCCTACGAATGTCTTTACTGTCAGTTATTTGTATAAACGAAAAAATTTAAAAGGTTTCGGCCATTCTTCTCTAGGTTTAAAAGCAATAGCAACTTCCTGATTACCTAAAGCCGATTCTGTCAAAACAATATGATCGTCGGTTTCTTTGGCTTTCTCAAACTCTGAATCATTAACCTTACAAATAGCTTTATAAAAAGGGCCAGACAACCATTGGGAAATTTCTGGAGTATCTTTAAATTTTAAGTAACAGGCCAAAGAAGATAAAGCTGATGCAAGCATTGCGAAACCATTAGGTATAGATTCTTTCACAAGAATATACATTTTCATTAACTTTCTCCTAACTTTTTAAGCATTTATTCTTCTAACCTAGACTACATTTATTCTTTCTTTTACTTTACTACTACTACCCTAATGGCTAACATCGAATACCAAGTTCAGCAGTGAGTGAAATTAGTGAGCCGACTTTGAGAGTCTACTGCAACGCTTGTTATGCACATTCTTAACAAAAAATTAGTTTACAAGAGATTTATAAACTAGCTTAAACTCCTCACAAATGATAGGCATACCTTGTCTAGGTTGTCTTCCTATTTCTTGGCATTCTTTAGAAAAATATGCCCAGTGAACATCTCTCCAATATTTCAAACTCAAATCACCTTCCCCTTCTTTCCTAGCAAATTCTTCGCTAACCTTATTAAATGTAACTATATCAATACTAATAGTCTGAATTATACATTTAGGCTTTCTTTGAAAATCCGTAATAATGCTATATCCATTTGGTATTGGTAAGTCTTCGGGTTTATTTTCATAAACCCATTGTAAACTTGCTGTTGCTGTTTTCTTACCTGCTAATACAAGGTTACACAGTTGTTTGCTCATTTTCTCACTATTTCCAAAATACCAATGCTGGTAGTTGTATTAACACTTATTTTCATTTTGTTACAAAACTCTTTCCAATATATTTCTATTTCACTATTTATATCCATATATTCTTAGTTTTTCTTCCATTTATTGTTACATTTCACCCTACATATATATGCTGAATGCTAAGTTTATTATTCTCAAATTAATTGCTATTGAACAATTTTTCTAATAATCTCATCAATACAATAAAACATTTCTGTTGGAGAATGTTTTATAAGTGTGTCGATTCTAGTATATCCCCAGGATACAGCACCAAAAGCGATATTTTCAGCACTAGAAGCTTGTAAATCTTTGAGTTCATCGCCAATGTAAATAGCTTGGCTAGAATCAATCTTAGTTTTTCGTAAAATATTCTTTAATTTAGAGCGTTTTCCAAACAAAGAACTACCGCATTGAGGTTCAACCATAAAAGCCATATTATTAGGGCTTAAGATTTTGCTCACATTGCTGTAAGAATTACTAGTTATAAGACTTAATATAACTCCTTTATTAGACAAAACCTGCAACATATTTTCTACACCAGAAAATAACGGAATTTGGTCAATATTTTCAGCCATTTTTTTCTTAAAGCTGTTTCCTACAAATGGCACTTTCCACAATGGTAAACCTAAATGATTCATAAGTTGCATTGCATCATAACCTCGTAAAGTTTCTATCTCTTCCATGTTCACTTTTTTGAAATTATATTCATTTGCTAAATCATTTATGGTACTTAGAAAAAAAGGAAATGAATCTGCTAAAGTTCCATCAAAATCAAATATTACAAGTTTGTATTTCATTTCTTTACTAAACTCTTTATTAATTTCTGTTTTTGCTGTGCTACTTTATTGGCTAGAGAAAGCAGGTTTTATTCATAACTTTTTATTTTATGCCCGATCCTTTATCAATTTGGATTGAAAAAAAACAGTTCTTGGAAACAGCGTTGGCTATTACTTCTGATGCCAGCCAAAAATTTTCACTACGTAAGCAAATTCAAGACTGCGACCAAGAGATTGCAAGACTTAAAAACCAAACTTATTCTCAAGGCCAATTTAATCAATTTAATCACGCTAGCTCTCTACCCAATCAACCTAGTACATCAAGCTCAAATAGCTCAAATAGCCCAAATAGCTCAAATAGCCCAAATAGCTCAAATAGCTCAAATCTATCTGATAATTCTTTTAATGAAAAATCTCAACATCGCTCTACTGATACCAGCATTCCCATTAATTAAGACAATAGAATCACTAATTTATTTTACCTATACAAAAAGCTACAAAATATCATAATTAAAAAATAAAATATCTTCATCCAATGAATTAAGATGAGATAATTTATTACGCATTATCCTTAGTCTTTTAACTAACTTTTTTAGTTCCATAGGTACAGAAATTTCATTCACGATTTGGCTTTCAATATGCCCTATTTCTAAATCCCAAATATTATTTATTGTCTCAAATCTTGTCGTAAAAGGCACTTTTAATACATTCTTAAGTTTAACTAATATCTCTTGTCGTTTTTGTTCTATAAATGGAAAATATACTCCTACCTGAGCACTCCATATTCTTCTTTCTATTTCTTTTTTTGGATCATGCAAACTCAAAATGGCTGAGTGAAATTCTTCCTTTCCTTCAAACTCATTTTTTATACCTGATAACCAAAGTAACCGCTCATTAACAAAATCACTATTATCCCAATCCCGTTCTCTAGCTATTTGCTTAAGTATATAATTAGGTTTAAGTATTTTATCTATACTTTCATTTGCCAATCTTTCACTAGTAAACGGATCCCAAAGCGAAAGATTAACAATAACAGAAATAATCATTTGTTTTTCTATAAGCGGGATAGCCTTTTCTCGAAAAAATTGTGAAGTAAAAACTAACATATCTGTTCTGTCTATATAATTACACCATCTGTGTAATGAAAGACAAATATCTTCTGATGGAAGATTCAAAGTAAGTTCTCCTATCAAAGGAATGCAAAATAAAGTTCTATCGAGCAAACAATAATGCCTACATATATTTGCGTAATCAACTATAAATTCTCTCCAAGACAGCCAATTATTTTGGTTTATGTTTGTAAGCCAAATTAATTTTCCTTTGAAAACAGGATCTTTTGCTAAAGTATTAGCATTTCTAATTTGGTCAATTCTATGATTTTGGATAAATCGTTTAAATAGTAAATTTACTGGATCTTTTTCTTCTTCGGTATCTATTGAGTGCCATTCCCACTCATCATTCTCCATTTCTATTCTTACAGCTTTTGATAATTTTTCATAGGGTGAATATTTTGGTAGACACATGATAATATTCTTGCCATCTCTAATATCTTGAACAAGTCTATCTATAAAGGATTTTGGCCCAGGTAATTGCCACCAAAAATTATACATATATTTACTCTGTGCCTAATTTAACAAGTTTATCAACTATTGGATCAACCTTCCAAGTTTTGTTACTCGATGGAAATACTAAATTTAGTAAATCTGCCCATACTATGCTTCGATATACAATCTCAGGTGGTAAGTCTGTAAGTTCCATCAAATTTTCTATGGATGCTTCTCCTAATATTGCTAAATTATGCAAAACTTTTTTGGCTTCAACATACCTAAGCCCAAAAGAGACTTCTAAATTTTTTACAGTTTCTTTTTCTTTCAATCCCATTTCTATTTTACTTAAATGATGATCAAGTAAGTGAATAGCATTTTTTGTTTTGTTATATAACTCATAAAGTAGTATTGGCCAATTACCTGTAACTTTTGTAATTCTTTGTCTATTATTTTTATCCCCAAGATTTGGAAAACCAATATCTTCTAACCACTGCCACAAAGCTAAGTCGTGCCATGGTTTTAAGGTAAAGCATGTTACATGTTTTTCTCTAAATTTATCTAAATTCTCAGTGTTAGTGTTTGTCAATTGCCATGTTGTTTGTGAATCCGCAACAAATAAAATGCGAACAAAAGAAGTTTTTGAAGTTAATCTATTAAGTCTATTAATAGCTTCGTCTACCCAACTATCAGCCCAAGGGCAAGTATAAGGGACAAAAACAAGATTTGTACCATTTTTTTCTCGTTTTCCGAGATCCGATAATTGTTTTACAAATTGAGCTTTATCAGTTATTTGTCCAAATTTAAAAAAGAATTCTTTGCCAAAAGCTCCTATTAAAATTGCTCCAAATCTTCTATTCCTGCTGCTTCACTTCAAAAACTATTGATACTTCATTTTTCTACTTCGTAGCTCTGATTCTTGTTGAGCAGTTAAGGGGCTGCGTCTTGAAGAATCTTCTTTAAGAGAAGATCTAAAAGTTGCGGCTTCATAATCAGGAGATAGCTCCTTATTTGAACTAGATTCCAACTCTGACTCTATTTCTTCTTTTATACCAATAAGTAAAGCTACATTAAGACTTCTAAGACTATAATGATTTACAGAAATATTTTTTAGTACACCCAAGCCTACCATTTCATCAAGTAAAACGCGAAAAGCATCTTCAGAAGTATCTTGAAACCCTTGATTCCAAAAAAGGTCAATGCTTGTTCTCTAATCCATGCAGTAGAAAATCCATCACTTACTCTATCATCATCTTCTAAACTGTAGAGGGCTATTGCTAAAGCAATCACTCGATAACGTGTATTCAGATCTAACGTAAGTTTGAAGCGTTCTCTGATAGCTCTTCTTAAATCTTGACTGCGATAAGCATCTTCAACATGTTTAGACGTAATTGTGTAAGGAGGACTTTTATGATGCTCAATTGTAAAATTGTTTGAGCTAGTTACATGTTTAAGCAAATGATCGCAATAAAGTTGTATAAGACTAGGATAATAATTTGTTTGAGAAAGTATTCTAAAAACTAAGTCACGAGGTTCAAAATAATATCCTAAACTAGCAAAAGGTTTTTCAATTAAGGCTCTAGCTTCTCTTACTTCGCGTGATTCACCATTGTCAAGTAATGGGCCTATACACATTGGATCGCCATAATGAGCCAATGGATGATTTTCTAATCTTGTAGTACGTTGAACATTGTGCAAACCAGCAAAAATTACTTTGAACCTTCGATTAGTTCTATCCATCAAACCTTTTAATAATGCAGCCCTAGTAAATTCGCCTATTTCTTCTCCTTCTGCATGCTTTTTCCCATCTATAACCAAAAAGCGATCAGCCTCATCTAGCAATAAAAGTATGTGACGTTTATCATCTTGTTCCAACCATTTTTGTACGTACTCAAGTAATTTATTTTCTCTAGTTTGTGGAGGCACATTATTCGGAATAATATCTAAAACTTTAAATTCATCAGCTATAAGTGTCCAAATCTCGTCAACAGGACGATTATAGCCTATCCCTGAAGTTTTTAAATCTAACCATATTGCTATTCTACCATTAGTTGGGGAATGGAAAGTTCTCTGTACGTCTCTTAATAACGCTGTTTTACCTAATTGTCTTCCGCCATATATAAAACATGATCCCATAGGAGATATAATGGATTCTCGTTCTATACGTCTTCCATAAAATATTTCTGGTGGGACAAGGCTAGCTGTTGTAGTATAAGGTTTTAAAAAGGTAAATGGTAAACTGCATTCAAACATTCGTGGTAATCTTGAACCTCGCTCACCGCAAAGATATAACATTAAAACATCATCAATAACAACAAAAGTACGTCGACGCTCTCGACACATTCTAGCAAGATCTTTCCGCCTTTTTTCTGTCATTCTACCAAAATGAAAAACAATAACTGGACTACCTTGAAAGTTATCCCCAATTTCATTTAGCAAATCTTCTTCTGTGGGCCTTTCCCAAACACACAAAACACGATAGCTACCTTTAGCATTTGATCCATAATAAGAGACTGGACATCTTTCTCTTTCCTGTATTATTTCTGTAGTTATATTTATCCAAAGACATGGTTTATTTTTTTGAGAACCAAAAGTTATTTTTATAACATTAAACCCTAAGCTACTAAGTATAATAGTTAAACTGTGTTCATCTATTTTTTTTGCTTTTTTGGCTGTAAACCAAGATTTTAGCATATCTGCTGCTTGCTCTGCCTGCGGGCCAGCAACAGGTCTCATTTGAATAGGGCCAATGGTTTTACGTGAATTAACAATATCTATTATATATTGGGGTGTTGGCCTAGTTTCATAATCAGGTTCAAGGAAATCTTCTATTTCTCTGTATTTCTGAGGAAAGAAATCTTTGAATGAATTTATTTCTTTTCTAAATTCATGTATGAAATTTTTTTGTAATATTGTATCTATGTATTCATTGGCTGTTAAGATATCACCTTTTTCTAAAACACTACAAATTCTATTATATGCAAAATGCCCTTTCTCTATGCCTGCTTTTTCAAGGCGTTGTTTTACGTTAGTAATTTTATTAGTACGTTCCTCTTCTATAGATTGTTTTATACTTGTTAACTGATTATGTTTTTCTTTAAATTCTAAAATTTCATCAATTGTGTTTTCTATTTGTTGAATCTTGGTGATAAGAGAATCTCTATCTGCTTCTTTAAGCAGACTTAAAACTATTGCTGACTCTATGGATTCTCTGGTGTTTTGTAAATCCCTTTTCAGAGCATCTTTACATTCTCGAATATTTTTTCTCTTCCCTTACGCATATCTTCTATGTCAAGAAAAGAATCTGTAGTTGAGTTTCTATTAGCTTCAACATACTCTATTATCTGTAAAGTGACACTGTGATCACGAAGTTCTGCTCTCTCCTCAAAAGCTTGGTGCCAACTTATATCTTCATTAGATATAAAATTTAGTATTTGTTCCATGACAATTTTAGGATCATAATTTCTTGGTTCCAAATTATCGCTCAGTGGTAGAAAGGACATTTTTAAGAAATCTGCATTAAGTAAGTGTTTTTGTAGTGGTTCTTTATCTTTTATTTCAACAACTGGAGAAAAAATTGCTTTTATATCTTTAATAGCCTGTAAACATATTTTCTCCGAACAGATATTTCTGAAAAACTAGAATTTTTTTTAACAAATGTTTCTAATTCATTTACAACAAAATCATAATTCTTTTTAATATTTTTATGTACTTCATTAGTTTTACGAGTTATCCAGTCACTATTTTCGTTAGGACGAGACTTACAAATAGAAATCCACCTACCACAAAGTTCCACAACTTCATTTGTATGTTTTAGCAAAGAACTTAGAATTTTTTACCTCTATTCCTTGTTTACTTGGATAAGAAAGATTATTTTTTCAAGACGTTGTACTTCTTTTAAAACAGCTTTTTCATCTGACAAAAAGTTAACTTTTTCACAAACTTTTTTTAGTTCTTCAATCTTGTCGTTACGTATGGTTGTAATTAAGTTCTCAATAAGTTGACCTTTTTTAATCCAATGTTGCCAAATATGCGTAATAGGAACAAAACTCATCTTAAATTTAGGAGCTTTTTCCCACCAAGAATCAATATCTGCCCAAAGTTCTTGAAGTTTTTTCTCCCAAGATTCTTTTCCTTTTAGAAGAGAAAGATCTATTGGCTGTGAATTGTCACCATATTCTGCAATTATTTCACAATAATCTTTAAACATGCCTAAACCATCTTTTGCATAGTACAACAGGTGTAAAATTCTGGAAGCATTTGTACTAGGAGCTAATAAAGCAGGTCTTAAAGAAGCAGAAGCTAAGAGAAAACTTAAAACTTGATTCCATTCACCATCATACAGAAAAAATTTCTGGCACAAAATTAGAAAAATCTTTTTTCAGTATATTTGAAAGTTGCCGCACATCATGGAGTATATTTTTACTCAAAATTATTGCTCTTATTAACCAAGAAGTAACAACTCTTTTGTTACTTGGAAACATCAACTCACAACATCGATTCAAATGAAAAGCAAGGCTCAACTTATTTTCTGCTAATAAGTTCCAAATCAATTCTTCCAATCTAGAAGTTACGTTTTCTCTAGCATCATTGAGAATTAATTTTGCCACATCTTTTAGAGGTCGAAATAGAAAAGAAGTATTCAAAAATTTTCTTCTAATTTTCCAATAATTTCTTTACCATTAAGATTTAATAATTTTTTTATTCTTCTCTTTTGCCTCAATTACTTGTATATCATCTTGCAAAATAAACTGTGATTTATCTATATTTTCTTTACCATAGTATGTATTCACTGTATCTATAGGATTAGCCAAAGTAGAAGATATATTTTGATTAACATTATCTTCTTGTTTTTCTTCTATTTCTATAGTGGATAATTGTAATTTTTCTATATCATTGCTCTCATTCTTTGTAAATATACTTACATTTTTTTCTAATATATTATTTTCAGTTTTAACAAATTCATTAATTGTTATTATGTCTATGTCTTGTATATTATCTTCTTTAACATGACTATCACAATAATTCAATGAAATAAACATATCAGAATTATCTATATTCTTTTTTTTTTCACTAACATCTTTAGTTTTGTTTTGTTCTGAAAAGTGTTCTTTTGCTTCAAAATTTTTATTTTGTGGAGGAACTATCAATACTAAAGAACATATATAGGAGTAAATATTATTAATACTTGATACTATTTCAACCAATGACTCATTCCACTTTTGATGTTCATCTATGTTGTTTGGCAATGTTTGTAGTAAGTTGCTTAGTTTTTCTAATAATTCTTTAAATGACAAAAATTGTTTTGTTAAAAATTCTAGATTTTCTGTGGAAAGATTATGTATTGCCAAATCTTGAATATTTATTTTGCAAAAAGAAAGTTCCTTTGACAGATTTTCTGCTATTTGGTTAACTAAATCCTTTAGCGCCCTCTTGTTCTTATTATGTTGACTTTCATACTCCTTATATTTTTTCTCTTTAAGTTCTTTAATATTTTCAATGAAATCTAATAACTCTAACCATTCAGACGCTTCATATGGTAATGAGCTTAACTTATCAAACATTTCCCCTAATAAACCAGAAAATTTCGGTACCGTTTCACAAACTTTTTTTCTGTCATCCATTAGTTGTTTTTCCTTTTTGTTTTTTTCTATTACTTCTCCTGGAATTGGTAAACATCCAACCAAACAACACAACATCAATCCCACATCATTTTCATCAAAATCTGGATGTTTTACTAAAAACTCTTTGACATAAGTCATTACTTTTTCTAATTCCCAAAATAAAATAAACTTGCCACCAAGATCAGAAAATTTTACAGATTTTATTTGTTTATCTACCAAAAAACCTTCAACTAACTTTTCTAAAACATTGTGAGATTCCATCCAAATACATAAAATTGATTCTACTAGAGGATTACATGCACAAAATGCTATTTCTAATGGTTTGTAGAGCTTTATTTTAGGTGCATTCATATCAATACGCCTAAATCCATCTATTTTAATTGGTAGATTTTGTAATACTTTATTTAACTTTTTTTTAGCAATTACTGATGAATTTCTATAATAATCAATTACTCTTTTTATTAACCTCTTTCTGTAACTATTTTCTAGTACAGAATTTATCATTAAAAATGGCAAATGTTCTTCTAAATCTATCATAACAACTTCCTATAATGTTCTATAAATATAGTATTTATCTTAGTATTTTTTGCATATATTTTAAGTAACTTATTATAGTATTTCAAAAATATAGCTTAAGTAAAGATTTTAAGATATAAACAAGTTTTAACTAACTAAGCTTTAAGAGTATTTGAAAAATTAATCAAATACTCTTGGGTTGTAATATTTTGCTATGTCCAACTTTTATTTAGCTATTTTATTCACTCAATAATTTGAAATTTAATTTTGAGTAATTGTGTGTTAGTTAGAACACAAAGCTTAAAATAATTTTTACTTTAAATATTAAAGTTTTGACAAAATAGATAATAATTTTGTTCAAGCAAATAAGAATTTTTTGCCAAGTTAATATTTTGATAATAAATAGCTAAATTTTTGTTGAATTAACACTTTTCTGGCCTTTATAAAATCTTGGTAGTTATCAACTTCCCATAAAACAGGATCCTTTGGAATTAAGTGTAGTTCCAAATAGTCTCGTGATTTACCATTAAACCAATCTTTAGGAAGTGTATCTGCTTTACCTGCTGCACCATTTTCTGCTTGAGAAAGTAACATACAATTTGCTATCTGGTTTCTTTCATAATCACGGAATTTCATCAAATCTCTTCTTCCTGTAATTAGATTAATATCTTTTATTTTCTTTAAAACACTTTGAGGAAAAATGTGGTCTATCTGAGGCATATTACCTACATATGCTGGTGTATAATTAAAGTCTTTATACCAAAGATTAAATAATAAATGTATGGTATCTGAACCATAAGTTATCTCAAAAAGCCGCTCCTTTGAAATTTCAAGACTTCGCCCACGCATGCGAATTACGTGTAAAATTTCACTTAATAAAAAATTTTTATTTATACGAATATTTGTAATGCAATCATCTATCATTTGATCAGATGTCCCACTAAAGGCACCAGAAAATAAAGAGCGTATCAAATATTCATCTAGCCCTTTAGATTCTTTCCATGCTTGTTCAAAATGAAATCTCAAATAAATTATTGGTATTAGTGATAAATATGACGGCAAAGCTTTGTCACAACGAATAAACGTTTTTCCTTGAACAAAATCTAAAACATCTTTAATTGCATTAGATATATCTCCCCATCTTTCCTCTATTTTTTCCCTTACACCTTGTTTTCTAAATTTACCAACTTCGTAACGGGCTCACTGATCAAGTAATGTAAGACATGTTTTCAAAACAAAGTCACGCGTAAAAAGCAAAACCATAGTTGTTTAAAGTTGTTAACAACTCTTCTATTTCCTCTCCAGATTCGTCCCAACTAGTTGCCAACAAAGAAAAAAAAGCAAATCTGATTTACCAAGTTTTGTTCCACCAGAGTTTGCCCTAATAAAAATTTCTACTACATCATCTTCAGAGTAAAGAGCAATATTCTCTGTACTATCTAATTCTTGATAAGAAATTCCTTCATCTGAGTGAAAAGTTTTAAAGATAATCCCTATGTTTTTGCTTATTTTTTTTAACTCATCAGAAGAAAGCGTTTTGGTTGATCGAGAAATTACGTCTTGTGCTAAAGTGACAGGATCTAAATCCGAAAATACTAAATCTTTGAATTTTATCCAAGGATACTTAGCTTCATCTAATGAAAGAAACTCAAATTTGTATTTAACATCATCAGGAGCAGCAACTTCTCCACTAAGCATATTAATGTACAATTCCTTTTTTTCAAAACTTCCACGCAATCCTATAAAGAGGCTTTGTAAACGCTGTTGACCATCTAAAACAAGACATTTTTTTTTATCACTTTCGGGTACGAAGAAATCTGACAATCTTATATCTGATTTATAATTTTCAATAAATTTTCTACATTTCACACGGCTTTTTGTTTTCCATACTAATAAAGTACTTATAGGATATTCTCTTAAGATAGAGTCAAACAACCTGCATATTTGCTCTTTTGTCCAAACAAAAGAACGTTGTATATTTGGAAGCCAAAACCCTCCTTCTTCTTCTGGATTATTTAGAAATTGTACTATTTTACGTAAAGACTGTTTTGGCATTCTCATCGTTTAGAAATCCTACTAGTTTATTAAATAAGCTACTATAGTTATACTAAATAAATAATAATATAGTAAAGTATTATTTTAGGTGGTGTCCCTCAGTTGAAGTGATGAAATAAAGTTATGCATGCCCCAGAGAATACTAAATTAAGGTTAAAAGAGGCTTAAAAGCAGCCTTTTTGAGAATGATTTGGTAATTTCTAGCTTAAATATAGGAAGCACTTTAAAAGAAAATCCACCACAATTTAAGCAAAGCAGAACTTGATGGGCAATTGCTTTAGTTAGGGATTTGGAAAAATAAAATCTCCCAGAATTAAATAGAAAGGGAAGGAATATCAACAAACCAACGTTCAAGACCAGGAAAACGAACAAGTTTAGACTCTAAAGATTTCATAAGGAATTTAGGAGCCCTTGACACCTGTTTGGTAAGGCTTAGAAATTAATTCAACGTAGGGATGTTTGCCTTTCCAAGTCATGGAGTGAGCAAAATGAAGAACAGAATCTAAAGTATCCAAAATAGAACCATTCCAATGATTCTCCAAAACGCCAAAACAACGCTCTATGGGATTATATTTGCTATGGTATGGAGGATAGTAAGCCAGAGAAACAGATGTGTTTGATTTTGCAACAAACTCAACCATACGTTTTACAAACTGTGTACGATGGCTTTGGTTTTCAGGCCGTGTCTGATTTATAACTAAAGTATTAACGCTAGGAAAGAATTTTTTCTGCTTTAACCACCATAGTTCTAAGGTATCAACGATAAAATCACTGGTAAGAGTAAATGGGGTGATAAGAAACAGATCGTCATATTTTGGTAAAAATATGCCAAATGGGGTTAATGTAGAATCAGGCTTGAAATCGTGGTCTAACGCCTTAGTCAACACTCTAGATTTTCCTCCTCTTGAGAAATTACCTATTTTACTGCTGCCTTTGCATCCAAGGAAATTCTCAACTCTTCTGTGGATTTATCAGCTTTTGGATTAACTTCATTTAGACGTGAAAAAATTGCGTCTGTTTGCGGGATCTTTTTTTTGGCTTACTCTTTAGTACTTTACTAGGATAATATCCTAACGCATTTAATTTGTTAGCTATAGTTTTCTCGCTAGGTAGTTCGCTTTCTTCATAGCCTTTCTGCAAAATAAGTTGCTCTCTAACTTCTCTTGCACTTAATCTTGTGTACAGTCTGCTAGTTTTGAAAGAAGGATCTGTTTGGCTTTGTCCATCCACTATATTTGTTATATCCAAAAGCAGATTTGGTATATGTTCTTCTATTGCCTTGCGCCCTCTTTGCCGAAAAGCATCTGACACGTTATTCCTGTATTTAATTCGTTCATTCCTTTACGTATCGTTGTTCTATCCCATCCCTAGTTCTTTTTCTGCTCGTCTTTGTCCTCCTATTCCTAATTCTTTTACTGTTCTAGCCATAAAAAACCTTCTCTCCCTCCCTTTCAGTCTTTCTACTGTTTCTATTAAATATTTTTTTACCGATTCTGTTAGCTCCACTTTTTTCTCCAAGTTTGTTATTCCTTAGAGCTTACCATACAAACCTACTTAATTTGGGAGATTTTATTTTTTCTAAGTCCCTTAAGTTATTGATAAACAGGAGTTTTTTACACATTTTGATATTTTAGCTGTAGAATATTTAGATTTCGAGTTAGAATTATCACTTCAACTGAAAAACTCTTCCATAATTTTATTCAAACAATTTTATTCTGCTAAACCAGAAAGCATTAAAACATAATGTCTAGCCAAAGTTGTTTCATCACCAGGTTTAACCACCATTTTTCTATTTTTTGCCCATTAACCTTTGTGCCATTTTTAGAAGCGGTGTCAAAGATTTCCATCTGTTCATCTGAATGAACAACTATGCAACAATGCCTACGAGAAACCATTATGTGTTCTACTACAATATCATTATCGCTAAAACGCCCAATTCGATTTTTGCCATACTTTAAACGATAAGTTTCAAGCCCTACAGTCACAAAATAACTAGAATCTCTGCCTATTTCTCTATAAATAGGCTCTTCTAAGCAAATTTCTCCAGCATTACTATTAACTCTTAAATCTTCCAAATACATAGTGCTTGAGCCTCTGGAATCTTCTATGTCTGAGCGAACTACTCTAAACAAAGCTTGTCTAGCTGGTTCTAAAAACAAGTGACAACTTCCTAATGGTTCTCCCATAACATTGCTCCTAGGCTAAAATTCTGTTAGGGTTTTAGAAATCTACTTTTGTATAAACAAAAGTGTTATTTTGCTCCTTTTACTTGATGTAAAGGAGTTTTACCAATATATTGCTGCCAAGCTTTGATGCGTTTCTTCGTCCAAAATTGTTACTATGTCTGTATCTGTGCTATTGCCGTCTTCATTGTCATCTAAACCTGTTCCAAACATTACTCCACCTATGTCTGTCAAAATATAACGATTATGCAACTCGCCATCATCCCATCGAATAATATTAAGTGATAAACCTTTAGGTATTATGTAAGGAAGCCTTTTATCACACTCATCTTTGAATGTATTATTACCTATTGTTTTATCGTTATCTTCAGAATGGTATTCTAGTTTTATAGAACTTCCTCTTTCTTTACAATCTTCCGATATAATGCTTAAGAATTCTCTCAAGGGGCGAATATGTGGATTTAATGAAAGCCTGAAAAAATACGGATCTATAAATATGATTTCCTTGCTACATAGAAGTAAGTTTTTAACACACAAAGCCATTTCAGTAGCAGAGCGTCTTATTTCCTTTGACCTTGGAGCTTTCATAAGCTCATCGTTGTTATCCACTTGACTACCTATTAAAACACAGGCGTGGTTATTAGAGTTTTCCGTCGCAATTATTGCATGAAATGGCCTTTTGGAATGTTCCTCAATAACATTTTCTAGCCAAGATAAAGTAGGTGTCCATTCAGAAACACGTGTCATAAGAACAAGATTTTTTAATGCTATTTCTACTTTCGTTCTTTCAACTGCTTGAAAATTTGCTGTCGCTGCATAAACAAGCCTTTTCCATTTAGAAGGGTACTGAGAAATAAGCCGCCCATTGGCTACACCAAATTGGCTAATGAAATAACGAAATCTATCCCAATTACTTAAAACAGAAGGATCTAAAGCATACTCCTTTAACATTTAAAAAGCTCCTCTGCTCGTTCCTCAAAAAAGCCTTTAGGCCAACGGTCTATAAACTCGCCTGTTTCATCTATGCGAAGTGGTGTTAGCTTCACGCCTTCAGCAGTTTGTTCAACATAAATAACAGAAACTTTATCAGGTGTAAGTGCTGGTGCATCTGGTGGTAGTTCATTGTCGTTAGTCTCTCGTATTCGTCTAAGTAGTCTTAATATTAAATGTTCGCTATGGGTTTCAAGAAAAGAGATCTCTTTTCATTAATTTGATCAATAAAGATCTCCCCTAGCCCCGTCTGAATTGCCGGATGAATATAGTTCTGGCTGTTCAATAGCAATAATACTATCATCTGTTTTATTTAATGCTATTACTATAACAGGAATAATCTGAGAAATACCTATACCAATATCTTGAGGAAAAACATCTATACCCGTCTTATTTTCAAATAAAAAGACGTTTTTTATTTGGCAATTTTTCCATGTATGATTTCAAAATCTCTATATCATCTAATTCTGCACCTCTTTCTAGTATGGCTATTATAGGACTTTCTAAATCAACTTCTTTGTACACTTTCATTTTTAGAGCATAGCCTGTTTTAAGTTTTTCCTCTCCTAACCAATGGTTTACTTTTTTTAGAAATTTTTGATCTCTCAAATAAAGCGTGTCCCAAGCAGCTAAACCATTAGCCCAATTTTGTCTATTTTGCGTTGACACAGGCTGATAATTCCTTGATGGGATTTCTCTAATTGGCCCTAAGTACAAAAATCTATTTAACTTTTCTGTTAATACTTCTCCTGTCCCTCTCAAAATTTGGTTTATTGTCCAAGAAGATACATTCCACTAAAGTAATAATTACCAGCCAAGTCTTCAGAAAGAGTAGTGCCTCTTTCTACAAAACTTATTCCTGTTTTCCATCTTGGCAAAACAGAATTAGGATATACCAATGTAAATTCTGCTACTTTTTCTCTGAGCCAACAGGTTGACCGATTTTCGGATCATCATAAAAAATTGGATGACTAACATTTACTTTTATTATATTTCCTAATCCTTCAGAATAAATTCCTGCTATTTCTTCATCATTATTCATGCCCACTAGATAATTTGTAATGTAAGGATATTTTCTTACTTCGTCCCACCCTATAACAATTTCTACCCAAGCTGATTTAACCTTAGGGCTTATATCAAAATCCCATTTTGATAAAGAATGATATAAAGGTAAATCTTCTCTAGAAAGATCCATTTCAAACCGTAAATGAATTTTCTTTTTAAGATCGCGATCACTAACTAAATTCCTAAAACCTCCCAAATCTATGTTGTCACCACCCTGAATAGTTTGATCTGCATCAAGGTTTTGGTACAGCAAAACTTCTCTTGCATAGTGTATTGCTTGCAAAATAGTGCTTTTGCCCGCGCTATTTGCGCCAAACAACAGCGTGATAGGCTTTAGCTCAATTCGTACACGCTCACGAATACCTTTGAAGTTTTTTAGTGTAATTGCCGTAATCATAAACCTACCTATTTCTATAATTCGCCTCGAAAAGCACGTTGGACAAGGGAGTTGAATAAAATATCTATTTGCTGGTGATCATAAAACAATTTCTCTTTTATTTTTTTCTGTTTTATAAACTATTTTTGCATAATCATTTTGTAGATTTAAAGGAGGTTTTAGTATTTCTATAGACTGCAACTCCTGTGCATTTATATTAGCCATACCAATAATACTTTTGCACATATTGGTTAATATTTGTTTACCATATTTTGAATTAAGAAACCCAGCTAAATATTCTGCATTGTTTTGAGAATTAGCTTTTACTCTAATTAAATACCCTGCAAAAGCCATAGGTTCACTTTGGCGATACACTGCTGATTTGCCAACTAATTCTTTGCTATTGGTTCTATTAAAAAGTAAATCACCTTTTACCACTAAATACTTTTCTTTTTCTTTGTCAGATAAATCAATATATTTCAAATCAGTAAAATCCCATCCACCTTGATAAGTTATATTACCCATTCTTAAGATAGGATATTGACCTTTTCTCCTGCCTTGCTACTTGTTCCATAATTTACTTCAGAAACTAAATCTTTAATGTTTACTTTGTCCCACCCCTTCGGATTCGTCACCGGATCGCCGAACATGTCCAAAAACACCGACCGCAGCAACTCATCCGCCAGCTTAATCGCCTCTTGCCGCTTGCGCCTTATCGCGTCGGCTTTGTCGAGAATGGCGGCGATGCGCTTTTGTTGCTCACTGTTAAATAATGGAATTTGCAATTTTTTAACTCGTTAGGACTAAAATTAGGTTGTGCGCTTCCCCCAGCAAGACTTAATAAGTTTTCCATAATTTTTTTTGAGCTTATCAAATGCCTCAAAATTATTGAGAATTCTGGACTTTTAGGACGAATAATAGAAATACGTTGATTTACATAAGCACCTTCGTCTTCCTGCAAAACAACGCCACTTTTTTCCCTGTTGTTGCGCCAGAAAGAGCAATCAGAATATCTCCTTTTAGCTCTACAAGAATTTGGTAAAGGATTTTTTGTATTATCAACCCTAACAGAATTTCTTGTTGACACAAAACCCCCTGCTATATCACTTATTCTAATTACTTTTCCCCCATTCTTGAAACCAAGAACTATTAAAGGCAAACCCTCCTAAAATATCAGCAACTTCATTCAAGAAAACATACTTTGTTTTACTCATCATAGTAGTGTCTCCAGTTCATTCAAATCTTCTTGAATACTTGCCTCTAAACCTTTTAGCTTTTTTAAGTATTTCCTTTGGTGCTTCATACTCTACTTCTTCATCACTACTTCCTTGTACCTATTCAATGACAAATCATAGTTATTTTCTTGAATATCTTTGACAGGGACAAAAAAAGCTTTGTCTGTTCTACTGCTGTCTTTCTTAGGATCTCGTGCTTGCCAACGCTTTAGCACATCGGGCAAATCATTTTCGGCTACTGGGTCGCGCTTGTCGTCTAATGAATATCCATCGGCTTCAACATCATAGAAAAATACGTTGTCCGTTCTGCCGCCTTTAGTAAAAACTATTATTGCTGTTGAAACTCCTGCATAGGGCTTAAATACGCCTGATGGAAGCGAAATAATTGCTTCTAATTGGTTTTCATCAACTAACAATTGACGTAAGGCTATGTGGGCTTTGCTTGAGCCAAATAACACTCCATCAGGAACAATTGTTGCTGAACGACCACCCTTTTTAAGCATTCGCAAGATTAGCGCGATAAACAACAATTCAGTCTTTTTGGTTTTTACTTTGCCAATTAATGAGGAATGAACATCTTCCTCGTCAAGGCTGCCTTTGAATGGTGGATTGGCTAGCACTACATCAAAGCCTTCTGTAGCTAGTTTAGGAAATTTATCTGGAAAATTGCTGCTCAAAGTATCTTGATAATGGATTTTAGGCGAGTCTACACCATGCAACATTAAATTCATTGCTGCAATTCTTAGCATTGTTGCATCAAAGTCAAAACCGTGAAGCATTTCTTTTGAATATGCTCTTGATATGGTTCTAACAAATCACCACTATAAATTTTGCTACCATCTTCATTTTCAATAATACCTTCGGTTGATGTGTATTTCTCTAATAAGTATTGCATCACTCCTACTAGAAAAGCCCGCCGTACCACAAGCGGGATCTCCTACAACCTCATTTGGCTTTGGATCAAGGAGTTCAACCATTAGACCAATAATATGGCGAGGTGTACGGAATTGGCCGTTAATGCCTGCTGTAGTTAGTTTAGAAAGCAAATACTCATAAAAGTCGCCTTTTGTATCAGCTTCAGTAAGCGGTAAGCGGTCAATCATATTTACAGCAGAAAACAAACAAACTAGGCTTTTGAATCATTAGTTGAGCATCTGCCATATATTCGCTAAAGGTTGAATCTTTACCTTTGTTGGCTATTTCTTTAAAGTGTGGAAAAACATTATCGCGCACTAGCTTAAGCATTTCATCACCGCCTAATTGCTTAAAAGCTAGACCAACGGAGATGTCGTTTATCTTCTCCGTAAAGGCTATCCTAAAAAAAATTTACCTTTAACCTTTGCTTTTTTCTCGTTTACTTCTTCATTAATATCAAGCCACCGCGCAAACATTAGAAAAGAAATTTGCTCAATGACGGTTAATGGATTGGTGATTCCGCCTGTCCAAAACTCTTCCCAGAGTTTGTCAATCTGACTTCTTAGCTGTCCTGTAATCATAATTGTCCTGTTGGAAAAATTTATTAATTGTTGCTTATATTCTTAGGTTTGAAAAGAATTAATAATGCCTAATAACTCGTTTCTTTCTTCATCGCTAAACACTCCACTAATCCATAACTATCAATAAAAGTAAACGGTGACTCAAAAAGCTTATCAATTTCTATTGAACCGTTTTTAGCAATAAAGTTTATTACTAAATCCAAAATTTAATCTGTTTAGAATTTAGATTATGCTCTTGTGCAAATTGCTCAAATCTTTGACGAACTGCTGTAGATTCCCATCCAATAATTCTATGGAAAATATAAATAATATCTCCTGCTGCTTCTGGATAAAGTTCTACTAGGTTATCACAATCAACGTCTGGATTTTGTGTAAGTATAAGTGAACAAATCTCTTGCAAGTCGTCTTCATTAACAGGTTTTCCAGATTTGATTTTTTGTAAAATAGTGCTTTCTTCAATTAAAGCTTCTAAAGCATCCTTAACACGCATACGGTAGGCTATTAACTCTAAACCTTCTAGCTTAGGCAGTACTTTTCTTTGTTCAATTTTGGTTCTATCTTCAGCTACATCAATAACTAATGGTTTAGGACTACTATAAGAAGTAAGACGTCTATGTTGCATTATTCCTCGCAGTTCTACACGGATATTTTCTAAATCTTTGATTGTTATAGTTTCCCAAAATTGAGAAGCCTTTATTTGATTGATAATATTAAGCTTTTCACGAACTTGATTAATATTTGTTGGAAGCTGGGAAATTGCAAATAAAGCTCATCTTTATAATCTTCAAACTTAGCAGACTTTCTTAAAAGTTCATTTTGAAGCCTAGCTATAAGTAAATCAAAATAATAGGCTTCTTCGTGTCCGCGAGTGTTTCGCCATTGCATTAATGGAGCAATATCTCTAGCCAAAACCGTTTTAGTTACACCAGAAAAGGTTTTTAGGCTATCAAAATCTCTTACAGATTTAAGCTCACGCCATTTTCTTTTATTGCAATGGTCTTTTCTGGAAGTGCTGCTAAATCTTCAGCAAGTAACTCAATAATAGAGTTAAATGCTGTTTCATCTTTCTTT